>JAZDGR010000120.1:0-55953 GCA_043806735.1 bacterium | reverse complement strand
CAGCCTGGTCGAACAGAGTATACGAACATACATCCAACGTGATTTTACCCATCTGACTGTCGCTTTTGGCTGTACCGGCGGACAACACCGGTCGGTCTACTGTGCGGAACTGCTTGCGAAATACCTCTCGGACAGGTATCCCGTAAAGATCCGTCTTGCCCATCAAAACCTTGGTTAACTTTATCCCCATGAAAGCCCTCATCCTTGCTGCCGGTCTGGGTACCCGTCTTCGCCCCCTCACCAACACCATCCCCAAGGCGCTGCTGGTGGTGGAAGGCAAACCACTTTTGCAGCATGCACTGGAGCACGTCGCTGGATATGGGATCCGGGATATTATTATCAACCTGCATCATTTCCCTGAATTGATCGTGGATTTTCTTGAGAAGCACGGGAATTTCGGATTGAATATCCTCTTTTCGGATGAATCGGATACAGTGCTTGAAACGGGAGGCGGGCTGAAAAAAGCATCCTGGTTTTTTGAAGGGCAGGAGCCTTTCCTCGTCCGGAATGTAGATGTACTTTCCAGCTTGGATATTGGCAGAATGTTGCAGGATCAACTTGCCCACCGGTCTCTTGCGACCCTTGCCATACGTAAACGGGAGAGTGTACGATATTTTCTTTTTAACGACGAGATGCAACTCTGCGGATGGGAGAACCGGAATACAGGAGAAAGACGTCTCATCCGGGAAGCCGGTTCCCTGAATCCGTTTGCCTTTGACGGGATCCAGATCCTCAGTCCGGAGATATTTCCCCTGATCACCGAAACCGGAAAATTCTCACTCACCGATCTCTACCTTCGGCTGGCGGTCACTCACCCAATTACCGGATTCCCGGATACAGGAGAGACGTGGTTCTCTGCTTCGTCGCCCGATGCCCCTAAATCCTGATATGGATTCCGACAGGATTAATGCTAGCTTGGCTGCATCGAGTTTACTTACTGTATCTGATTCTGGAAATATCCATCCTGAATCTGCACACTATCGCCTGCAGCTGATTTCAACCAGCCGGAGAAGTTCCCTTCTGCCCAACCTCCCGACCCCTCCCATTTGCTAAAGGTCACTGTCATTGGAGTCACGGTCAGTTCATACTCCGTTTCGTTCTCGTTCCGGTAACGGACAACAAAACCAGTTTCCCCGCTGCTGTAGGTCTGACCCACGACAGGATTGCCGGGGATTCCAATCTTAAAATAGTTTTTTGTAAAAACTAAACCTTGCTGAGTAAAATGTCCGCACCAGGTCGAAGCTCCACATGAACTTGTGCTGAAATTGTCCGAGTTTTCGTATTTTTTATGAACCCCATTCACTTTAAAATCAGCATACGGATAACGATCATCCTTCTTTTTGCAAGAAACACCCAGCAATATGGCCAGGCACATAGTTAAAAGCGTAATTTTTTTCATAGCATTAAATTTTTTATAAAGATAAGAAAAAACCGTGTGTTGGCGTGAATATAAAATCAAACTGCATAATTCCTACCTTTGTCTTTTCAGCAGTCCCCATGCCTCCTTTCCTCCATCAAACCGCTCTTTATATTCACGACAACTACCGGGATCAGATTCCGGATGTTGCGGTCATTCTTCCGAACCGGCGGGGCGGACTCTTTTTCCGGAAGTACCTGGCGGAATTGCTGCCGGCCACCAGCTGGTCGCCGGCCGTTTTTTCCATCGAAGATTTTATCTCCTCCCTGTCGGGATTAAAAGAGGCCGAACAGGTTCACTGCCTTGTGGAGCTTTATGAAGCGCACCGGGAGGTGGAAGGGGAACAAGCCCGGCCGTTTGATGAGTTTCTAAACTGGGGCGCCCAGCTGTTGGCCGATTTCAATGAGGTAGATCGGTACCTGGCCGATCCCGGGAAGTTGTTTACCTACCTGGATGAGGTGCGGGCGATGACCGTCTGGAATCCCGATCGAGAGCCGCTGACAGAGTTTCAGCAGAATTACCTGAAGTTTTACCATTCGCTGCTTTCCTATTACCTGAAGCTCAAGGTGCGATTGCTTGCGAAAGGCCAAGGAACCCAGGGATTGATCTTCCGGCATGCCTGGGAGAGGTTGCAGAAAGGAGAAGTTGAGATTCCCTGGAAACACCTGGTGTTTGCCGGATTCAATGCGCTAACGACAGCCGAAGAAAAGATCATTGGACACCTGATAGGGGAGGGGCGCGCTGAATTATTGTGGGATGCCGATGCCTACTATGTGGACCAGAAAGCCCAGGAGGCAGGGACATTCCTACGCGACTGGTTCCGGAAATGGCCGGAAAGCGCCGGAAGATGGAAATCAAAAGACCTTGAGACGAATCCGGTCGGGATCGAGATCATTGGAGTTCCCGATGTGATCGGGCAGGTAAAGTACTGCGGTGAACTAGTACAGGGACTGGCCGCAACACAGCCACTCGATGAACGCATCGCCATTGTTTTACCGGACGAAAGGTTGCTACTACCGCTCCTGAATTCAATCCCGGATCTCAGTGAGGAAAAGGGAAGGCGTCCTCCCGACCTGAATATCACCATGGGGCTTCCCCTGAGCCAGACCCCCCTGGCCGACTTGCTGGACCTGGTCTTTGGACTTCACCTGCGGGCCAAACGGATGAAAAAGGGAAGCTCTTCTGCCGACCGTTTTTATTACCGGGATGTGGTCAGGGTGTTACAGCACCCATATATAAACCGGCTGGCAGCTATCGCTTTGGAAGGGAACCAGTTTGCTTTGCGGGAGCTGGTGGAAAAGATCCGGAAGGGGACCCGGGTGTTTTTGCAGATGAAGGATCTGCATCAGGAGAACCCAGGACTGTTCCAGTCAAATCTCAGCTTCCTCGAACCGGTTTTCTCTCCCTGGGAATCGCCGGAAACCGCGATCAACCGGATTCAGGAACTGGTAGAAGCCATCGCCGGCGCCATCCGGAAAGAGCATCTGTGGAAGGGTAAAGATCCTGAGGAAAAGGGAGGATACCCGGAAGAACAGGTTTCGCCCGTTGAATTGGAATATGCCTGGGCTCTTGCGAGGATGCTTCATCAGTTGCGGCATATTCTCTCCGCTTCGGGAGGATTTTTCACCTGGGATTCCCTTTATAAATTCTTCCGGCAACTGTTGGAAACCACCTCTCTTCCCTTTTATGGCGAGCCATTGAAGGGGTTGCAGATCATGGGCATGCTTGAAACGCGAACGCTCGATTTTGAACAAATCATCCTGCTTTCCTGTAACGAAGGGATCCTGCCTTCGGGCCGCACTGTTCAGTCATTCATCCCGTTTGATGTGAAGCGTGATTTCCATCTCCCGACATACACGCACAAAGATGCCATATATGCTTACCATTTTTACCGGCTGCTTCAGCGGGCCAAACGGGTGTGGTTGCTCTACAATACCGAGTCCGATTCTCTCGGAGGAGGGGAACCGAGCAGGTACCTTAAACAGCTTCAGGAAGAACTGAGGAAATACAATCCGAATGCGACCGTGCACGAATCGTTTCTGAATACACCGGTCGGCACGGGAAGCAGCTATCCGTTCATCTCCATTCCGAAGCAGGGGGCGGTGCTCGAAAAGCTCATCAAAAAAGCTTCCGACGGATTTGCCCCTACCGCCATGAACGCTTACCGCGCCTGTCCGCTGCGATTCTATTATTCGGATATTGCCGGACTCAAAGAACCCGAAGAGGTGGCGGATTCGATCGATCCGCAAACCCTGGGGAAAGCTGTTCACGAAGCCCTGAGGAATCTCTACCTCCCGTTTAAGGGAAAAACTCTCGGACCGGCCGGCTTCATCGAAATGGAGACACGAATTGATGCTCTTGTAGATCAGGCCTTCGAAAAAAAGTTCAAAGGCGATGGGTTGGCTTACGGGAAAAACCTGCTGCTGGTCCAGGTAGCAAAGATCATGATCCGGAAATTTCTCCGGAAAGAAAAGCAACTGGTGGAGGAGTTATCGGGGAAGGGAGAAAAACTGACTATTGTCCTGCTGGAACAACCGCTCAACAAAACCCTCCGCATCCGGTTTGAGGAGGGTGACCTGGAGGTAAAAATCAAGGGATTTGTCGACCGGGTCGACCGAACCGGATCCATTACCCGGGTGATTGACTACAAAACCGGAAGCGCAGATGCAAAAGAGTTACAGATTGCTGACTGGGATGACCTGGTCGATACCTCGGGTCTCGATAAAGGTTTTCAGCTTCTGACCTATGCCTGGATGGTGGCCGGAGAGCATCAACAGGTCACTATGCAAGCCGGCATCCTCTCATTGCAAAAGCAAAGCCAGGGCTTACTAACAGTCTCCATACCCGGGGAAACAAACGAAAAATCCACGAAAACACTTACCCGATCAACCCTCGACCGGATGGAAGGGGTTTTGAAAGACCTGTTGCAAGATATTTACGACCGGGAGAAACCTTTCCTGCAGACCGGTGATCCCGACAGTTGCACTTATTGTCCCTACCTCAATCTTTGTGGCCGCTGAGGTCTGACTCCGAAAAAACCAGGGCTTTGTAAGTGAAGATATCGGCGGTTTTCCAGCCGTCCCACCCGATCCCGGCTTTATCCCGCGCGCAATGACCCAGGAACTCCTCTTTCGTCCAGCCGGTTTCTGTGGCCACCTGGGGAAGGAAAGTTCCGGAGGACCACCCATTTTTGATGTAAATCCCGTGACGGCCCAGCTCGATCTCGTCGATGCTTTTGATCTTTTTCATCGGAGAAAGTACCGAGATCTCGATTTCCAGTTTGTCGATCTCCCCGGCCGAAACGGGTTCAAACCGGGTATCCTGCGCCGAACTGGCAACAGCCATCTCCTGGATGACCTGGTAAAGCGGGATTTCCGCAGTAAACCGTCCGATGCAACCTCGCAACTGCCCGTTCTTTTTAAGGGTGACAAATGCTCCGGCATGGAGCTTCAGGTTGTCGGAAAAACCTGTCGTGTCCACCTCCGGAATCTTTCGTTCCCGGATGTACGAGTTGATGGTTTTCCGGGCAATAGACAGCAGCGCTGCTTTATCGGCATCCGGGAAATTAAATTCTGACTGAGCTCCGGAAGCGGATTTGTTTTGATTCACTGCAATGGCCCAGTATCCGACCACCTGCTGTTTGTCACCGTATTTAGAATCGCCGGAATTCTGATACAGGATGGGGGTATAGGTGTATTCCTGACTTCCGGAAGTCAGGTAGAGAAGTGTCAGAATAGAGGTCCATCCGCAGCAGTTGGTCGCCAGGTTGTCCACTCTCTTCTTTTTGTAATTGTCGAGGAACTCCAGGAAATCTGCGGGATTGTTTTGCGCGATGACATCGCAGGTGGCTTTGTCGGCTGCCACGGCATCGGTGTATCCGGGATAATGGGAAAAATCGCTGCTGATCACAAAGAGATTCCGGTCGTTAAACCAGGGCTTGAGGGCGGTGGCAATTTTCCGGCACGACTCGGGTGATTGCGTTCCGAGGACGATCGGCACCAATTGAAACGGCTTTTTCAGGTGAAATTGGAGAAACGGGACCTGTACTTCCAGACTGTGTTCGTACTTGTCGGCTTCGGGATTAAAGACGAACACAGGATTCTCCCGGATCAGATCTTCGGCCAGTGCCATGTTGACCGGGACCTTTCCCAGTGGAGTCACATAGTCCCCTTTGTTGTAGATGGAAGCTCCCATGAAAGCGACCTGGTGACTCGAAGCCAGTACAAATACATTCTCGTACTGTTTATCAGGATCAACCTGGTTGAAGGCGTTTGCCGCCACGAACCCGGAAAAAACGTAACCGGCATGCGGAGAGATGATGGCAATTGCGGGATTCTGACTTCGGGGCTTGGCATCCCTGAAGTACTCCTCCAGAAGGGAGGTGATCTCATCGGCGCTTGCCGGGTAAAACCTGCCCGCCGCAGCGGGTTTACGATCCTCTTTGGGAGGGGATGTATCCCTGTTCTGGGATGAACACCCGGAATTTAATCCGAACATACAGCTTATCAACAAAATGAATGAAAACCGGAACCTTTGCATATCTTTGAAATAAAATCCATGTAAAGATACTACATGTACAGGAGATTTGCAATCCTTTCCGCTCTGTTTTCCTTGGGTTTTATCTCCATTTCTGCCCAGATCTACCTACTCCGGGAGTTTCTGTATGTGTTTCAGGGAAATGAACTCACTGTCGGCATCGTGCTTGCTAACTGGATGCTGCTAACCGGTTTCGGCGCGTTCATCGGACGGTTTTCACAGCAGATGAAGGAACGTGCGCAGTTCATCCTGTTTTTGCTCCTGCTCTTGTCGATAATTCCCATCCTCACTTTATTGAAGCTGGACATCTGGCGGAGCGTGGTCTTCCCCACCGGCGGCATGGTGGGGCTCAAAGAGCTTTTCTACTCCTCGCTGCTCTTGCAAACCCCGGTTTGTTTTGCCGGCGGATTCCTGTTTACCGCGCTCAGTTCCGAGCTTCCGCGTGGAGCCTCAAAAAATCCGCTGGGAGGCGCCTATGCAGTCGAATCTTTCGGGAGCATGATGGCAGGCGCGCTGGTCAACTTCGTGCTTCTCTGGCTGTTTGGAACGTTCCCGGGAATGAAAGTAATCACAGGAATCTTCCTTGTTTTTGTAATCCTTTATGCATTTGCCCTACCGTCGTGGTTTCCCCGGGTGTTGACCATGCTTTGCTGCGGCGCGATCGTGTATGGATTAACCTCCGTTTCATTTGACCGGTTAAGCCTTTCCCTGCTTTATCCCGACCAGGAAATACTCCTCGACCGGGAAACGCCATACGGGCGAGTGATTATTACGGAGCAGGGCGGCCAGCAGAATGTGTATGAAAACGGACTGTTGCTTTTCAGCACCGATAATGTCATCCGGGATGAAGAATCGGTCCATTTCGCCATGGCTCAGATCGAGCGCCCCAAAACGGTACTGCTGATCTCGGGCGGGCTTAGCGGATCGATCCCTGAGATCGTGAAATATCAACCCGAACGGATCGACTACATCGAACTAAATCCCGAGCTTACCCGGATAGCGGAGCAATCGGGATTCGGAGCAAAATATCCCATGCTGCGCCTGATTACCCTGGATGCCCGGAAATACATCCGTCAAACTGATTCGATTTACAGCGTTGTCCTGGTCAACTTGCCCGAGCCTTCCACCCTGCAGTTGAACCGCTATTACACCGATGAGTTCTTCCGCATCCTGAAGTCAAGGCTGGAACCAGGCGGAGTGGTTTCCCTCAGCCTTCCTACCGGCTCCGATTATGTCAGCGCCGAGGCCGGTGAACTGAACGCATGTCTGTTTCACACTCTTGTCCGGCATTTCCGGAATGTGCTGATCGTTCCGGCCGGGAGAAATTACTTCCTGGCCTCCGACGAACCGCTTTCGCTTGAGGTCGCCTCCCTGGTCGCCCGCAGGGGTATTGAAACCTCCTACGTGAACCCATGGTATTTCGACGAAAATTCGCTAAAGGACCGCAACCGCTACGTCATGAGCCGGCTTCCGGGTACGGGAGAGATCAATCATGATTTTCACCCGGTAGCCTTTTTTTTCCAGCAGTCTTACTGGTTGAGCCATTTTAACCAGAGCTACGTCCTCATTGCCGGGATCATCTTCTTTATGATCGTGCTTTCATTCCTGGCGATGAACCGCGTGAACGCCGGGTTGTTCGCCGCGGGTTTCACTACCTCTTCCACTGAAATCATCCTGATCCTGGCTTTCCAGGTCAGCTTTGGGTTTGTCTACCAGGCGTTGGGTTTTATCATCCTGGTGTTCATGCTGGGGCTGGCTATCGGATCGGGTTGCCGGAAAATTTTCTGGAAACTCCCCAAAAGCAAACATTACCTATTGCTTCAAATTTTACTGGCCATCTGTGCGATCGTGATCCTGGTCTTCATTCATTTTCTACCGGCAATGAGTTTGTCTGATCCGGAGCTAATCGCCCTGTTCCTGTTGCTCGCTTTCGCCATCGCTTTCCTGACCGGACTCGAATTCTCCGTTGCCGCGTTGTTGTCCAAAGGGGGCGCGGAGAAGGTCGCCGCGGGCAATTACTCCGTCGACCTCTACGGCTCGGCTTTGGGGGCGTTGCTCACCACGGTCCTTTTACTCCCGCTGGCAGGCGTAACAACGACCCTGGTTTTGCTGGCTTTGTTGAATACGGCGACGGCAGGAGTGTATGTTTTAGGGAAAAGGCGGTGAGATGTGAGACGTGAGACGTGAGACGTGGGACGTGGGACGTGAGACGTGAGTAGGAAGTGGTGAGAGGTTATATGCGGACAGGCGGACAAGCGGACGGTGAAAGGAACTGCCGAAAACTGGCAAACAGCCTTAGAGTTGTACCGTGAAAAATATTGCCAAACCGGCAAGTCCCTACAATCAAAGCAATGAAGCTGATTTTTTCAGGATTCGCCGGTAGTAGGACAGGATGTTGGCCCTCGAAATAAACCCGATGTATTTTCCCTGTTTCGTGACGGGTATATTCCAAAGATTTGAGCTCTCAAGCTTGATCATTGCATCATCCATGTTTTCATTGATTTCTAAGGTTACCTCTGGTTTGGAGGTCAGATCCCCTATGCGAAGCTCATTGTACAATTCACTTTTAAACATAAATTCCTTGAAATTCTCAAGGGGAATGATGCCTATGAAATTCTGATCATCATCAACAACAGGAAATACATTTCTTTTACTCCGGGTGAAGGCATCAATCAGGGTACTGAATTTATCATTCTGATTAAGAGCAATGAATTCGGTCTCTACAATTTCATCCAGGGGAATCTTTTTGAAAATGTTACTGTCTTTATCGTCTGTAAAATATTGCCCCTTCTGAACCAGATTTTTTGTATAGATCGAGTAGGGTTCAAAATACCGGCTAATAAAAAAAGACAATGCAGAAACAATCATCAGTGGAACAAACAGAACATAACCTCCGGTAATTTCTGCGATCAAAAATATTGCTGTCAGTGGAGCATGAACAACTCCACTCATGATTCCTGCCATGCCGACTGCAATAAAGTTTGAAACATGCAGCTGGCTCATTCCTAATGTATTAAAAAGAAAGGCCATGCCAAATCCTGTAAGGCCACCAGTAAACAAGGATGGAGCAAATATACCCCCGTTCCCACCGGCCCCCAGCGTCAGGGAGGTTGCCACAATTTTCAACAGGATAATCAGCCCTGTAAATGCAATCAGGATCCAAGGACTGTCCGGTAATAAAGAGAAAACACTGTTTTTCAGGATATTAAAATTATCTCCTTTTAGCAAAGTTTCAACGGTGCTATATCCTTCCCCAAAAAGTGGTGGAAAACAATAAACCAGAATTCCAAGTGTAAGTCCACCATAAATAGCTTTATGAAGTATTTTTTTTCGTTTTTCAAAAAAACCTTCGACATTTAAGGTGACCCGTGTCATATATACGGAAATTAAACCGCACAGAATTCCAAGAAGAATGTAAAATGGAATAGCATTAAAATACCAGTCGTTTGTGACCAGGTAGAAAAGCTGCCCCTTCAATAAAAATTTTGACAATATGGTAGCTGTTGCTGTTGAAATCAACAGCGGAATAAAAAGCGGAATGGTGATATCGGTAAGCAGGACCTCAAAAGCAAAAATAACACCTGCAATGGGGCTGTTAAAGACTGCTGCGATACCGGAGGCGGCGCCACATGCCAGAAGAAGCGTCCTTTCTTTATAACCGAAGCCCAGGAAACCGGCTATGTTTGAACCGATAGTAGAGCCTGTGATCACAATCGGCGCTTCCAATCCGGCAGAACCTCCAAAACCGATGGTAATTCCGCTCGTAAGCATATGTGAGTACATTTTTGACCGCTCTACTTTGCCTGATCGTCTTGCAATGGAGAAAATTATACTACTAAGTCCCTTTTCAAGTTTTCCCCTAAAAAGCAGTTTGATAATCAGGAGGGTCAGTAGAATACCGACCAGGGGAGATACAGTATATATTAATGTTGTATGCGACCACGACAGAAAGAAATCCGGAATATGGTAAATAAACCGGACAAAATGTTTAAGCAGTACTGCCGCCAATGCCGAAACAACTCCAACCACGATGCTTGCCAACACCATATAGGTGTGATTCCCTATATACTTCTGTTTTAGATACCTTAATCGATTGATTATTTGCTGCAGTATCATGTAAGATTTAATAACAGAATTCAAATATAGAGTTTCTTTTCAATATCTCCTGTAATGCTTGGTTTTATTAAACAGAATCGTATTAAATCCTTCAATTGGGATTGGAATAATTATAACGCATCGCAAGTGAACATTGCTGAATAATCCATTATAAATGCCACACCCTGATGGAATAATGACATCCGGTTTCGAGTTGTATAACCTACCTTTGTAGGACAATTCAATTCAATCTTACTCAAGATGGTCACAAATTATCCAGATGCATTTAAACCCGATTCATTATCGGAATTCAGGTTATTCAAATTGAATGGCTTGAAACTGGAAAAGAACAAAAAACCAAATAGAGGGAAGTGGCATTCATTTATTTATGTAAGCAGTGGCAGCGGAGTACTGCTAATTGATTTTGATGAACATATTGCAATTAGAAACAAACTGTTTTTTATTGAAAAATATAAATATTTGAATTGGATTAAACTCGATACATTAGAAGGATTAATGGTACAATTTACAGATTCATTTTATAACCTTATCTATACTGGAAACCCTAAAATAAAAAGTGACCATACATTGATCGAAGAATTTTCACCTTTCATAAAAATTGAAGAAAATAATGAATCTGAATGGAAAGACGTGATAGATATTATTTTGAATGAATATTCGGTTTTGAAAGAAAATTCCAGGGAAATAATTTGTTTGAGCTTAAAAATATTAATAATGATGTATAGACGAAATGCATATGCAAAAAGCAAATTAATTATTGCCGACCGAAAAAAGCAATTATTAAGTGAATTCAGAAAACTCGTCAACAGCAGATTTGCTGAATTGAAAACTCCGAAGAGATTTGCGCAGATTTTAAGTATTACGCCCAATTACCTGAATACAATTTGCAAAGAAATTTATAATAAAACAGTGAGCGAAATTATTCAGGAGCGAATCATTCTTGAGGCTAAAAGGTTGTTGGCACACTCGGGGCTTAGTGTTTCCGAAATCTCATATAAACTTGGTTTTAAGGACAACTCATATTTTGGAAGATATTTCAAAAAAGCTGTTGGGATGCCTCCTGAGAAATATCGAACGGTTAATTATAATTCACTGAATGTTTGACCTTTAAAACCATTAATCATGAAAACACAAATAAATTCAATTTTAATACCGACTGATTTTTCAAAGCTTTCTGAAAGTGCATTAAAGGTAGGTATAGCCATTGCAAAAAGGCAAAATGCTGAAATTGTATTGCTGCATGTGGTTGACAGCTTTGCTTATTTGTATCCTTCTGAAGTTTTTTTATACGAAACCCGGATTACACCTGATTTGAAAGTAAACATGGAAACAAAACTCACTGAAGTCGCTGGAAAAATTCAAAAGAAATCAGGTGTGAAAATTACCGGGAAAGTTCTGGAAGGAACTCCGGCATACAAAATTTGCCAGTTTGCTCAACATGAAAGCATAAGTCTGATTGTAATGGGAACACATGGAACTTCTGGTATACGACAATTCTTTATTGGTTCAGAATCGTTCAGGGTAATAAAAAATGCAACCTGTCCGGTTTTGACAATTCCTGGGAATTGGCAGAAAACTGATTTTGAGAAGGTTCTGTTCCCAATCAGGATTAAACCAGGAGCTTTAGATAAATACTTTTATGCCCGTCCAATAATTGAGAAGAATAATTCGGAAGTAATGCTGCTGGGTCTTGCTGATAAAAAAAAGAAAGGTGACTTAAAAGAGGTAACATTATTAATGGAAAAACTTAAGATTCAGTTATATACTGATAAAGTTCTGTTTCATGCCGCATTAAGTCCCAGCCAGGATTTTCCTGCAACAATCATAAATACGGCAATAGAATTCGAAGCCGACTTAATTATTCTTTCAGCAAATCTTGATTATAATTTCAAGGCTTACTTTATCGGACCATATGCTCAAACGGTTGTAAATCATTCCCATCTGCCGGTCTTAACCATAAAGCCATCGACCGTTCTTAAGGAAAATCTTTCATCTTTGGAACTTGCCCAAAATTGGGGAGAAATCACTTTCCATTACTGATCAATTATGTTTTAAAAAGATAATCAAAAATTAAATAAATAAGATCATGAATAACATAATGTTTCAATCGGTGCATTTTAAAGCCAGTCCTCAACTTGAACAGTTTGTAAATGAGAAAGTATCAAAGCTTTTTGAGCAGGATATTTCCATTCTAAAGGCAGAAGTAACTTTATTTGAAGGTGCTTCGGGAAATCCGAAAAACCAGTTCTGTGAGATTCAACTTTCTGTGCCTGGTGAAAACCATTTTATAAAAAAGAACAGTGAAAATTATGAGAAATCAATACTAGCTGCTGTTACCGCTTTACAAAAAATTTTGCGCCGAAAAAAAACGAAAACTATAATTAAGCGAAGAAAATCTTAAGTTTCAAATTCAACCATGATACCAACAATTTTTTCTGAATCGGTAATGCCGAGTCAGATAATCATTGCAGCCAGCACGATGATTACACCTGGAACCATTAGTAAAGTTACCGGAGGTGTTTCATCATTCACTCCACTTATCAGATTCAATATTTTCGGTGATAACGGAATTGCCCTGTTTAAGTAATCTTTTGGTTATTTCAATTAATAAATTATTTTTGTATTTAATTACTAGAATTTTCTTTATTCGTATTTTTTATAGAAGATGATTATGTAAACATTTAATTACAAATCTACTTGATAAACTCCTGATGGGGATTAGACTCCAAGATTTTTGTTGATTCAATATTTGGGTGACTGACAAGAAGTAGAGTGGAAACCCTGTTTTCTTTGGTGGTTTATTCAGGCTGGGAGGAAATAAAGTCAATTATGGGAAGACCTGTTGAGTTGTTCATCAGTTATTCGCATCTCGATCGCAAGCACCTCGAGAAGTTGCGTTCCCATCTCGCTGGGCTCGAGCGTAGTAGTCGCATTCATTGTTGGTGGGATGGTTTGGTAGAGTTTGGAAAGCAGTGGGAACCACAAATCCTCGAAGCTTTGCAACGTGCAGACATGGTTTTAATATTGTTAACATCAAACTTCCTTAGATCAGATTATTGTGTCGAGAATGAACTGCTTGCGGCCAGGGAACGGGAAAAACAAGGTGAGATCGACTTGCTTCCTATTCTGGTCGAATCCTTCGATCTCGGTGCTCACTGGATTGGACAACTCCAGGCGATTACAATTAATGGGAAATCCATAACACAATCACGGCTTGGATCAGTAGCATGGGAAAGTGTAGCCAAGCAGATACGCTTGAAGGTCGAATGCATGGAGGGCAAACGCCCAGTAATGCATGTGCTTAATGAAGTCGATAAAGTTGTGCACTCGGGTGATATTGAGCTTAGTGAGCTGCCTTCCAGTAAACATGTGTCCACAGCAAATTTCCCAACAGTAAGCGCGTTCTGGAAAACAAAATCCACAATCTTACGAGACCTTGATCTTGCAAAAGTGCAGGGTACAGTATCGCAATTTGCGCCGATGCTGATGGGATCACCTCGCGCAAAAAGAGTTCTGCACCGCGAGTTCAGAAAGGCCATTGAAACACATCGTCGCTTCGGTGAATTAAAACGATTAACCATCAATGCCTGCATGTCTATTTCTGCAGGCCAAATGGTACATCACGAAGTTCGAGACGAGAACAAGAAACGTTTGCTGGGTCTCTACGAAAGTATTGTACGCAATTCCATTCCCATTTTTGTTCTTTCTGAATACTACGATCACAATCTCATCCCCGCTCTTAGAGACACCGAAGGAAATGGTTGTTTTGAGGCCATTGTGACTGGTCGGCCTTTCCTTCTTGATAATAATTTCATACGGCGTTTCCTTGCAAGGCAGGGTATTGATCAGATAATTCCACCATATGTGATTGATGATTTATGTCGAGACGCTTACGCGCTAGAAGTAGGAGGTCCCGACACAGGTGTTCAGAAATTGGAAAATATGCCAGTGCGTTACATTGATGGTGACATTTGGATTGTTGCTTCGTCTGAAGGAACAGAGCGTTTCATCACTACATTCTTAGATATAACCAATGAAGTTGAACGAGAAGAAGAGTTAAACAGGTTACGCGAAGAAGCGGGAAATAGCAGAATTGTAGCTGCTTACAATGAACTTCATTCAGTTTCGCAATTATTGGAGAAGAACGATTAATAGAGAGAGATTTCATGTTCTCCCTTATTGGGGATTTGCTGAGAAAAGGGCTTCAGCGGAGCTTGTTGTTAACCTGGCCAAGTGGTTGCGAATTTGCTGTTTTGTAATGTTGTGATCCGCTTGCGTCTTTGCATAATGCATTATTTGCTGCGAGCCGGTTATTGCAAGACAATCATCCCGTATTTATCATGCCAATTGGCGATGACCTCACCGATGAGGACCTTTTCAGGGTATTGCCTGAATACGCTTTTACTATTAAAGTGGGAAATGGTACCTCTACAGCAAAATATTTCTGTGCAGACCAGCCAGATGTTGCTGACCTGATTCGTTGGTTGTTAAACGAATCTGTCTCCTGAAACTTCGGGCATAAAAGATAAAATCCCTTCAGATATTTATTGCAACCGGGAAAACCAACTTCCCAGTCTGTCAAAGGCTTCAACCATCCGGGGGCAGTGTTCGCGTATAAATGCTTCGGTAAGATCACGTTCAATACCCGCTTCCATGGAGGCTTTCAACACCTGCCTGCCGTCAAAATCGACATAGGCAATCCTTGCTGTCAGTTCGTTTCCGGCGGGGGCGAAATCCTTTCCTGGAAGCATGGCGACTCCGGTGTCTTCCAGAATACGCTTGCAAAGTGTGGTGGAATCGAAAATATCACGTTGTTTCAGGGATTCCCTGTAAACCTCAAAATTTGGAAACAAATAAAACGCCCCGTGTGGCAATGAAATATTCACCTTCATCTCATGCAGCTTCATGGTCAGGTAATATGCAAGCGCGGTCAGGATGCGGTGGACATGGATAAGATAATTGTCAATTTCATCACTCTGGCTGAAAGCGGCAACAGCAGCATACTGTATGGGTGCTGAGGTAGAAGTGTATGTTTCACTGGCAACCACGGCCATTGCATCCATAAGCCACTTCAGGTCGGGAGGAAATGAAAATGTGCCCAACCGCCATCCTCCTGCACCACACCATTTGCTTAACCCGCTGCTGATGATGGTACCCTCCGGGTAGAATTGCGAAATGGAGATATGCAGCCCCTGGTGATGGATCATTCCGTATATTTCATCCGATACAAGGATAACCCTGTATTTACGGGCAACATCGGCAAGCAGTTTCAACCGTTCAACAGGATAGGTATAACCGGTAGGGTTGGAAGGATAATTAAGGATCAGAATGCGGGGTCTGTCAGGATTCCGCTTGCAGATATCTTCCAGGTCCTGGTAACTCAACCTCCAGAAATTATCTTCCCGAGCAGGTGCCCAGAAAACATTCCTTCCAATGATACGGGCCTGGGGAGAGTATGAAACCCAACTGGGTGTGGGAATCACCAGATCGCCGCAATAGACAAGCTGAAGCAGGAAGATCAACTCTTTTGAACCCGGACCGATCATAATATGGTCGGGATGAGTATCTACATTCTGATTTCTGAAATTAAAGGCAGCAACGGCTTCCCGAAGCTGTCTTAACCCGGTAACAGGCAGGTAATCTTTCTGATGTGCATTTCTGCGGAGGGCTTCGACTGCAACTTCCGGAACGGGGAAAGGTGATTGTCCAAGCCCCAGCCTGAAAACTTCCTTTCCGGCCTGCTGTAATTGCTGGCACCGTTCATTTATAGCCAGGGTCGCAGAAGTTTTTAATCCCCTAACATTCAGGTTGAGGTTGACAGGTATGGTTGTGCTGTTTGGTTTCATACCTTGGAATTAGAAATAATACCAGATACTGCGGTATTCTGCAATATCTTCACCGTCGTTGTGCAACCGGCTGAGATAATCATAAATTGAAACATCCCTATACAGGTAATCATCCACGGTTGCTATTTTCGATTCCCAGGGATAGAAGCGGTAAACACGCTGACCGTTCCCCAGGATCATAACCGGTTCATGATCCTGCCAGGCACGCAGATGGGATTTGCCCAGTTTGGGGACATTGAAAACCGGTTCATCGGTGCGGGTGATCCCTGGCAACAGTCTTGCTTCCTCCTTTCTTTCCTGCTCAATACGCGCTATGGGCACCCTGAAATCGAGGGTTTCCTCCTTGCCTTTGGTATTAAAAGTATAATAAGGTTCGATACCGGAAAGCTTAAGCGTTTTCCGCAAGAAACAGGTCTCGTATCGTTTGCTGTTGTAATAGGTGAACACCTGCTGATTATAAATACTGATGCCTTTTCTTCTGATCTTTTCAATGATACGGAGGGTCTCGGAAGTAATTTCCATGGGGCTCTCGAAATGAGTGATGAGTGCGATTTCCCTCTTGCCGAACTGATGATACTTTGCGAAAATAGTAAGCAGGTTATCTGTGAACCGTTGGGGCAGTGTAACCAGCATTCGGGTGCCGATCCGGATCCGTTCAATATGGGGTATGGCAGCGATTCTGGAGATGATGGAGCCAATCCGGGTATCGGAAAGGGTCAGTGGATCTCCACCGGTGATTAAAACTTCACTGATTGTCGGATGTTCTGCAATCCAGGTTATGGCCTTACGGATGACCGGAGTGGTGATGGTAGCTGCATCCAAATCCTTGATTTCCCAGTTACGTTGGCAATAAACACAGATCTGGGGACAGGAGTCAAAAGGTTTCAGGATCACGATCTGCGGATATCGTCTGGTAATCCCATCAACCGGACTGGTCGAACCCTCCCCCATGAAATCCATATCGAGACCTTCTTCCCTGTTCCTCACAATGTTATCACAATATTTGCGACTCGGAATGACCATTGACCGCAAGAGAGTATCTTCCCGGGCTCTACCATTCCTGTTAAACAGCGCAAGGTAATATGGGGTGATCTGAAATGGAATTCGACTTGCTTTCGCTGCCAGAATACCCTCTTTTTCATCCTCTTCCAACCTGATTAAATCATTCAGGGTCTTATAATCTTTGATGATATGTCTCAGTTGCCATTGATAATCCTGCCAGTCAGATTCTGTTGACCGGAAATACTCCAGGATCTTATTTTTCATAATCCTCCGCTTTTTTTCGATAGCAGGATCGGTCCCCTTGTTAAACCGCCCGAAATGGCGCTGTAATTGTGAGGAATAAAAATCCAGTTTTTCTGACCGTATAATAGCAGCTTCCCTGCCGGTTGCATCAAGGACCTCTATACCTTTATCAGTAATGGACTGCCCGGTAATGCCCAGGAAGAGATAGATAAATTCTGCAAGAAATCCTTCAGATATCTCGTCAGTTATATGATGATGATCCTGGGCAAGATTATATACTATTTGAATGGCCGAGAAACTGGTAAGCTGTTCGTTTTCGGTCCGGATCACATTCTTCAGGACACGGATACATTCCTTGGCGTTGTTTCGATTGATGATATGCAGATCCCGAAGGGGCAGGTCAGAAAAAATATTGTAATAACTTCGTTCAAGGTCGTTCAGATAAAGGAAAAAACGGTCTCGTGCCGCCATCAGATTAGCAGATTCCTTTAATAATTGTTTAATTTCCGGAGCTATTTCCCAGAGCACTTGTACAAGCTCCTTTTTCTTGCACTGAATAATGTTTTTAATCATGTTTTTTATGATTAGATATACATATTCGGATGTTCACACAAGACAAGATAGGAATTTTTTTCGAATCAACTACGATAATTGATAAATTTGTGGGTTACAATATAGTCTGGAACATATGAATTTAAAAGTACTTACATATAATTTTTTCAAGGATCGATTTAGTCTCGAAAAGAATAAGGAGGAATACGGAGAGGTTATTGATGCGATTAAAAGGAATATCTTTTTCCGGGGAACCAATCTCTGGGTATTGATGTTTGCCATCTTTATTGCTTCGATAGGTCTCAACATTAACTCCACCGCAGTCATCATCGGGGCCATGTTGATTTCGCCCTTGATGGGGCCGATTATGGGAATCGGCCTGGGGGCCGGCATCAATGATTTCAAGTTAATCCGGATATCTGCCTATAATTATCTGGTCGCTATCGTAATAAGTCTGATCTCCTCCACAATTTATTTTTTCCTGACCCCTTTAAACGAAGCACATTCTGAATTGCTTGCAAGAACCACACCGTCGGTCTACGACGTGTTTATTGCACTATTTGGAGGTCTGGCAGGAATCGTTGCCACCTCAAGCAAGGAAAAAGGGACCGTTATTCCGGGTGTGGCTATTGCTACCGCACTGATGCCGCCGCTATGCACAGCAGGTTATGGACTGGCAATGGGAAATATCTTTTTTTTCCTGGGGGCCATCTACCTTTTCTTCATTAACTCCGTATTTATTTGCCTAGGTACTTTTCTTATCGTCAGGTTTCTTCGTTTCCCAATCCACCAGTATCCTGATCAGCGCACAGGCCGCAGGATGAGGCTATGGATCTGGCTGATTGTCATTTTTACCTTCGTGCCGAGTGTCATCATCGCTTATTACATGATCCGCAGGACTATTTTTGAGACCAATGCCGGCCGGTTTATTGCGAAGGAAATGATGTTTGAAGGGAATACGATTATTGAGAAAAATATTGATGCCGGTACCAGGTCCATTCAAGTGGTTTATATAGGCAAAGGAGTCAGCCCCGACCTGCTGGAAAATACCAGGACAAAACTTGAGGATTATCATCTCGGAAATACGAATCTGAAGATAAAACAGGGGTTGAAAGAGTTAACCGCTTCCGATATCACCAGCATGAAATCTCAGATCATTGAAGAACTGTACAAGAAGAACCAGGAGGCCATGTTGTCAAAAGATGAGAAGATAGATCTGCTTGAAAAGGAATTGACAAAATACCAGTCCGGATATTTATCCGGTACCATTCTCAATGAGATCAGAGCCCTTTTTCCCCAAGTGGAGGAGGCTTCCTTTACCAGGGCTCTGTTGAGCACAGCAAAAGCCGAATCGCCCGATACGGTAAACCTGGTCTACCTGAAATTCAGAAAGAAAGTCAGGAAAGATGAAATACAGCGTCTGGAAACCTGGTTACACGAACGGATAGCGGGAGATAAGATTAAACTAATTATTGAGAACTAATTCGTTGATGAGCGAAATTCTCATAACAGTCATTTTTATCGCGGGATATCTGGCCATCGTCACGGAGCATAAAATCCGTGTAAACAAGGCAGCCAGCGCCCTGATCGCCGGCGCATTGTCCTGGACCATTTTCATGCTGTTCAGTCCCACAAAAGAGGTCGTGACCGAGGCCATCGGAACACATATGGCCGATATTTCCGGAATTCTTTTTTTCCTCATGGGTGCTATGACGATCGTTGAACTGATCGATTCGCACGACGGGTTTGACATCATCACGGAAAAGATAAGGACCCGTAAGAAACGCTCGTTACTTTGGATCATCAGCCTCGTTACCTTCTTCCTCTCCGCTGTGTTGGATAACCTCACCACCACCATTGTGATGATTTCCCTGACCCGGAAACTGATCCGCGACGAACGCGACCGTTGGTTTTTTGCCGGAACCATCATCATAGCCGCCAATGCAGGCGGAGCCTGGTCGCCTATGGGCGACGTTTCTACCACCATGCTCTGGATCGGGAACCAGATCACAGCCCTCAACATCATCCTCAAACTGATCCTGCCTAGCCTGGTTTGTATGCTGGTTCCACTGACCGCCGCCACATTTATGATCAGGCCAGGCATTGTCGATCCGCCAAAAAGCGCCGATGCGAAGCACAACGACATTCCCCCTTTTGAAAAAAACTTACTCTTCTTTGCCGGCATGTTTGCCCTATTGTTTGTACCATTCTTCAAGGCCGTGACACACCTGCCTCCCTTTATGGCCATGTTGCTGGCACTGGGGCTTATGTGGGGGTTAACGGAAATCGTCCACCGGAGCAAACACGAGAAAGAAAAAGGGCCCTTCTCCGTGGTTCAGGCCCTGCGAAAAATCGACACCTCCACCATCCTCTTTTTCCTGGGGATACTCCTCTGTATTTCGGCCCTCCAATCCTCAGGCATACTCATCACCTGGGCCGAATACCTGATAATGAACCTTCCGAACCAGAGCGCTACCATTCTGGTGATCGGCATGCTTTCGGCTATTGTAGATAACGTTCCGGTAGTGGCGGCTGTGCAGGGAATGTATCCGCTGACCCTTTACCCTACCGATCACTTCTTTTGGGAATTTCTCGCTTACGCAGCCGGCACCGGCGGAAGTATCCTGATCATCGGTTCGGCAGCCGGGGTGGCTGCTATGGGTATGGAGCGGATCACCTTCTTCTGGTTTTTAAAACGAGTCTCTCTGCTTGCGCTTATGGGATATTTAGCAGGAGCGTTTGTGTATATTCTGATGTTCTGATTGAGCACTCTTATTTGGAAATAGGTAAATTTTTTCTTATATTTGAAGGATATTAAAGGATCCAGGACTTCGATCCGCAAAACATGAAGACGAACACAAGATATCACGGACTATTCCTGAACCGGGACTTTCTGTTGTATTCCCTGATCGTCATTTCGTTCACTTGTTATTCTGGAATGACCGGATTCAGGTGTGGCAACCTTCCTAAAGATATTATTACCTGGATCCAACCAACGTATCAGGGAGACGACCTTTTTTACCGGACCTGGGCCGAGACGGGCAGATGGGCTGGTAATAATAACCTTTGTACACTTTCGCAATCACTAATTAAAAAAAACTCTTCACAACCTCTCAACCCGAAAAACTTTAATAAGACGAGGCCCCGCGGTATTGCCGCCCAGCAACCCGGATCTAAATATCCTGCCTTATCCAGCCTGCTACTTATGGACCCCCTTGATCCGTTCACTATCATTTACGCTGCTCCATTTCTAGCCCTATCCTTAACGACGGGTATCACAGAAAAAATTCGTCCACCCCCTTTCACTTGAGTAGGGGGAAACAGGTTTTCTGCCTGATCACAAAACAATTCTACATTTTTCACAACAGAATTGTGCAGCACAAGCCACTTCACAGCATCATTCCGCGTCCTGAAACGTGATACCCCTCGATACTCGTGCATGCATCTGTGGTATTGTCCCGTAAGCGAGCGGTTATCTATTCACAGGAATTCAAAACTCTTTCATTATGGAAACAAATCAAACAATTAGCCCCCTTCAACCGGTCGCTGTTATAGGTGCCGGTCATGGGGGACTTGCCATGGCAGGCCATCTGGCCATCATGGGCTATACGGTCCATCTGTTTAACCGCGGCGAAGAACGGTTATGGGGGGTGAAATCCACCGGTGGTATTGAAGTCCAGGGAGAAATCACCGGTTTTGGCCGGATCGCGGTTGCAACAAATTCCATAGAGGAGGCAATCAGCGGGGCAGAGATGATTATGGTGGTGGTACCTGCAATAGCGCACCGGTGGATTGCAGAACAGATGGCGCCATTTCTGAATAATGGGCAAATCATCGTGCTCCATCCGGGCCGGACAATGGGGGCGTTGGAATTCAAACAGGTGCTGATTGAGAAAAATGTGAAAGCCGATGTGATAGTTTCTGAAGCCCAGACCTTTATTTATGCTTCCCGGACAATCGGGCCAAGCCAGGCCCACATCTTTGGGATCAAACATTCCATTCCTGTCGCCTCTGTGCGTGCACATCTCATTCCGCGTGTCATCTCAAAGCTTCGACAATTTTATCCCCAGTTTGTTCCTGGCGACAACATTTTCAAAACGAGTTTCGACAATATCGGAAGCGTATTTCACCCGGCCATCTGTATTCTCAATGCAGGCTGGATTGAAGACGATACCGATTTCAAATTTTATCATGAGGGGGCTACTGAATCGGTAGCTAGGGTGCTCGAAAGGGTCGACCAGGAGCGAATCTCGGTAGCCGAAGCCCTTGGGATACGGGCTATCAGTGCCCGACAGTGGTTTTATATGGCTTATAGCACCACAGGGGAGACCCTCTTTGAAGCGATGCGTAAGAACCCCGGATACCGGGGAATCCTAGCCCCAAAAACCCTGAAGATGAGATATCTGGAAGAGGATGTGCCCTATAGCCTGGTCCCGATTTCCTCGTTAGGACGGATGTTCGGTGTTCCCACCCCTTCGATTGATTCCCTGATCCACCTGGCCTCCGTTTTAAATCACCGGGATTACATGAGTGCCGGAAGAACCGTCGAACGCCTTGGCATATCGGGTATGAATCTCCGGGAATTACGGCTGCTGGCTATCGGAGAGAAACAGTAAGAACCTTTTTAACGTGTCAGAGAGATGAAAAAGATCTTGGGAGCGGCTATCGGTACCTGCGTTCATATCGGCGGGCTCCATCACTTTTTAAAATTAGCTGAAGCGGAAGGATACCGGACGATTTCACTGGGGCCGGCTGTTCCGTTTCAATGTATTCTGGAAGCAATCCATAAGGAAAAACCAGATATTCTTGCTATTAGCTACCGGTTGACACCCGAAGTAGCAGAAAGCCTGTTTATAGAATTAAAACAAGGGTTAGCCAAGGAAAGCTTCTCCGGTTGCCGGATGGTATTCGGCGGACCGCCACCCGTGGCAGCCAAGGCAAGAGAATCAGGACTTTTTGAAGCGGCCTTCGACGGATCCGAACCTATAGGAGCAATTAAGGCATTCCTGCGTGGGGCTGGGAATAAATCTGAGAAAGAAAATCCGGTTACCGATCTGATCGGCAGGATCAATCAGAAGTATCCCTATCCTTTGTTGAGGCATCATTTCGGGAGACCTTCCCTTCTGGAAACTATTGAAGGGATCAGGCAAATCTCGAAGGCAGAAGTATTAGACGTTATTTCCATCGGCCCGGATCAGAATGCCCAGGAACATTTCTTTAGACCAAAGGAGATGGACCCCGCACAGACAGGTGCGGGAGGCGTACCGGTACGCAGCACCGAGGATATGGTGGCTCTCTACAAGGCCTCCCGATGCGGCAATTTTCCCCTTATGCGCTGTTATGCTGGTACCCGCGACCTTTTAAAGTGGGCCGAGATGAGTGTGAAGACGATTCATAATGCCTGGGCGGCAATCCCACTCTGTTGGTACAGTGTTTTGGACGGACGGTCAAACCGTACCTTGGAGGAGGCTATTGCCGAAAACCAACGTGTGATGCGGTGGTACGCACGCCACCATATCCCGGTAGAGGTCAATGAATCGCATCAGTGGAGCCTGCGCGATGCGCATGATTCACTGGCGGTGGCCATGGCCTTCCTGGCTGCCTATAATGCCAAGAAGATTGGGGTAAGAAATTACATCGCCCAGTTAATGTTTAATACGCCACCGGGAACCCAGCCGGCAATGGATATTGCTAAAATGGCAGCCAAACTGGAGCTGATACGCGAACTCGAAGATGAATCGTTCACCGTTTACCGTGAAGTGCGGGCCGGGATTGCCCACTTTTCTCCCATACCCTCTGTTGCAAAAGGCCAACTGGCCGCTTCTGCACTGATCAGTCTGGCACTGAAGCCTCACATTTTACATGTAGTAGGTTATAGCGAAGGAGACCACATTGCTCTACCCCGAGAGCTAATAGAAAGCTGCCAGATTGTACATGGTGTTATACAGAACTGTATAGAGGGGCTTCCTGATATGTTATCCGATTTAAGTATTATGACACGTAAGGGCCAACTGGTTTACGAGGCAAGAACGCTACTTGAAGGTCTTAAATTTATAGGGACCGACTGCGATGATCCGATGGCTGACCCTTATGTGATTGCCAGGGCCATTCGCGAGGGGATACTTGATAGTCCACATTTTAAAGGAAATCCTTTCCTCAGAGGCGATATCCTCACCGGGCTGATGAAAGGTGCCTGGTACGCGATCGATCCGTCAACAGGCGATCCTTTAGAGGAAGAATCAAGGTTGATAGGCATTTTCGAACGAATTAAACGACAATAAAACAAAAAAATTTCTAATATGGCGGGAATTGCTGGTATTTTAAAAGAAGGGGAACAGGAACTGGTTTCCAGGATGATTGAGACCATCTCCCATCGGGGAAATTATGGGAAGATTATCCTAGAAAAGGATGGGGCAACCATCGGGATGGTATGGTCACATCATGAGGATGAAGGAGTTAAAGAAAAACTCCGAAAGGGGATTTTCAGGGATGGCCCGGGATTTGGTCACAAGTTGGAGGTGGCCCGACCCAACGGTATATGGCAGATATATCGCGATGAGCTGGGCGTTGCCCCGATGTATTTAACCTCAACTGGTGAGGGGGATTTCTGTTTCGCCTCTGAGGTCAAAGCGTTACTGCAGGTTTCAGCAGATATTTTTGAAATCCCGTCCGGGTATATAATAACCGAAACAACAAGGAAAAAATATTTCAGCCACGAAACGAAGCCTCAAATACAACTAGATTCTGAGACCATTGCAATGGAACTGCTCAATCTTTTAACTCTGACAGTTACCCGTAGAATAACCTCAGATATCATGGGGTCATGGCTTTCAGGAGGTTTGGATTCAAGCGCCATTGCTGCCCTTGCCAGGCCATGGGTAAGAACACTCCATACATTTACAGGTGGGCTGCGCGATGCCCCCGACCTGGAATATGCCCGGGTAATGGCCAGGTACCTTGGCTCCGAACACCACGATGTGATCATTACCCTTGAAGAAATGTTACGGGTGCTTCCCTTGGTCATTTATCACCTCGAATCGTTCGATGCCCTGCTGGTCCGTTCAAGCGTCATCAATTACCTGGTCGCAAAACAAGCTTCAGGGTATGTCGAAGAGGTCTTTTCCGGGGAGGGGGGTGATGAACTTTTTGCCGGATACCAGTATCTTAAATCCCTTCCGGAGTCGGACCTTGACCGGG
This sequence comes from bacterium, assembly GCA_043806735.1. Lineage (GTDB taxonomy): Bacteria > Bacteroidota > Bacteroidia > Bacteroidales > FEN-979 > QYOJ01. The sequence goes on along the minus strand of JAZDGR010000120.1, from coordinate 31,044 downwards.
AACTGATTGGCATCACCGGCCGGCTGCACAATACCGCTTTACAACGGGTCGACCGGTGTGCAGCGGCCCACGGTTTAACAGCCCATGTTGTATTTGCTGATCCACAGCTTTTTGAATTTGCCCTCAGGATCCCGGCCAGCCTTAAATTGAAGGATGGCATTGAAAAATGGATCCTTCGTAAAGCTATGGAGGAACTGTTGCCCGAGGACGTTTTAAAGCGGCCTAAGGCCAAATTCTGGGAAGGAGCCGGGGTGGAGAGACTGATCTCGGATTATGCCTCCAAAAAGATCACCGATATGGATTTCAGTGCCGAAAGGAAGCTTAAGAATGGTTGGACTCTGAACACTAAGGAGGAGTTATTCTATTACCGGATATTCAGGGAGTATTTCGGGGAACTGAATAACCTTGACTGGATGGGGCGGACTCAAGGGGGTTCTTTATCAATTTAAGATGGAAACGATCTCGCAACTGCTTCATAATTTCCTGGTGTTATTCGCTATGGTAAATGCCGTTGGAAATCTTCCGGTTTTTGCAGACCTGACCAGCGAGATGGACAAACCGGCAAGGGCCCGGACCAATCTCCTTGCAGTAGCTACCGGCGGCGGAATAGTACTGGCATTCGCCCTGTTTGGGGATATTATGCTGCGGAATGTCTTTACAATAAGTACATCGGCATTTAAAATTGCCGGGGGTATCCTTGTTTTCATTGTTGCAGCCCGGGGGGTCATTCTGGGAAACCCGCAAAATAAAATCCATGACGCTGCGAACAGTTCCATCGCAGTGTTTCCTATGGGGTTTCCGTACCTGGCAGGCCCTGGTACAATCCTCACCACCATTCTGTTGATTCAGAGCAACGGAAGAATTCTTACGGTTTTGACCGTGTTGTTGGTCTACCTTGCAATATTTCCCGTTCTTAAACTTGCACCTTTTGTTGAACGGGTCATAGGAAAAATCGGGGTCTCTGTAATTGCAAGAATCCTTTATATTTTTATTTGTGCGAAAGCTGTAAGTTTTGTACTTGAGGGATTCAACTTGAATATATGAAATACATTCAGGCATTATCCGCCTTCAAGAAAGCGACAGAGATCAGATTTTACTATGATAATAATGCCTCTTAATATCTCGTAAAAAAATCCCGGCCGAAGCCGGGATCCAAAACAAACTCAGCCACTCACCACTATCTAAGTTTAATCTGGCTTGCGCCAAGATATATATCATTATTATAGACTTCGACGGTATAGATTCCAGATCGAAGTTTCATTGTTGGCCTGTAAACCATACTGATCCGATTCGCCTTGATGGGAATATTGGATGCGGGGGAGATATTTGCTAGCAATCCAATAGTTGGGGCGGAACCTCTTAATGTGAAGTTTTTATCTGTCTTTGAGTCGATTACGTCAGTATTGGGTTTTATAATTTTAAAATGGATCTGCGACTGATTTGTCGCCAGAATATCAAAGTCAACCTTAATTTCGCGGGCTCGTTTTGCTGATATAGTAGGTTTCTCATTATTCCCCTTCACAGCTTCGATAAGAAAATTATTAGTTAGGATTGCTTGTGCCACCTCCAGATTGACTGCCATTTCACGATTCTCGTTTTCCAGATTAATGATCGTGTTTGTCAAAGCAAGGTTCTCATGGGTCAGATTTTCCATCTTTTCGTTCAATGCCATAACCTGTGCTTCCAGTTCATCTTTCAATACCTGAACTTCCAGGAGTTTCTTTTGCATTGCGTTGATATCCATTCTATCTTTAGTTAAACGGTTTAACTCAACCTGAGCCCCATTCAGTTTTACTTTAATTTCTGTTAATAAGTTGTCAAGCTCCACATTTCTTCCATTCATATCGGCAATCGCAGAGGTCAAGTGATCAATTTCATTCTGGAGCGCATGCTTTTGCGTCAACAAAGTGGTGTTCTGGCTTTGTTCCAATTGAACTGATTTATTCAGTTTTTTGTTTTGAGAATAGAGAGTTACCAAACAGATTAGCGCGATCACAAAAAGGATCCCTCCGCCAATTGCAACCATTCTTGTTTTTTCAATTGTCGTTTTCATTGTTATGATTTTTAAGTTTGTTCTAACTGATGACTCGACAAAAGTATCCTCCCCAAATTAGGAAGTACTTAATATAAAATTAAAAACGAATTAGAAACTCGTAATGAAACTTCCTGATGCATATCTTTGTGTGCGCAAAACAAATTGAGATGAAGATTTTACTTGTTGAAGATGATCAGAAAGTTGCCTCATTCATTAGCAGAGGCCTTTCCGAACATTTGTTTTATGTTGATATTGCAAAGGACGGTCTCGAAGGTGATCTGCTAGCCCGCACGGGAGATTATGACCTGATCATACTTGATATTTTATTGCCAAAGCAAAGCGGTATTGAGCTTTGTAGAAACATTCGTCAACGGGATTATAAAGTGGCCATTCTGATGCTGACCGCCTTGGGAAGCACTGATGATAAAGTGACCGGACTGGAAGCGGGTGCTGACGATTACCTCATCAAACCCTTTGAGTTTAAAGAGTTGTTGGCACGGGTAAAAGCCTTGTTACGGCGCAAAGATGAAACGACGCATGCCACGATGCTCAAATTCGAAGGCATTGAAATGAATACATTGGCGAAAACCGTGCATCGGGATGGCAAACAAATCAACCTGACTGCCAGGGAATTCAAACTCCTTGAATACTTGCTAAGGAATCGGGGCAGAGTGGTCTCACGCGTGGATATTGAGGAAAAGGTTTGGGATTTTTCCTTTGACCACGGAACCAACGTGGTTGATGTATATATAAACCTCCTGCGAAAAAAGATCGATAAAAACTTTGACCAGAAGTTAATCCATACAGTAGTAGGAATGGGATTTATCATCAAAACGCCCGATTGAAATGAGCCTCCGGTTCAGGATTACTTTGCTGTTTGTGGTAATTGTTGCTATCCTCCTCGCTGTTTTCTCTATTTATGTCTATTACGTTACAGTTAGCATTCGAAACAATGCATTTTACGACCGATTATGGGAACGAATCAATATTGCAACCAAGATCCTTAATGAATCGGGTAGCGTTGATCTGGATAGCATTCAGCCATCCTTGCGCAATACATACTGGACGACCCTTCCTGAAGAGGAGATTATCGTCTTTAAGAGCGACAAGGACTTCTTTTATATCAATGAGTATTATCCGGTTCAATTTGACTATTCCAAAATACGGAAACGGATTGATCAGGGTCAGGAGGTAGAGATGCAGATCGGAATTCGGCAGTTTGTCGGATGCACGAAGTTGATTGGTAAACAATACTCTGATATTATTGTTTCTGCCTTTGATAAAAATGGAAGACGGTTGCTCAATAATTTAAAGATTACCCTTTTCACTGCTTACCTTGCCTCCATAATACTTATTGTGCTCCTGGGACTTTATTTCTCCAAAGAAACCTTTGCACCGATTGCTAAGATTATCAACACTGCCGAAAAGATCAGCGGAAGCGGATTGCATTTGAGAGTTCCACTCCCCCAGGGCAAAGGAGATCTGCTAAAACTTGCCAAGACGATCAATAATTTGCTCAGTCGTATTGAGTCTGCCTTCCAGGTACAGAAAAGTTTTGTCGCCAACGCTTCTCATGAATTGAGGACTCCAACCACTACTCTTACCGGGGAATTGGAACTGGCCCTGATGAGAAACCGTACTCCTGCTGAATACCGGGAGGTGATCTCTTCCGTGCTGGAGGATGCACGTAACCTATCCCGTTTGATAGACCAGCTGCTTCTTTTTGCCCAAACAACAGGAACCAATGATATTCAATCCCAAAAGCAAATCCGGCTTGATGAACTGGTACTGGATCTTCTCGAACGGATGAATCTGAAATCAGAACATAAGAAGATCCGGTTCTTACTGGATGAAGCAGATATGGAGGAGAGGAAACTGACAATTGAGGGGAATGAGCATTTGCTTACCATCGCCATAGGGAATATCCTGGATAACGCCATTAAATACTCCACTGAGAAAAGTCTTGTAACGATTGGGCTGATTACCAGCGACAATTCGATCATTGTAAAAATCCAGGATAATGGCCAGGGAATCTCGTTGAGTGATATGGAACATATATTCGAGCCCTTTTTCCGATCCGAAAAAGCTATGGCCATCAAGGGATTCGGTATTGGTCTTCCCCTTACCCGCAGGATTATCGAACTCCACAATGGAAATTTGGAGATCCATAGCCAATATGGAATGGGAACAACCGTATTTATCAAACTTCCGCTGATTCAAAAGCTGAATATCTAATTGGTTTTTAATTTCCTGTTAAAAAGATTTTAATATTGCGAAGTTAGTTTTGCCGGAAAAGACCATCAGATGTGTGGTATTTCCGGCTTTTATGATCCCACAATTTCTGTTTCTCAGGCAGGAACAATTGTTTCCCGAATGCTGGAAAGTATTCGGCACCGTGGACAAGACAATTCAGGTATTTTCACCGACCTTCCCGTGATCCTTGGTCATAACAGACTGGCAATCATTGATCTATCAAGAGAAGCCGACCAGCCTTTGGAGTACATGAATGCCGTAATCGTACTCAATGGGGAGATTTACAACTACATCGAGATCAGAGAAATATTACTGCGAAAAGGGTATCGGTTCTCAACCAACTCAGATACCGAAGTGGTCATTGCTTCTTATCATGAGTGGGGTGAGCGTTGCGTCGATCACTTTGTCGGAATGTGGGCATTTGCAATCTGGGATCAGCGAAAAAAGAGCCTGTTCTGCAGTTGCGACAGGTTCGGTATCAAACCCTTTTATTACATTATGCACGATCACAAATTTTACTTCGCATCGGAATACAAAGCATTAAAAAGTACACCCCTTTTCACCAATGATATTAATGAGAAGCAAGTTATCCGCGGACTTCAGCTAGGGTGGTTGTTCTATGATAACGAAACTTACTTCAACAGAATCAATAGACTACCAGCATCTTCTAACCTGATGTATGATGGAAGAAACCTTAGAATTGATAAGTATTGGGAACTGGATTTGCGTAAAAAATGCGACATCCCCTTCGAAGAGAAACGTTTGGAATTCCGGCGACTCTTTTTCGAATCTGTACGCATCCATATGCGCAGTGATGTGAAAATAGGTGCCTGCCTAAGTGGCGGGATAGATAGTTCATCTGTGGTCTCCGCGATAAGTTCTATGTTCCCGGAACAACCTATCGATACTTTCACAATTTATTATAATGGGGATAATGATGTAGATGAGCGCCCCTGGGTTTACAAAGTGGTTGAAAAATACCCAAATATTCATCCCCATTATTACTCGCCTAAAGAATGCGAAATCCTTGATGCCTTTGAAGAAACCCAATTTTTTGCAGATGTCCCCATTGCAAGCTCATCACCAGTTTCCCAGTATCTGTTGATGAAAATGGCTTCACATGAAGGTGTGAAAGTACTTCTCGATGGACAGGGTGCTGATGAGTTTCTGGCCGGATATATGCATTCCTTCGACAGACTAATAGGGGAGATGATCCATGATTTCGACTGGAGTGGTGCTTTTCATACGTTATTATGCCACCAAACACTTCACAAACAGCCTCTAAGCGCCCTGGGTTACCAATTGTTCAAGAGTATCCTTGCCAGCATAAAGGATGAACAGGAGATGTACCTCCTTGCATTTAAACACAAACATAAACAGATCACAAAGAACCCGCACATTAAACCACCATTTGAAATTCTCCCTCACTTCTCTGCAACACGGTTTGACGAGTTCCTGCACGGCCTGATCTTTACGACCAGCCTGCCAACACTCCTGCATTATGAGGACCGGAATTCGATGGCTTTCTCTATTGAATCCAGGGTTCCCTTTCTGGATCACAGACTGGTTGAATTTACTTTCACTCTTGACAAATACGATAAGATCAATCACGGAATTACCAAGTACATCCTTCGTGAGGCGATGAATAGCTCTCTTCCCAGCGCCATCTATCACAGGCATGATAAGAAGGGATTTGTCACTCCCGGAGAAGATAAATGGCTGAGTGGTCCGTTGAAATGCCTGTTGGATATAAATCTCAACCAACTCGATTTCATCAATTCAAAAGTGGTTAATGAAGTCATTTCCAGCTACAAATCAAAAGGGAATAACAGCGCACTGGTTTGGCGCCTGGCTACGCTGAACTATTGGCTAAAAAACATCTGAAACCGCCAACTGAAAATCGCCCACTGCCAACTTTTTTTCGTATCTTCGCACGTTATTTCTTCCATGAAAAAAAAGCTCACCAAACGGGATTTTTTAAAGTATTCCCTGATTGGGATCGGGGGATCGGTGGTGGGTTTGCATTCTTCCCGTTCCGTTGCCAAAACGTTGTTCAGTATGGATCATCCATCCGATTCTCCCGGTACTCTCCTGGGAAAATACAGCAAAGAGTCGCCCTATTATGTGGTTACACCCAAAGGAGTGAAATGCCAGATCTGTCCCAACCAGTGCATCCTCACCGAAGGGAAAGAGAGCCTCTGCCGCACCAAGGTAGCCAAAGGGGAAAAGCTTTATACCCTGGCTTACGGCAATCCCTGCTCTGTCCATATCGACCCGATTGAAAAAAAGCCACTCTTCCACTTTTACCCGGCTTCGAAAAGTTTCTCCATCGCCACCGCCGGATGCAACCTGGCCTGCCTCAACTGCCAGAACTGGGAAATTTCGCAGGTGAGTCCGACCCAAACGCAAAACTATGACCTTTTCCCCGAACAGGTCGTCATAGAAGCCATGGCCAACGGATGCGACTCGATTGCCTATACCTACTCCGAACCGATCGCCTTTTACGAATATACCTTTGATACGGCTAAGATCGCCCGTTCAAAAGGGATTAAAAATGTCTTCATTTCCAACGGTTTCATCAACGAAAAACCCTTGCGCGACCTGGCCATCTACCTCGACGGAGCCAACATCAACCTCAAATCTTTCAGCGAAGAGATCTACCTGAAGCTGAACGGAGGAACCCTTGAACCGATCCTCACAACCCTGAAGGTCCTTAAAGAGATGGGGGTATGGGTGGAGATCACCAACCTGATCGTGCCGAACTGGACCGATAAACTTGACATGATCAAACAGATGTGCACCTGGCTGGTGGATAACGGTTTTGAAGACAATCCCCTCCATTTCAGCCGGTTCTTACCGCTGTACAAGCTCACCACCTTGCCATACACTCCCCTCTCTGTTCTGGAGGAGGCTCACGGCATTGCTACCCATGCGGGCTTGAAATACGTATACATCGGCAACGTCCCCGGAACCCTCGCCGAAAACACCTATTGCCCGAAGTGCAAAAAGACCCTCCTCGAACGCAAAGGCTTTACCATCCTTGTAAACAACATCCGCGATTCGAAATGCAGGTTTTGTGGGACCGGGATAGCGGGAAGGTGGGGCGCGTAATAGCAGGTCATTAGGGTCATTAAGGTCATTAGGGTCATTAAGGTCATTAAGGGAAAGATGTTTAATCACCACATTTTTTAATTAATACTCTCTTGTTTTGAGCCAACCGATTTAATATAGTTATTTAATATTGCTCCCAGGATCTCTAACCTGACAGCCAATCTCTGATATTCTTCAGGATCAATAAGGTTTCTGTTTACTGCTTTTTTAAGCCATGTTTTTGTCTCATATACACTCCCTCGGGAATAGTAATAGAAGTTCTTTGCTTCTTTATAATGAAACCTTCCATATCCTTCGCTCAGGTTGGCACCTATGGAGTCAACTGATCTGACAAGTTGTTTTCCAATAGTATCTTTTTCGAAATACTTCCATTGAATAACAATTTTCCAAATACATTCCGCGATCTCCATCGATAACTGATAAACCTTTAAATCTTCCAATTGCATATTGATCCCTCCTTTTCCCTTAATGACCTTAATGACCCTAATGACCTTAATGACCCTAATGACCTTAATGACCCTAATGACCTTAATGACCAATGACTATTGTTTACCATTCACCTTAATGTCCACGTATATCGGCAAATGATCCGAAAACCCACCCTGATACTTCGGACCGAGGTAGGTTCGTTTGGGTTTTTTGTCGAGGTACTTCAGGTCATCTTCCAGCAGGAAGGCAGGGCGGAAAATAGTGGTGCCGGCAGGATTGACATGGAGACTGTTGTCCTGCTGTAACAGGGAACCAGAAACAATAAACTGATCCAGCATCCCCCAGTGTTCACGGTACTTATGACTGCCCTCCATGCCTTGTATAGTTCCCATCAGGTTGACCAGTCCGGAGGGGTGGATCTTCATTGTATCCAGTTTCGCTTGTAAGATGGTGCGAAGGCTTTCGTTTTCCGGCTCATCGTTGAAGTCGCCCATGATCAGAATGGAGGGATATTGATGAGTGACTGGTGACTGGTGACTGGTGACTGGTGACTGGTACCTGGTGTCAGTTAATTCGTAATTCTTAATTCGTAATTCGTAATTCAGCATGATTGAGTCAACTTTTTCCCGTAACACTTGTGCCACATAGTTTCTTCGCGGGGCAGATTGCATTTCCCCGCCCATTCTCGAAGGCCAGTGGTTTACGAAAAGGTGAAGGGTGTCGGCGTTCAGAAGGATTCCTTTTACATATAAAATCTCCCGGGTTCGGACTGCGGTATCGAATGGAAAACGGATCCGGATCCATTCCTGGTGAAGAGGAATAAATGTCTCTTTCCGGTAAAGCAAGGCAACGTCCACTCCGCGCAGATCAGGCGAATCGCGATGGATAATCCGGTAGCCCAAGGGTTTGAGCGGGGAGTCGTATACCAGCTTGTTCAGCACATACCGGTTTTCAATCTCACATAGTCCGACGATGCCCGGCGGATCCCAGCCTCCGGCTGCCAGAATGACTTTAGCCAGGTGATCCAGTTTGGTCCGGTACCGGGTGTAACTCCACCGTTTGGACCCTTCCGGACTGAACTCTTCGTCGAGCGTCAGCGTGTCATCATGAGAATCGTAAAGATTTTCAACATTCCAGAAGATGACCCTGACATTTTGACCCGGCCTCCGGCTGCTGTCGGCTCTGGCATACTTTTCGGTAAAGAGGGTCCGGTCGTGTTCCATTGCATGCGCCGACATGAACGCATGCAACGAAATAAACAGAAAGAGTGTCAATTTATTCATGGCTGATAAATTTTTAGGAGTAGATTCAACCATTAATCGGGTTGAAAGGGGAAAAGTTATATGTCGGAGTTCAGAAAATTGTTAATAGCCATTGCCAGCGGAACTGGGTATTGCCAGGGGTATTCCTTTGCCATCCCGGTTAACAAGGATTGTATCCGAATGGATTAAAAGCCTATTATGGCATCGGTTTATAAAAATTTAGAAAAAGTTTAAATAAACTCTTGCAAATTGCGTTATAAACATGTAACTTGTGGGGTGAAAAATGAGACAATTAAAAATATCGAAATCGATCACCAACCGCGAAACCGCATCCCTGGATAAATATTTGCAGGATATCGGGAAAGAGGAGTTGATCTCGGCTGAGGAGGAGGTTAACCTGGCCCAGCGGATCAGACAGGGGGACCATGAGGCGTTGGAGAAGCTTTGCAAAGCCAATCTTCGGTTTGTTGTCTCGGTAGCCAAGCAATACCAGAACCAGGGATTGAACCTTCCCGACCTGATTAACGAAGGGAACCTTGGTTTGATTAAAGCCGCAAAACGGTTTGATGAAACCCGTGGGTTTAAGTTTATATCTTATGCCGTATGGTGGATCCGGCAGTCGATCTTGCAAGCCCTTGCCGAACAGGCGAGGATAATCCGGTTGCCGCTTAACCAGATCGGATCTTTGAGTAAAGTGAACAAAGCCTCTTCACGACTCGAGCAAAGATACGAACGTACTCCTTCGGCGGATGAGATCGCCCGGGAGATGGATTTGCCGAAGCATAAGGTGGAAGAAGCTCTGAAGATGTCAACACGCACCCTTTCCGTGGATGCCCCGCTCGATCAGGATGAAGAGATGAAGTTTCTGGATGTGTTTGTTCCGGCCGACTCTCCCGGTACCGATGACATTCTGCTCCGGGAATCCCTTGCGGCTGAAATCCAGCGTTCCCTCTCCACCCTTACGGAGAAAGAACGCGAGATCATCAACATGTTTTATGGCATTGGCTATCCGCACAGCTATACGCTCGAAGAGATCGGCGCCATGTTTGACCTGACCCGTGAACGCGTGCGTCAGATCAAGGAAAAAGCCATCCGCCGCCTGAAACACTCTTCCCGGAGCAAGCTTCTGAAAGCTTATTTGGGTTAATCACCAGGTAATCTTCACCGTTTGCTTTACCTCAGGATGCAGGCTCAGAGCAACCGGGCATGTCCGGGTGATGTGCTCAATTACTCGTTTTTGCTGATCGGTATACGGAGTTCCGTGAAAATCCAGCTCCACGATGATCTCCCCGATCCGTCGCGGGCTATCCGTCATCATCTTGGTAGTTTTCCACGTAACTCCCGACAAATCGAATCCATAATTCCGGGCCGAGATACCCATGATCGTCACCATGCAGCTCCCAAGGGCTGTGGCGACCAGATCGGTAGGGGAGAAGTATTCTCCCTTCCCCTGGTTATCTGCTGGCGCATCGGTGGTCAGGGTAGTCCCTGATTGAAGATGGGTTGCTTCGGTACGAAGCGAACCCAGGTACTTACTTGATACTGTCGTCATAAAGTTAAATAATCGTCATTTAAAGCCGATCGCCACGTACCCCACCCAATGCCGTATAGTTGCCGGGGCGGTAACTCCCATCTTAAGGTCGGTTACCGGGATCACCGGGTGATCGATGGAGGTGGAATAACCCAGCTCAACTCCATATGCCGGTAGGGTTTGCAGGTGCTGCTGCAAGTAGAAAGCAGTCAATAGTCCGAACGGCACCGAATACCTGCCGCACCAGGTCCATTTGTATGACCTGAAATTGGTATCCTGTATCGTATATTCGCTGAACCGTCTTATCTTCAGTTTGGCGATGCCGCCATCCAGGCAATTGCCGATGATCTCAGATTCATGGGCTATTGCTTTCATGTACCCTGAATCGTTGCATCCATAAGGCGCATAATCCTGTCCTCCCCACTCTTCACAACCGTAGTGAACTGCATCGGTGGATATCACGATCGCAATGTCTTTCATCCATTGCATGCTGTTCTCCTCCAATACTTTTGAAAGCCCCCAGGAAAGAGAGCCGGCCAGCCCTTCGAGCCGTTCGAATGACATATAGGGGACCAGGATGGGGATGATCTCGACCTCTTTGTTGTAATACTGGAGAAAGGGGATCAAGGCTTCCAGGCTGTGTTCCTCCATTTGCAGACTGTCATGCACAACAAACTCTCCCATCGGAAGCTGGTTCATGATCTTTTCCCGTAACCAGGATACTTTTACCGGGCCATAGGGACCGCTCCAGGCAGTAAACGAATCGAATACCATCTTATCTTCCAGTTTGTATTTTTTGGCTTTGTGGGCCACCCCGATGAGGAGTACGGTTGGGGCTTTGATGTTCTGCAGTACCAGCGGATACATCCATCCGGCATAGGCGTAATCGTCGTGCGGACAAATCGCCATTTTCCAAAGGGAATATTTCTTGATTTTATTCCAGGCAAGTGCACTATTTATCTGGGAACCAAATTCCCTATCAATACGGGCCATCACCGAGTCCATCTGCCACGCTTCGGTTGCAAATCCTATCGGGTCGACGGGCTTGCGGATCCGGCCGTGCTGGGGATGCGCTGGAAAAGAAAAGAGAAACGCTCCAAGGGCAAGAAAAATTAGTTCTTTCATCGGCAATTTTAACATAATAAGATTCAAAAACAAAACCCCACATTTACAAACAGCATCAGATTTGCATTGAGGTTCGACGTCATGAACGTAAATTCTACGGGGCCGATAAAACTGTCGTAGCCAGCAGTAATCCCATATCCGCAAAGAAAATTCCGTGACATAAATACCTGATCCAGTTCCTGTTCATTGGCTCCCGCGTCTGCCCTGAGGGTCAGGTATAGTTTCCGGTACACGTTATACTGCAGTTTCATCCGGACTACCGCCGAATAAAATCCGAATTTCTGGATAAACTGCAATCCCGTGAAGGAGACTTCCTGGTCAATGTAGTTACGGGTAGCTAATCCGCCCAGTCCGAAAATATGCTGTAGCGGGGGGATATTTCGATCCCACAGGATGAATCCGCCGAAAAGCCCCGGCTGGAGAACAAATCTCCGGGATAAGGGAATGGACTGATCGTACTTAAGGTAAAAGACAGCCGCATTGGCAAAGAGATCTTTGGAAAAATTTTTGGACAGCGGCATCACATACTCTCCCCGCAGGGTAGCCAGCACACCCCGGGTTGAGAACGCAGGCCGGTCGCGGGAATCCACGTTGAGCGAAACGAACGCCGTCCCATAACTGGAAAAATGGTCGTACTTATCCAGGGATGTATCTGCATGGATATCCTGACTGAAGCGAAAATATTCATAATCAAAACCGGCTTTCAAGTTCACCATATTCCGGAAGGTGTACTGGAAAAACAGGGACCCCTTGTTGTTAATAACCGTAATGCGATTGATCTTTTCTTTCCAGTTATACCTGTTAAAATGAAAGTCGTAAAAATCACCGCTCAGTCCGAACGCCGCTTTCCCCCCTAACCCCAGAAGGTAAACTACCCGGACACGTGGATTCAATCCAATATTTACATCGGCGAAGATCTTGGAGTTTCTACCCAGGATGTTCCGGAAATCCCCGCTGATGATCAGGCTTACTCCATAATCGTTATCAAAATGGATGCCTGCGGAAAGGGTTCCCGGTCCCCCTTCCGATGCATCAATTATTAAATTCGTTTTGCTCTGGTCTTGTTCAAACTCGTATGAGACATTGTCAAAGAAACCTGATCCGTACATCATCCGGATATTGTTCTGCAAATCGGTGAGGGAAATCATCGATTTTGAGGAGTACCGGAACAGACTGCTGAAATACTTCCTGGGCATTTTGTTCTCGCCGCGGATGATCAGACTGTCAACGAAAACCGAGTCCAGTGGCCGGGTCGTATAGGTCTTCAGAGCCCGGTATTCGATCGAGTTGAGGGAATCGGCCAGCGCTTTGATGGCAGGGAAGTGCGCTCTGGACACCCGTTCTCCCACAGCAATGATGGAATCGTAATCGTCAAAATCCATCATTCCGTAATTGAGGATAAACCGGACTTTCAGGTTGGTCAGGCTATCGCCGATCTCATTGGCCTCGATCCGGGGGAACGAGGTGATCTGGTCAAGCACGGCCATGATAGAGTTCAATTGTTCCCGCGTGGTGTAAAGGCCACTTTGCACGTCTCCCCCCAGGATGATTTTAGCTCCCATTTCCTTCACCTCTTTTACCGGATAGTTATTTACTACCCCTCCGTCAACCAGATAATATCCAAGATAGTCGGTAGGAGTGAAGTACCCCGGAATAGACATGCTGGCCCGGATGGCCAAAGGCAGGTACCCCCGGTCGAGGATCACCTGTTCACCGGTGAAAAGGTTGGTCCCCATGCAGAGGAAAGGAGTCGGCAATTTGCGGAAATCGGTTGTTTTGTATGCGGGGGAAAAGATGTAGTTCAGCAGGAGATTGATCTCCTGTCCATGATAGATGGCCGTGCCGAGTCCGACCGATTTGTTCTTCACCGGCAGCCTCACGATCGTCTTCTCCCCGTATTCCTTCTCGTCAAACGCATTGTATTTCCGGTCGGTGATGTCTTTCAGCAGGTTGTCCCAGTTCTGGGCTCGAATTAGTTTTGCGATCGAATCGGGATGATACCCGAGGGCATACAATCCTCCTATGATGCTCCCGATGCTGGAACCGCCAATATAATCAATCGGCAACCCGGCTTCCTGAATTACCTTCAGCAGTCCGATATAGGCAAAGCCCTTGGCGCCGCCGCCACTGAGAACCAATCCGACTGCAGGCCGTTTTGCCTGGTTTTCAGTTGCCGGATCCTGCGAAAACAGACAGGGAAAAAAACTTATGAGAAGCATGCCGGCGAAAAAGCAGCGCAAGTAATTCATATCTCAAACCGCATAGCGGGTCAAATTTAGGAAAAAGATTTGACGTACTTTTGCCCCATGTTTGAGCTGGCAAGAGAATTTCCTGTAATCCTTCTGACCAATGCACCCAATTTCCGCGATCTGGGCGGGATCCGGACGGAAGACGGCCGGAGGATAAAACATAGGCTTTTATACCGCAGCGGAGATTTAGCACGACTTTCGCCTGCTGATATCAAAACAATGGAGGCGATTGAAATCCGCATGATCATTGACTTCCGGTCCGACCGGGAAGTCATTAAATACCCAACCCCGGCGATTGGAACGGTTGCCGAAAACAAGCGGATTCCCATAGCGGATTCAGCCCGTGAGGAAGCGGAGATAATGATGGCCGAACAGAATGCCCTGGGTCTCGCCACCCTGCTGGTCAGGGATTACAGGCGAATGATCAATGACCATGCAGATAATTACCGGGAGTTCTTCCGGGTTCTTACGACGACGGATCAGCTTCCTCTGGTCTATCACTGTGCTGCCGGGAAAGACCGGACCGGGCTGGCTACATACCTCCTTCTCCGTGCTTTAGGGGTAAACGATAAGGAAGCCAGGCACGATTACATGCTGTCGAATCTCCACTTGAAGGATCTCGCCGAAAAGGTGATCCGGAAAGTGACTGAAAAGGGAAATAACGGGGAGATCCTGAGACCCATGATGGAGGTGCGGTGCGAGTACCTGGATGCGGCGCTTAAGCATATCGATGCGAAGTTCGGAAACCTGAATCACTTCCTCGGGCATATACTCAAAGCGGATAGAACCTCGTTAAAAAAGAGATACCTCATCGGATAACAAGAATGCCTTGAAGGTTATTCAGCTGTCATCGGCACTTGTCTTGTGTCTCCTGATCATCAGTTCAGGACGGATCGCCCAATCAGGCCAATCCGGGCCCGGAACCGGCCGCGATTCAATATCCACCATCCGGATCAGTTTCGTCGGGGATATTATGTGTCACATGCCTCAGGTAAACAATGCACAGATCGGGACCGACAGTTTCGATTTCACCCCCTCCTTTACTCCCGTGAAAGCCTGGTTTGAATCCGATGATCTTACCATCGGAAATTTTGAGACCACCTGTGCCGGGAGGGAAATCGGGTACAGCGGTTACCCCCTCTTCAATACTCCGGATGGTTTTGTGACGGCCCTGAAGGAAAGCGGATTTGACCTGCTGCTCACCGCGAACAATCATGCAATGGATCAGGGGGTGGCAGGAATGGTTCGGACGCTTGGCGTCATCCGGGAACACGGACTCGGATATACCGGTGCCTTCAAATCAACCGCCGACCGGGATTCAGCAAGAATTTATAAGATTCGTGGGATCCGGATAGCCGTTTTAAATTATACGTACGGTTCAAACCAGGGATTTCCAGCCGATTCAGCCGGATTCCTGAATCGCATCGATACCCTTCGCATCCGGCAGGAGATCGGGAAAGCCCATGCAGACAGCGTAGATCTTGTGATTCTTTGTTTTCATTTCGGTGAGGAAATGAACCGTGAAGCTACGCCCTACCAGGATTCTGTGGTTCAGGCCTCCATCCGGGCCGGCGCCGACCTTATCATCGGAAGCCATCCCCATATGATCGGGCCCGTTTCATTTTTCAAAACCAACGAAGGGAGACTTGATACTGGCTTTGTCGCTTTTTCCCTCGGAAATTTTATTTCCAATCAATACTGGCGTTATACCGATGCCGGTGTAATCCTTCAGGTGGAATTTGCGAAAGTCTCTTTAAGCAGGGATATCCGGTTATCCGGTATCCGGTATCTCCCTACCTGGGTTTACCGGGGAACTAATCCACAAAGGGAAATGCATATCGTATATCCGGCCGAAATGGCTGTTATGGATACGAATCTTATCTGGCTGGAGCCCGATTCGCGGAAAACAGCACGCGAGGCTTTTAAAGATACCAGGTCAAAACTGGGTCTTCCGGGTTTATCCATCATCCTCTACCGGTCCAGTGTGGCCCCTAACGATACGGTCCCCTGAAAATTTGTTAGGGGGTTAAATTAATTATATAAATGGTTATCAATATATTAACAACTATTTGTTAACATTATAGTGAAAAATCATGCAAACAAATTGGTTGTGAATGTTTTTTTGTTGTATCTTCGGATGCCGTGAAAAAAATCATATACATCTCGTTGGTTTCTGCAGCCCTTGCTGGATTTCAACTCACTCTGTCAGGACAGGCATATACTCCGCTTGACCTTTCCGAAGAAGCCACCTGGTCACATACCCAATGTGGATTTAAGCCCCCCTGGGGTGCGGTATATAAATTCAAGATCCTTGGGGATACGATAATCAATTCTAAGCAGTATAAAAAAATCTACTTTCAATCAAAATCAGGAGAAGGAGTATGCACGGATTGTGATTTTACCTTTAACAGGGATTCAGCGGAACTTTTTGCCTTTATCCGGCAAGACATTGCGAAAAAGAAAGTCTATTTTGTTTATCCATATCTTTCCGATAAGGAATGGCTGGGATATAATTTTCAGATTGACAGCTTAGGGCAGCAGGTAGTAGGGTTCAGTCTGATCTTTTCGGTTCAGGGTGAATATACCATTGCGTCCATTTATGTATATCAGCTCGAAGTGGACATGATCGATTCGTTATGCGTAGACGGGACTTACCGGCGCCGGTATTTTTATGGGGTCGGCAATGGAGGGAACGTCTATCATAATCAGGAATACTGGATCGAGGGGATCGGAAGTACGCAGGGGCTTCTTTCTCAGGGCGTAGGAGCCCCGGACTGGACACAGGCACTTTATTGTTTCTACAACAAGATGGAGAATGTTTATTACGATACGACCGGAATTCTCAATTGTGTTTTGAATACATCCGTTACCTGTTACAACGGGCTGGATTGTTCTACGCCTGTTTCCATAAAAACTCCTTTGCCGAATGACCCTGTTCTCATTTATCCAAACCCTGTGCGGAACACACTAATGATTGAGTGTGTGGACTTGGCGAACCACCTGGAACTTACATTTTATGATCACATTGGCAAAATCGTGAAATCTATGACGATCGCCACTCATTCTCAAATAACTCCCATCCCCGTCGATGATTTGCCTGCCGGATTTTACTTTCTCACCGTCCGGTCCGGGAATTTTAGTACGGGGAAGAAGATCATTAAGGAGTAGTTTTCAGTTGACAGTTTTCAGTTGGCAGTTAGCAAATAACTTGTGAATTTATGAATAGTAGATCGTTGATCATTTCCGGATGCTGTCTTATCCTGTCGGCCTGTGATTTTAGCTCAAAAAATCTGCCGGGGAAAGGCGCAGAAGATCTTTGGGGCGGCCGGATCCGGTTGAATCGTACCCTCCGCTCAGGAAAACCCGTGGTAATTGTTCCATTCTCCACGACCAATTGCGGGTATTGTCTGATTGATGGATACTTTACAGAGAGGAATTACATCCTCAACAATGCGCAATACGGAGGAGAGGGTTACCATATGTGTCTGTTTAATCCGCAGCTCGATATTTATACTTTCCAGAAACATTTTGGATGGGAATCGGCCATTCTGACTTATCCGCCTGCATTGCATGAATACCATCAGGATGGATTTCCAACTCTCCTGGCTTTCAGAAACGGGAAGCAGGTGTTAAAGGAGTTTTACAATTACGCGAAATTCGATACCCTGAAGACGTTTCTCTGGGATAGCAGTGTGACGCTTCATCCCACCGGCAACCTCCACCTGGCTGCCCGGTTCATCTATGAGAACGGATCTCAGGCGGCGGTTTGTGTGGTACCCGACACAAATGCGATTCCGGCGGACGAACGGGAAAAGATCCGGAAATGGAATGCTTTCTCGTTCGTTACCTTCGATGAGTTGGATACGGAAGCAAGAAAGAAGCATCTTTTTATTAGATCGGGTCCTGATCTGGGACCGCTTGCACGGCTTTTCGCCGGAACAGATATCCCTGTACATGTGGATTCCACTTTTATTTCGATCGGGAATTCCCGTTTTAAAGCCGGAACAGCATCTTTCTACGGATGTTTTCCGAATCCGTTTAATAAAGAAAAATACGTTCTGCTCCTGGTTTCAGATCATCACTCCAAGATGTTCTGGCCCACCAATTACCTGGATTACATTGTATTCACAGGCGATAAACCCGAAAATTCACGACGGCTGCTGTATGGTCATTTCAATAAAACCCGGGAAGACACCTGGAGTTTCAGCGAAGTCACTTCCTTCAGCGATGTTCCCCGCGACACGTTCTGCTTCCGCCGATGCGAAACACCGGAATCCCCAAAGATTGTCTCTTTAGCGACTCCCGACATTCAAACCATGCAGGAAAAATCTGAGCGAACAGAAACCTGGACCCTGGGGAACAACTCATGCAGGTTCCCCGAAATCACCCTGGATAAGGAAGGATCCTGCTGGGTTGCCTGGGAAGAAAACGGCAATATTTTGCTGGGCAGGATTGACAGGACAGGCTCCATACAGACCTGGTATGCCGAACATATGGAAACGGATTGCTACAACCCGAAGCTCGTTTTTAACGGAGAAACCCTTTGGTTATTTTACCTGAGCAAGCAGGAGGGGTATTACCGCCTGGTTACCAGATCTTTTGACGGTAACCGGTTTTCGGATGAGTTTTTAGTTTCGCCAAAACAGCCATTCGATGTGATCACGCCGGAAGTAGTGGTACATCCTGGAGGGGAAATTACCGTTGCCTGGTGTGAATGGCTTGCCAACCAGCGATTCCTGAAATACCGAAAGATGAAAAATGGAATACCCGGAAAAATCAATGAGATCCTGGCCGCGCCTCCGGTTTATATTGACGGCTATACCAATGCCTGGTGGCCGTCACTGGTTTGCCTTAAGGGAAATGAGATCTGGGGTGCATGGAACCAGCATTACCCGTCAACGTGCGGGGTGTACGGAGGCAATCTGAACGATACGGCATCGACAGTCACCCAACCATCTGAGGCCATGGACGACCGTGAACAGGGCGGTTACCCCGATATCTTCACCGATGGTCTCGATGTATTTGTTGTTTGGGAATCTGACGGATGGAAGGTATATAACAGTAACGAACCACAGAAGATCAAGGTAGCCAGATACGATTGGGAAGTAAACCGGTGGACCCCGGGAAAAGTAATCACTCCTGAAAATCTCACCATGCTGAATCAGACTCCTTCGGGAGCTTGCGATTCAAAAGGAAATAAGTACATTGTGTGGAGTGGCCGGTCGTTACAAGCGAATTCTTCCTGGGGAATCTACCTGGCAGCTGAACGGAATGGAAAATGGAGCGATCCAGTGTTGATTTCAACATCCGAAGAAAATGGCCGCTCTCCAAAAATGATCGTCGATAAAGGGGATAATCTGTGGATTTCATGGCATGGTGGAGAAGGTTCACGAATGAAGGTAAAAGTGATGAAGAAATCCATACCTTTGCAGAACTAACCGACCAACCAAGTCCTTCTTGGCAAATCATTAAAACCTATTTATGAAAAGCACGATTTTATTTCTTTTGGTTACCGGAGCCTTATTGGTTTTCAGCTGTAGCAAGAAAGAGGATCCTCCTCCGGCCCCAGTAAATTATACGGTGGATTACCAACTTTTGTTAACGGGCGGCTATACCGATCTGAAAATCGAATATTATGAAACCGGTTTAAATTGGCAAGAGTTAACAAATCCGACCCTACCCTGGCAGGCTGCCTTCACCAATTTTGTGCAGGGAGATTCCGTGAAAATGGAGTTCCGTTTTCTTACAGTACCCGGTACAAATTACAATTATACCATGGTGGTCAAAGTCACGAAGGGAGGATCAGTTATTGCCATTGACAGTAGTAGCATGTCAGCTACAAATGTTCCCGTTGTGATCCCGATCCAGGACCAGTGGGGATATAAAATCCCCTGATAACAGGGATTTTCAGACTTGCCTGTTTTCTTTGAAAGATTACTTTGTTTTTTCTGGAATAGCGCGTCCGTTATTGTCATCATCTGTGACTCTCCGGGGAGGTTTCTGATGATCCGGTTTTTCGGGTGCCAATGCCGGTTCTTCTGCACTAGGGGGTTTATTC
This sequence comes from bacterium, assembly GCA_043806735.1. Lineage (GTDB taxonomy): Bacteria > Bacteroidota > Bacteroidia > Bacteroidales > FEN-979 > QYOJ01. The sequence goes on along the minus strand of JAZDGR010000120.1, from coordinate 10,991 downwards.
GGATCCGGTAGGGTAGAAGAGTGAATTCCTACCGTAAGGTTACCGTTTTCGTAATACAATCCCTCTCCGGAAGTTTGCATGTCACCATCGTTGTGTAGCCCCCGTTTCAGTTTTTCGGTATAATCTGATGCGATCACCTCTTCCGGCAGCACCGGGTTCTCATATCCGGCTCTTTTCCCCATGGCGATGTAGGAGATCATTACATTGCTTTTCCCTGCGTTGTTTTCAACCACTGTGAATCCATGGCTGTTTACCCCGGAGAGATAGACGCCGTTGCAATTTCCATGGGGGGTAATAGTAACCACAACAGGTTCTGATTGTGAAACCGCATTTGAAAAAGCTGCATCAAAGGCTACGGCACAGGAACCCTGGTTAAGGGTGGCATACCCGCAGGTCTGGATGATCGCATCCGGCGAAACCATGGTATAGAGCGGAGTGCTTTCATTGTTCCCACCGGTCTGAAGATGGATATCAAGCCCATCCCGGTAAACATCACCGTGTGCATAAAGGGCATAGTTCGCGCCTTCCGAATAGAGACCGTAAATGTTCCCGTGGATATCCGCACCAAATAGATCTCCCCAGGCGCCGATACCTATATCAATACTCGTTCCCGGGCCCTTTCCTGATCCCGAAGTATAAGAGGTAAAATAACCACCATATTCAATTCCTCCTGAATTCTTATACCCCATACAGCCCCAAACGGATGCATCATGTTTCGCACCAAAACACCCGCCGCTTCTGTTATAGTCCAGATAGGAATATCCGGCCACCCCAAAGGTATATGGGTTTCCAAAGTAGTTATATCCTTTAACTGCTCCCAACGTATAATCAATTCCATATCCGGTACCGTTTACTAAATTAGCATGAACACCGAAACCATAAATAGCATAATTAGTTACATCTGTCGATTCCAACCCGCCATAAATACCAGAGGTAGAACCTCCAATATATCCATAATTCCCGTTAGAATTTCTTCCATACAAGCCAACGGATACACTACCGATATACCCATAATTCCCAATGCCGTTTTCTCCATATAAGCCATAGGAACCACTTCCGGCATATCCAAAATTCGAAGAACTATTATTTTTTCCATAAAGTCCGATACCACCTGAGTTGTAGGTCCTTCCATAGACTCCATACCCTAAACCGTAATTAAATCCAAGCACTCCATATGATGTGCTGCCGGCTGAGCTACTGGACATGCCGGCCGATAATCCCCAACTGTCTCCTGCATAGGAGTTCTGTATATAAAAAAGGGCTGCTGATGTTGTTCCAGTAGAATAGAAACCATTTGAAATGCCTAAATAATTATGGTCTATTCCACCATCCTGATCAAACGAGATCAGGTTGGCGTGACTTCCTGATGAGAAGTTCAATCTATCCGTCGAATAGTTTGCATTGATATTCCACATCGAAGATCCGTTTTCCTCGAAAACCAGGCCCGGGGAGGTGGAGGTGTTTGCATTTAAGGTAAGGACGGGGGCTGAACCAGTTATTTCCATGCGGGTGCCCGGGTCTCGTGTCCCGACACCTACATTCCCGTCAGGGTCGAGGTAGAGTGCATCCTGCAGGGTTCCTGACAAGGGTTTTGTCTGAAAAAGCATTCCGGAAGAAGAAGTGCTTCCGACAGTTTCCATGATACTGGCCATTCTTCCTGATAACATTGCTGATTCACCTGAAATTTTATTATAAAATTTTATTCCAGCACCTATTCCCGCTGCCGGAGTTCCTGTCGAACCCCTGTGAATTGTAACTACATCCTCAATGGTACTGGTAGAAGGAAATATGCCGTACACATAAAATTTTGTGTCGGAGGCATAAGCGCCAATTCCAACACAACCTGCTACCGCGGTGTACATATCGGTTCCTGTAATTGTCCAGTCGTCGTCAGCGCCTCCAACCACCATGATCCATGCAGAACCGTTGTAGTAATAATATTTGTTATTCGTAGTCACATACACCATCAGGCCGGTGGCCGGACTGCTTATGGCATCCCGCTGTGTGGTGGTCATTCGGGGAATCAGCGCACCTTTTGTAGTGCTGACTACATCCAGCATGGCGGAGTTATCAGGGGGATTTCCGGTTGTATTAATGGCAACCTGTGCGTTCACAGTCAGGACCGTAAATCCCAGGAAAAGCAATGTGATAAATAAGATTAAATTTTTCATGTGGATAGGTTTTAAATTTTTTCTTGTTGTGTTCATTCCATGGTGAGCGAGACCTTAAGGATGGTCACCTGGTTTGTTCCTGTCAAAACCGAAACCATATAACAACCGGATGGAAGAGAATTTGTTTTCAATATCACTTTCGTCGCCTCGATATCTGACGTTTCAAGAACGGTTACCCCCAGTCTATTGAACATCCGGATTTCTCTGATCAGTTGATTAGATCCATTTGTTTGCACAGTAAATTGACCGTTCGCCGGATTCGGATAGATACGGACCGGTGTCTGATCCTGTTCATTCATCCCCGTATTGTCGATCTCAATCACAAAATAGATTGCATTGCTCAGACTGATGTCGTTCCACTCCCCTGCAATCCCAAGCAATGTAGTTCCGGAAGGCCATCCGGCTAATGCGATGGCAGCGGCATCCTGTCCCGAACCAAAGTTATCCGGTTCATTGGGAACGCCGGTTGACATTCCTCCCCAGTTAATATAGGCTCCTCCCACTGCACTGCCTCCGCCGCCACCCGCAACCCCCTGTCCGTTCCAGAAATTTACACCAGTCCCACTGTTATCACCGTCCCAGAGCCAGGTTCCCTCAATTTCTTTGTCTGTGGCGCCGATCCACACATAGGCAATACCCCCGCCGTCAGGCACAACGGTATAGTTGGGAGATACTCCGGCGCCGTTGATAATCGCATCGTAAACGGCAGCTTGTTCTCCCTGATCACCGATTTCAATCAGGTAGCCGCCCCGCTCGACCGCACAGGCAGCTGCATTCACCCAGTTTTTCATCTCTTTCACCACTTCGTAGGTCTTCCCGTTATAGGTAAAAGAATAAATGTTTGCCGGGTTGGTGCACGGTTGCGCAGATGCCGGGATCACTCCGGTGACCATCAGCATTAGCAATAAAGAACAAATACATGTTTTCATGGCATTTGGTTTTAAGGTAATTACCTACGAAGATAAAAAAAACTTACTAAAATCATTTCCTATCTTTGCCATTGGTAAACAAACGATTGTGTATAAACACTTCGATCAGGAAGAACTTCATTGCAGCACCTGTTCCATGAAGTCCCCGCTCTTCGGGTTTCTCCGCCAGGAAGAACTTGAGCTGGTAAATGCCTCCAGGCGTCGGGTAATTTTTAAATCGGGAGAGATTATAGTGAAGGAAGGCGCCCCGATGTCTTATGTCCTTAGTTTTACCTCGGGGATCGCAAAAGTCTTTATCCAGGGAACCGGTAACCGGAGATTAATTCTTCAGTTTCTGAAACCAACCCAGTTTCTTGGAGGACCCGGCATTTACCTGGACAACATGCACTATTTTTCCGTGGTAGCGGTAGAGGATTCATCGGTTTGTTTTATCGACATCCATGTGTTTAAAAAGATCATCCGGGAGAATCCCGATTTTGCGGAAGCCTTCATGAAAGAGCTCAGCAAAAATGGCGTGTTTAACTACGACCGTTTTATCAGTCTGACATATAAAAATATGCATGGAAGGATAGCAGATGCGCTGCTCTATCTTCATCATGAGATCTACAATGAGAGGAATTTCAGGATTGAAATCTCCCGGCAGGATCTGGCCGATTTCACCGGTATGTCGAAAGATAGTGTAATACGGACATTGAAGGAGCTTAAGGAAGACAAATTAATCGAGGTGGAAAACAAGTTCATTACTCTCAGAGACCAGGACAGACTAGAAAGGCTGAGCACATTCGCATAATTCTTCCCGAGAAAACGGATCCATCACTCCGATATTTATCGTTATTTTCCCGATAAAGATCCCTCCATCCACGTAATTTATTTTTTTTTATCTAGAAAACAAGATATGTAAAAAAATAACTTTGTAGCCTCAAAACCTTACACCTAATTTTATGAAGCCAAGATTCCTCTTTCCTGTTATGTTGGTCGCAATTATGGCAGCCAGTCAGACTGTTCTTTCCGGCGAACCTTATACAATCACTTTTACTACTCTGGGCAACTGCTACATCTGTAAAACACGAATCGAAACCAAAGTGAACCAGGTTGAAGGTGTCATATCTTCCGAGTGGGATTACGTTTCTAAAGTGACCACGGTGACTTATGACAACGGGGTGACCGATGCCTTTCAGGTCATGCACGCGATTGCCGATACCGGACATGATACGGAGTGGTTCCGGGCGCCCGACAGCATGTATGCCCTTTTGATCGGTTCCTGTTGCGAATATCCCCGCACCATTGATTATACGAATGTGCAGATCGGGTACCTGAGTCTGATGGGAATCTGGGTCTATCCCCTGGGGGTTCAGGAAGACAGGCATACAACCTCATTCACTGTTTATCCGACAGCAGGGAATGGCTTGATTCACTTACGGAAACCTCTTGATAATAAACTGGTACCGGTAAGCATATCAGTTTATTCCATGACCGGAGATTTGGTTTGGTCAGACACACGAAATGTGGATGTAGATGCAACGATTGATCTTACCGCATTATCTAAAGGGCAGTATATTGTCATGACCCGAAACGGGAACATGGTGATTTCCAAGCATCAAATCTTTATTATTTAAGCAATAAGCCATAAGTCATAAAACAGACCCCTATGAAAACGAGAATTTTTCTTTTAGTCGTTACGATCGTCCTAGCCGGTATCCTGGCATGTAAAAAATCAGGAACCCCAAATCCCAATGAAAACACAACGTTCCCGGAATTTATCAGCTTAACCGCTGATAAAGACAGCATCAAAGTAGGAGGGACTGAACCTGCTATTCTCACCTGTATGGCGCAAGGAGGGAATATCCAGTACGTTTGGGAGGTTGACCTGGGAGATATCTTTCCCTTGACTGAAGACGGGTCCGTGGTCCGGTTTACGGGGGCTGAATGCTGCCTCGGCCAGAAGTACATTAAGTGCACTATCTCGAATGATAAAGGGAGCATCATGGATACAGTGATTGTTACCATCTATATCCCGTAAAAACTCTATGCCGGTAAAATCCTGTTTCTTTTTTTTATTGTTCCTTTTTTTTCTTTCCCTGGACAAAACGGCACAGGCACAATGTTGTGCCGCAGGGAATCCGATTTCTTCCGATGGTTCGCCGGGAGGTACGGGAAAACATATGTTTGAAGCCTCCCTCCTTTACCAGTATAGTTATTCCAGTGTCTATTATCAAGGGCATCAGCGAACCGATTATAAATACGTTGATTACTCCTATTTTAACTTCACTTCCATCCGGCTTTCTTACGGATTCACCAACCGGCTGAAAGTCCGTGCCGAGATCGGTTATTTTTTCGATAAAGCCCAGTCATTCGACTTCGGTTTTGACCGGAGGGCATACGGACTCGGTGATCTTATTATCGGAGCTCAATACGATGTTTACCGAAACGTCCATCTTGAATTGGATGTTTTTCCTTTCTTTGATTTTACGATCCCGGTCGGAAAATTCGATCAGATGAATGGTCCGGTTGTACTTCCGATTGACATTCAGCCCTCTTCCGGAAGCTTCAAATACAATATCGGACTGTTGCTGTCAAAGCGATTTTTTTCGGGGAAGATGGCGGTGTTCCTGAGCAGTAACGTGGAATTCTCCCAGCGGATAAACACCGACAGGACCAACTTCAAATACGGGAACCTTTACAATGTCTCCCTCTATGGGTCCTATACATTCCTAAACCATTTTACAGGAGCTTTGCAGGTGCGGACGATGATCAGGGCCCGGGCTTCTGACACCGAAAAGGAATTGATCAATGCTTCGGGAGGAACCTACGTCTTTCTTACTCCGCAGGTGCGATACACTTTTTTTAAATTCTGGAGCCTGGGTTTCTTATTTGAATACCCGATTTACAAGTATGTGAACGGCCAGCAACTGACCAACGATTTTGCCCTCTCTGTACGCTTCTCCCGGACGATCAACTTCGGCAAGAAAAAGCCCGGAATGTTTGATGAGCCTGAGAAGAAGGAATAACTGAAAAGGTCAGGAAGTCAGTAGGTCAGGAAGTCAGGAGTTTCTCAATAATTCCCCGGTTCCCGTCAAGAAGTACAATATCGCCGTTATGTAGAAAGGATTTAGCTCCTTTGGCGTCGACTACGGCCGGAATACCGAAACACACTTCGGGAAACTGGAGCTTATCCGTTTCCGGAAGCAGTTCCCTGCGACGGCTTTCCGGGCCGTGGGTAAAAGGATTTTGAAAATTACCCGTTTATGAATGGACAGTTTTCGCAACGTTTTACGGATCTCCTCCCGGAAAAAAATTCCAGGGATTTGACTGCATTGGCGCTTTCAATATCTGAAATCCCGGTAATCCAGTAATGGCGGTCCCAGGTGAACCAGTTCCGGGAACCAAAAGAGTGATCGCCCGTAAAGAGCATATCAAGCGAGCAGCTGTGCGGCTTTTCCATCCTTGATGACAAAAAACCCAAGCCCTTTCATATAGAAATCGAGCCAGTATTCATGAGGCCGTGTGGTGGAACGAAAGGCCATCCGGGTTATGAAGGCATTCCCCTGCTTGTCGCCACCATAAAAATAGGAGCTGTCGTTAGGGTAGGGTTCGTTAGGGTCGACGTGTTTCTGTTCCAGGTATTCGATAGGAAAATATCGGTTTTTCGTACGTTTCACCATCAGGCGGGCGAGGAAGTATTTCAGCATGCGCGAATTTTTGCGCAAACTTAGTTAAATGAACAGGAATGAACAAGAATATGTTCATTCGAAAAACGCAGGTGATTTTGCCGTACCTTTGCAAATTCTTTTCATAATACATACAGATAATTTAAATGCAAAATATTCGGAATGTTGCCATCATTGCTCATGTTGACCATGGAAAAACGACTCTTGTCGATCGCATTTTATATCAGGTAAAGCTCTTTAGGGAAAACCAGGAGATCCGTGACCTGATCCTCGATTCGAATGATCTAGAAAGGGAAAGAGGCATTACCATCCTGTCAAAAAATGTCTCGGTCCGGTATAAAGGAGTAAAAATTAACATCATTGATACACCCGGTCACTCTGATTTCGGTGGGGAGGTGGAACGGGTTCTGAATATGGCCGACGGGGTACTGATCCTGGTCGATGCCTTTGAAGGGCCGATGCCGCAAACCCGGTTTGTATTACAAAAAGCGCTCGAGCTGGGGAAAAAGCCTATCGTCGTGATCAATAAGGTAGACAAGCCCAATTGCGCTCCCGATGAAGTCCATGAGGCGATGTTTGAGTTGATGTTCAGCCTTGATGCCAGTGAGGAACAGTTGAATTTTCCTACGGTCTACGGCTCCTCCAAGCAAGGCTGGATGTCGGACGACTGGCGGAAACCCACCCAAGACATCCATTACCTGCTCGACACCATTCTGGAACACATTCCCGAGCCGGTTCAAACAGCAGGCACTCTGCAACTACAGATCAGCTCGCTGGATTATTCATCGTACGTTGGACGGATTGCGGTAGGACGGATTACCCGCGGATCTGTCAAAGCCGGCATGCAGGTTGCCCTCGTGAAAAACGATGGATCTGTCACCAAATCGGTGATCAAAGAGTTGTACCTGTTTGAAGGGTTAGGGAAGGAGAAAGTGAAATGGGAAGTTGAGGCCGGCGAGATTTGTGCGGTATTGGGCCCCGAGAATTTCGAGATAGGCGACACCATTGCCGATTCGGAGAACCCCGTTGCGTTGAAACCCATCTCGGTCGACGAACCTACCATGAGCATGCTCTTTACCATTAATAACTCTCCTTTCGCAGGGAAAGACGGAGGAACATTTCTTACCTCGCGACACATCCGCGAAAGGCTGTTGAAAGAGACGGAAAAGAACCTGGCGCTCCGGGTAGAAGAGACTGAAACCCCGGAGAAGTTCCTGGTCTTCGGACGGGGAATCCTTCATCTGGCTATCTTGGTAGAGACCATGAGAAGGGAGGGATATGAATTTCAGCTGGGACAACCCAACGTGCTGACCAAAGTGATGAACGGCACGATCTATGAACCGGTTGAACTATTGAAAATACAGGTTCCGGAGGCTTTTTCAGGGAAAGTGATCGAGCTGGTCACCCGGAGGAGGGGCGAGATCCTGAACATCGAAACCAAACGAGATCGCATCATCCTGGAGTTCGATATCCCGGCACGCGGGTTGATTGGCTTGCGGAATCCCATCCTCACTGCCACCACGGGCGAAGCCATAATGGCTCACCGGTTTAAAGCCTACGAGCCCTGGAAAGGAGATATGGTCAGCCGCATCAATGGTTCTCTCATCGCTATGGAAAACGGAACTGCGATCACCTATGCCCTTGATAAATTACAGGACCGTGGAAAATTTTTCGTTCAGCCTAACGATCCGGTCTATGCAGGTCAGGTAGTTGGCGAGAACACCCGAAGCGAAGATATCATGATCAACCTGACCAAAACCAAGAAGCTCTCCAACGTCCGTGCTTCCGGTTCAGATGACAAGGCGGTGATTGTTCCTGCCATCAAATTCTCCCTCGAGGAGGCGATGGAATACATTCAGGGTGATGAATACGTGGAGGTGACACCCAAAAACATCCGCCTCCGGAAGATTATCCTCGATGAACATGACCGGAAACGGAGCAAGAAAGCAGGGTAAAGTTTTCCATTTGATGAGTAGCGTGGTCAGAGATGGTCCCGTTTGGTTCTTTTTTCTTTTTGTTAATATCTGTAAATTTCGCAATTTAACTCTATCATATTTTTAAATTAGTCAATTTGTTTTATGATTTCACGGCAGCTATAGAATGACGCATAACGCCAGTCCGTCTAATAACTTCCTCGCCGTTTTGAGATTAAGGAGTAAATGTACAAATATTCAGTGGAAAATGATATGATATAGTTTTTGGAATGGACATGAGTCTTCTCATGAGGTAAGCGATAAAGATCAAACCGACTTCACCATCTACTTTCTTTTTGCCTTTCATCAGCGTGCGATCTTTTCCCGGATCTTCTCTTTGTCAATCTCCGGGTCCAGTCCCATTGTTTCTGCCGTATCTGCAATCTCCAGCGCATCGAGGTATTCGTGGAGTTTGTTCTCAATATAAGCCAGATGATTATCGATTTTCTTATCACTTTCCCTCCGATCAGGTCAAGGCGTTTGTACAGGGTGACCATTTTGCGAAAAACCAGTTTGATGGCCTTGGGGTTGTCTCTTCTGAAATTGGCGATCGTATTATGATCCGGGTTTTCCTTGTATGTAATCCATACATTAAAAATAGTGAAAACGCCCGGAAATAAAGAGAAAAGAAGCAATAAGTTATAAACAAAATTGATGTTGAAAAGGGGAGGTTTTTAGACAGTCTGACGCGTTGTAAGCTCTATAAAAATGTCAAAAATACAAATATTTTTATGAGCAAAACAACGGGTGTTTTTTTTCCAGAGGGTTCAAGTCCCTTATGTGCGGAAGTAGTTACAGGAAACGAGCCGGCATAGATAGTTGGAGGTCTCACACAAGTAGCGAAGGACTGAACATTAAGTCGCTCCTAATTCAATAAGGAGGTTTAAATCTCGAGTTTACCAGCCTTATTTTAAATGGTGCAAGGTACAACTGGTGAAAAGAGCAGTAGTACCCATGCTTAATGAACCGCTATACACGAGGCCCGTACGTACAGTGGTGTGAGCGGCGCACTCCGTCAGCTTCGGCTGGCGGAGCCGTCGACTCGATTAGGGGGTGTTAAATTTCAATTGCAATATTAACCTTGCCTCCAAGACCTTTTTCAACGATGTCATACAAGGTTTTTAAGTTCATATTGCTTCCATCATTTTCAACCCTGGATATATAACTTCTTTTCTTTGATATCACCTTCCCCAATTCCTCCTGAGTCATCTTTTTTGATTCTCTGGCCTGGCGAATTAATACTCCAATTTTAAATGCCTCAAACTCTCGATCTAACTGATCTCTCCGTGGTGTGCCTTTTTTGCCATAGACATCGTCTTTGATTTGTGTCCAGGATTTTATATTTGAATGTTCTTTTCTCATAATTTTCCCTTTCTTTTTTCTTCGAAATATTCCGTTTTTAATCTTATTGCAATTGATATTTCCGATTTTGGAGTTTTTTGTGACTTCTTTTGGAAACCGTTCAGCAGAATCACAAGCCTACCTTCATCAAAAAAACAAAAGACCCTCCAAATATTTGACCCAAATGAATATTTTGTTTCATAAAGTCCTTCTGTCCCTTTTATATGTTCAAGATATTTGGAAGGGATAACCTGCTGATATTCGATAATTTCCAAGATCTTATAAATCTTGTCTTGTACTTTTACCGGTTGATTTAAAAGAAATTCCTCGAAATAATGTCTATAAGCAACTATCGTTCTAATCTTTTCCAAATCAGTTTACTTTGCGCAAAGGTAACTTATAAGTTACACCTATGCAAGTTTTTCGAATTCTTTTTTTAAAATTTAATACCCCCTAACGCTCTGCCGCTATGCGACGGACGGGAGTAACGCCCCGAACCGTTAGCAGGAGGCAAGGGTGTTGCGGGCGACTGCAAATCTGAAGTAAGCCACACCGCAAAGGCCTGTACTGACGAACAGAAAGTGAATAGGAGGCATGATGAAGAGGATGAGTTGCCACAGCCCAACGAAGTCCCAAGAAATAAACCCTTCACCATGTAGATTCACCAGTGATAGACCGAAGGAAATTTGTCTTACCGGGGGAGATCTCTCCAGTCACGAGGTGGCACAGGGGAGAAGTCAGTCCCGAGGCCTCGGGATCATAGTAGTTTCGGGAAACGAGCCGTAAAAGAGCTAGGGAGGACTCACAGAGGGAACGAAGGACTGAACAAACACCGCAACGGAATCTGAATGAATGTGCCAGCCGGCGCAAAAAGGGAGTACCCGGGCCGGGAGCAACATCACCGGAAAC
>JAZDGR010000119.1:0-21410 GCA_043806735.1 bacterium | reverse complement strand
AGCGCTTCTGACGGTGGGGAGAGTATGGGGGATGTTTACGCGTTTCCAAATCCCGTCAAAGACGGGTATGACGGATACATTGGCATCAAAGGCTTGGTATCCAATGCGCAGGTAAGGATCACCGATGTCAACGGAGCGCTTGTTTATTCAACCCGGGCCGAAGGGGGCCAGGCCATCTGGAATGGAAGAAATTTCAGCGGCAAAAAAGCCAGAACGGGTGTATACCTGGTTTTTGCCAGTGACGATAAAGGAAATGAGAAGGTGGTCACGAAAATCCTGATCGTTAATTGATCATCCCAAATTCCGATAAATGGCTAACCGGTTTACAAGGAAATTCAAGAACTTCCTGAAATACCATTTCTACATTTTAAAGGTTTACAGGAAGTTTTCACCGGAAGTTCAGATTGCCCAGAGACAATTGTTCCACTATTATCAGGAGTGCGCTCGATCCGGTAATATTCCTGCATTATCCGATACCGGTTTCAGAGTTTTTACCCAGTTTGAAGAGGACGGGATCCTGCTGTTTCTCTTTGCCGTTGTGGGAACCAGGAACAAGACCTTCGTTGAAATCGGATCTGACGATGGAGTAAACAGCAACTGCGCCAATCTCGTTTTGAATCTAAGATGGCATGGATTGTTTATCGATGCCGATAAATCCTCGATCCGCAGGGGAAGGCACTTCTACAGAAAATATCCTACTCACTGGTCCTATCCGCCTAAATTCCTGTGCAACAGGGTAACCCGGGAAAACATCAATCAACTGATTGCAGATGCCGGGTTCACGGGGGAGGTTGATTTCCTTTGCATTGATATTGACGGGAACGATTACTGGATCTGGGACACATTACAGATAATCAGTCCACGGGTTGTCATGATCGAAACCCACGTGGAATTCGGGTATCACAACATTGTCGTTCCCTATGATCCCGATTATACTTATCCCGGTAGGCATCCGGTTTATCATGGAGCCTCTCCTGTAGCCATGAATCAGTTGGCCAACCGCAAAGGGTACCGCCTGGTGGGCGCCAACAGTCATGGATTCAATGCCATTTTTGTGCGGAATAATGTAGGAACAGTCATTCTGCCTGAGGTTCCGGTAAAATCGATCCTGCAACATCCTGCCACGATTGACAGTTTTAAGCTTTTCGAACCGATTAAAGATTGGGAATACATCACGGAGCATGTTACATAAGACCCGGGGAATTGCTCTCCATTCGATTAAATATTCTGAGACCAGCCTTATAACCAAAGTATATACCGATGCTTTCGGGATGCAATCCTACCTTCTGAAGGGGGTTCGCAGTCCGAAATCCAGGTTGAAACCCGCGCTGTTCCAACCGCTTGCCTTGCTGGATCTGGTCGTTTATAAAAAAGAACAAACGACCCTTCAGAACGTCAAAGAAGTCCGTTTAGCTGCTTCCTACCGAACCCTCACTTCCGACATTCGCAAAAGTTCAATCGCCCTTTTCTTAACCGAATTGGTTTATAAATCCATCCGTGAAGAGGAACCAAATCCGGGATTGTTTACATTTTTATGGAACGCCTTTACCCTGCTGGATGCGGCAGAAGGTAACTTTTCATCCTTTCACCTGTTGTTTGCCATGAAATTTTGCAGGTACCTGGGATTTCAACCTCAACCAAACAGGAGCGAGTCCAACCGTTTTTTTCATCTCCGGGAAGGATCCTTCTTTCCTGTTTTTCATTCTGCTGCCGATTGTCTTGATGAAACGGAAAGCAGTTGGTTTCTTTCCTTAATGCAAACCGACCTGGAACATCAGCCCATGTTGGTCATCCCATCCGGTATCCGCCACAGGATGCTTGAAAAGATCTTGAGTTATTACCGTTTTCATCTTCACGGATTCCAGGAGATCCGTTCGCATAAGATCCTGCACACGGTCCTGTCCTGACCCGCTGATTCATCTCTTTTCAGTATCTTTGCGCAAATTTTTTCAGGTATGCAGCAACCCTTATCCGAGCAGGAACAAATCCGAAGAGATTCCCTTAAAGAGTTGGTGAATCTGGGGATCAACCCATTCCCGCCTGATACTTTCCCCGTGAACTCCACCGCCGCAGAGATCAAGAAAAACTTCCCTGAAACCCATTCTTTGTTTCAGGATGTGAGTATTGCTGGTCGTATCATGAGCCGCCGGATCATGGGCGCTGCTTCTTTTGCGGAAATTCAGGACGATACAGGCCGGATACAGATCTATGTGAAACGCGATGATCTCTGTCCTGGAGAAGATAAACTCTTATACAACACGGCGTTCAAACGCCATCTTGACATCGGAGATATCATCGGCATCACGGGTTATGTATTTATCACCCAAATGGGAGAGATCACCATCCACGTCAGATCGCTGAAGCTCCTTTGCAAATCGTTGCGCCCTCTCCCCATTGTCAAAGAAAAGGAGGATGCCGTTTTTGATGCGTTCAGTGATCCTGAACAGCGGTTTCGTCAGCGGTATGTCGACCTGATCGTGAATCCGCACGTTCGCGAAGTCTTCGTGAAAAGAACGCAGTTGATTAACTCCATGCGGAATTTCCTTAATTCAAAAAACTACCTGGAAGTGGAAACTCCGATCCTCCAGCCGCTTTACGGAGGTGCAGCTGCCCGGCCTTTTACTACCTACCACAATGCCCTCGATATGACGCTTTACCTGCGTATTGCCAACGAACTGTACCTGAAACGGCTGATTGTGGGCGGATATCCGGGTGTATATGAGTTTTCCAAGGATTTCCGCAACGAAGGAATGGACCGTTTCCATAATCCGGAGTTTACGCAGATGGAACTGTACGTGGCGTACAAAGATTACGAATGGATGATGTGCCTGGTGGAAGAGATGATAGAACGGATCGCACTTGATCTGCATGGAAAAACGGAAGTCAGGGTAGGAGATCACCTCATCGACTTCAAACGCCCGTGGAAACGTTTTACCATGTTCGAAGCCATTCAACATTTTACCGGAATTGATATTTCCGGTATGTCGGAGGAAGCATTGAGGAACCTCACCAGGGAACTTCACATTCCGGTGGATCCGACTATGGCCAAAGGGAAGATCATTGATAAGATCTTTGGAGAGAAATGCGAACTGCATCTGATTCAGCCGACTTTCATCACCGACTATCCCATTGAGATGTCACCGCTGGCAAAAAAACACCGTAGCAAAGAGGGCCTGGTGGAGCGGTTTGAAGCGATCTGTAACGGGAAAGAGCTTTGCAATGCATTCTCAGAGCTGAACGATCCGATTGACCAGCGCGAACGTTTTGAAATGCAACTGGAACTCGGGAAACGGGGTGATGCGGAATCGATGGTGATGGATGAAGACTTTCTGAAAGCGCTGGAATTCGGAATGCCTCCAACTGCCGGATTAGGAATCGGGGTCGACCGGTTGACTATGATCCTGACCAACCAGCCTTCCATTCAGGATGTCTTGTTCTTCCCGTTAATGCGCCCTGAAAAGCGGGCTACCTGATCAGCACGACTTTTCTCGTTTGCGTTTTCCCCTCCGTAATCAGGGTATAATAGTATATTCCGCCCGGGAGTGAATACCCCGACTGATTGGTTCCGTCCCAGGTAATGGTGTGGATTCCTTCTGAAAAGGTTCCTTTTATCAATTCCTTTACCTGTTTTCCTGCGGCATCGCTGACAACCACTTTCACATGGGATTTATTTTGCAAATAGAATGGGATGGTAACCGATGCAGTGAAGGGATTGGGGAAGCCTTTACCAAGCTGGGTTGCGTTCTGTGCCAGCAGATCAGGATTTCCCACGGGCAACTGATCATCCACCATAATGACGACGCGTAGTGTTCCCTTATCTGTGACCACCTGCAATGAATCGACAAAATATCCTTTGCCGCCTGATAGTACCGGAATGCCGATGAAAACGCGCAAAGAGACGGTGTCACCCGGATCCATAGCGAACGGCGTTGCCAGTTGAGGCTCCTCCCACCAGTAGAATCCGCTTCCCCAGCCTTCTGTTTCGATGAAGTCGACCTGAACGGGTCCGGACGTGAAATTGTTTAAGACAGTCACCTTCCCGTCCAGGCAATCCTGAACCGTATTGAACCATAACGTATCCGGAATGGCTGTCAGGTTCGTGTAGATGGTATGGAAGGAAAATGGATCAGGTTCTCCGATAAAAGGAGCGTTGGCATGCCGGTCTGAGTTATCGGCCGCGGTCAGATAATATTGAACCGTGCTTCCGCCCGGTTGCTTTGGAATCGTTCCCGCGTAGAAAGAGGCCGAAGTATTTGCCATGGGGAGGAGTTCCCAGGGTCCGTTGTTCACACGGTAATGGATGAGAACAGAATCACTGATCACCGGGCTGCCGCTGCAAACGATCAACTCGGCATTGATCAGATAATTCTCTTCGGCCGGCTGATTTCCGAAAAGAGGGTAATGCTTGATGTAGAGCAACCCAACATCAGCTATACCGATCGCGCGGCAGTGTAATGCGTCCGTCGATTCCCAGGGAGTACCGGGACTGCCGAGAAATCCGATGACTTCATAACCAGGCATGGCGTTCTGGTAAACAGCAAGAGCGCTGTCATCCCAGGAGTTGTTCATGATAGGGATCAATGCTTTGTCATTCAGAATCAGGGAGTTTGTATATGGCTGATCTCCGGGCGTATTCACCCGATACACCTTGTAGTTGTAGCCATATGCACAGGTTTGCGCTGCCCAATAAGCTGCTGCTTGTTCAATGTAAGTGTACCGCGGATGCGTGGGGGGAACTTTCCGGATCAGGATTTTATCCGGCGCCAGAAATTTTGCCCAGCAATCGATGTGGTCGATGTATGTTCCGTTAGGATCTGGTACCACGTGATAGGGTTCGATGCCGAGGTAATTATGCATTTTTTCAGCGATCTGATCATGCGTCTGAGTGGGATTCTCTTCCCAAACCAGCGTTGTTGAAGCCGAAATATCATAACCGTCGGTCATATAATTTCCTCCGGTATGAATGACATTCATTCCGTACCAGGAAATGCCCAGCATCTCTGCGACTTCTTTTGGGATCTCATCATCGAGTGGCCGTGGTCGGTTATAGGGAAAATCGATGATCCCAATCTGGTTGGCGCTGTCTGATTCAAACCAGGGACCATAATCACGCGTCCAGTAGGAATTGGTCCCCGCTATCAGAAAATTGCAGTTGCTGGTATCCACTCCGTTTGAAATGTATAGGTTCAGGACCGTATTTTGCTGCCCAGTACTGTTTACGATGGTAGTAACCATGATATCGTTTGCCATCTCTTTGATCAGCGCCATGGGAATCCCGAAAGGATAACGGATTAAAACGCCTTGCTGGAAATCAAACTCACCTACGTTCCGGATCGGTGAAGCAGGCGGATCCGTTTCAACAAATGATCTTCCGATTTCATGCAAGCGGGTCATTTCCTCCGGCGTGAGCCAGTGGGTAAGTTTTGTTGGTCCGTCAGAAGTTTCCTGTGAACATAACGGGGAAGAGACGAAAAAAAGGCATAAAAAAGCTACGGAAGCAAAAGCCTGAAATGCAGATCTGATGAGGGACAGGTTCATCATAACGATTAGATATTTAGGTGATACTCCGTACAAAGATATTAGTTTCAGTGAACCCGGTAAAAACTTCTCTGATAAATGCTATCATTTCGTTAAAAAAGCCTGTATTTTTGTCCGAAAGTCGGAACCTATGAACCGGAAAGTCGCTGTTGCCCGGCTGTCCATCCTATCGAACTCCCTGCTGATCGCTTTGAAACTGGTGGTGGGAATCCTCAGTGGATCGGTCAGTATCATCTCGGAGGCGATCCACTCCCTGATGGACCTTCTGGCAGCCATCATTGCGTTTTTCTCGGTTCGGATTTCCGACCGTCCGGCCGACTTAAAACATCCTTACGGTCATGGAAAGTTTGAAAATATCTCAGGTGTCGTAGAAGCCATGTTGATCTTTGTTGCCGCTTTCTGGATCATCTATGAAGCCATCAAAAAGATCATATCTCCCGAACCTATCGGATCTGTAGGCATCGGAGTCGCCGTAATGGCTGTTTCGGCTGTAGTGAATATCCTTGTATCGCGCCGACTTTTTAAAGTTGCAAAGGAGACGGAATCCATCGCATTGGAGGCCGACGCTCTGCACCTGAAAACAGATGTCTATACCTCCATCGGGGTAGCCGTCGGGCTGGCTCTTATCTGGATTACAGATTACCATTTCCTTGATCCGGTTGTAGCAATCCTTGTGGCCTGCCTCATCCTGAAAGAATCTTTTGACCTTTTTAAAAGAGCTTATGGCCCCTTGCTGGACACTGCGTTGCCATCGGACGAGGTGAAGCAAATTGAACAAATCATTGTTCGTCAGATTACCGGTAAGATCGCTTATCACGGCCTCCGCACACGCAAAGCCGGGAATTACAAGTACGTCGACTTCCACCTCAATGTGCCGCAGGATATGACAGTTAAAGAGGCACACAACTTTTGCGACCGGATAGAGGAAGAACTTCTCAAATCGTTCGATCACCTGGAAGTGACCATTCATGTTGAATATATCTAGGGACTCCGTTTGGGGTGTGCTTTTTCGTAATTCCTTCCGTTCTCATGAGGGATCCTGACTTAGTTAACATCGGATTGTTAATCAAAAACAAGAATCTCTCTTTGATTGTAGTCTCGTTCCTCTATTTTTGTGATTGTTTAGGTAAGCTCTTATTATTTAAATCGTTATATCTGATGAAAAAAATCAGCCATTTTCTTATTATTTTTCTCTTTATTCCTCTTTCCCTCTTCGCACAGGACACTGCTGTTTCCGACACCGGTTCTGCGATCACTTTTGTGGAAGATGACCCAATTGCCTCAATGTTGGACAGTCTTTCGCACCTCAAAATTTTTGTAGGGAATGGCTATGGGAAAAGCGTTTCCATGAAAGATTATTCAACAGCTTTCATTCCCTATTTTTCCGATTCGATTTACCGTTCCCGGATCCTGGAAATGAACGACCAGTCTCCGTTTGAATATATTTACAACAGTCAGGTCAGGCAATTCATCGACCTGTATGCATATAAAAAAAGGGAACTTACCAGCCGGATCCTGGGGTTGTCTGAGCTCTATTTCCCGCTTTTTGAAGAACAACTCGATAAATATAACATGCCTCTGGAACTGAAGTATCTGGCCGTGATTGAATCGGCTCTGAATCCCACGGCAAATTCACGGGCCGGAGCAAAAGGATTGTGGCAGTTTATGTATGGTACCGGGAAAGTGTACGGACTGAAAGTGACTTCTCTTGTTGATGACCGCTATGATCCGTATAAATCGACCATCGCCGCTTGTGAACATCTCAAAGACCTCTATGATATCTATGGGAATTGGTCACTGGCGTTAGCGGCTTACAATTCGGGTGCCGGAAATGTAAACAAAGCAATCCGCCGGTCGGGGGGTCATAAGAACTTCTGGGTAATCTATCCCTACCTTCCCAGAGAGACCCGTTCTTATGTGCCGGCGTTTATTGCCGCCAGTTACGTGCTGACCTATGCCGACGCCCATCAGATCAAACCGGTTGAACCGGCAGTTCTTCATTATGAGATTGATACCGTGACGATCAGAGATATTGTAACTTTTGACCAGATCTCTGAAGTGCTCAGTATATCCAAAGATGAACTGGCGTTCCTCAATCCGGCGTACAAGCAATGGATCATTCCTGCATCCGCAGAGAATCCTTATATCCTCCGCCTGAAAAAGAAGAATGTGGGGGATTTCATCAACAATGAGAATAATCTTTATGCTTACAGATCAAAGCAGGTACAGGAGCGGGATTCGTTGAAAAAAATCGTGGAGGAGAGCGCCAAAGCGACCCAGTATTACGTAGTGAAAAACGGTGACAACCTGGGAACCATCGCCAGCAG
Organism: bacterium; assembly: GCA_043806735.1. GTDB lineage: Bacteria > Bacteroidota > Bacteroidia > Bacteroidales > FEN-979 > QYOJ01. The sequence continues at coordinate 13,545 of JAZDGR010000119.1, read as the reverse complement.
GCACAACATGACCGTTTCCCAGATAAAGCAGATGAACAACCTGCGTTCAAACACCATCCATCCGAAGCAACGTTTATTGGTGTTCAACGGTTCCGGACCAAGGCCCTCGTCCAATGTATCTTATTCTTCCACATCCGTGAAAAACGAAGCGACTGAACCGGCTTTAGCCACTTCCATCCATACCGTTAAAAAAGGGGAAAACCTGGGTTCGATCGCCGGGAAGTACGGATGCAGTGTAAATCAGTTGATGAGCTGGAACGATCTTACCAAATCTACTATTTTCGCCGGTCAAAAACTGAAGGTCACCGGATCAAAATCTGCCTCAGGCGCTTCATCCTCTTCCGGGGGGAAGTCAAAATACATCTACTATACCATCAAATCAGGAGACAACCTTTGGGACCTTGCGCAGAAATATGACTGTACTGTAAGTGAAATCAAGAAACTGAATAACATGACCAACACGAACCGGCTTCGCCCGGGGCAGAAGATCAAGATCCCGAAGTGAATGCCAGGGATTGCCATATATTGCCATGAATTGCCATAGATTGCCAGGGATTGCCATGAATTGCCATATATTGCCATGGATTGCCATGAAATGTGACGGTCGTCCCGAGCATTAGGTTTCATGCCCGTAAAAACACCCGAAACCGGATTTCCAGCAGTTCGCGGTCGGGGTAATCTTTTTTGTGTTTGAGTAGATTTAAACTAACGAGCTAAATAGTTCCTTTAACTTAGGAATGCTCTCTGTGGTCCTTCATTCATAGATAATTTGAAGATCTTTATATATGTACTGTTTCAGCTTCTCATTTTTTAGTGCGACCTCCGTAACCAAGTCCACCTCTTTACCCAGTGCGCTTGAAAGTTCTCTATGAATTCTTACCAAGTCTAATAAAGAGATGGTCTCCTTGAATTTGACAAGGATATCTATATCACTATCCTCTCTCTCCTCGTTACGAGCATATGAACCAAAAATTCCGATTCTCTCCGGTTGATAATGGACGAGATAATTAACGATTATTGTATTTATATCCTTTCTATCCATAACAGATACAAATATACGGTTTTTTGATTATAAACTCTTCACTTTTCGCTCTTCACTACTCACTACTCACGATTCACGCCCTTAAAAACGTCCTGAACCGGATTTCCAGTCGTTCGCGGTCAGGGTAATCTTTTTTGTGTTTTGGGAGGATGATCTGTTGGCTTTCCAGTGACTGAAGGCCGTATTTTAGCATAGGGCCGTCTTCTTCCTGGAGAATGTCTTCGCGGACTTTGATCTGGTAGCCCTGATTGATGCCGATGATGTTCTTATCAAAGGCAGCATGGTGGATCTTATCCACGATACCGGTATTCCATTAATCCCTCTTTAGTCATCTTATCTTCATACGGTCCTTGAAATTTGGTCGTGATGGAAAGAGGAAGTTCCATTTGTTTCGGTTTCCAAATTCCCAGTGCCCCTTTTAAATGAATTCTTGAGCCTTGAAAAACAAAACCTTCTGCTAATAATCTTCCCGGTAATACCTCACTAAAAAGCTGAATCTGCTCTTTGAGCCAGTTGAATGTGGCGAGGCGGATGAGGTCGTCCATGGAAAAAAGGTATTGAAGTCAAGAAGGAATCCTGTTTCATCCTCCTTACAAACCTACTCTAAAAATTTCATATTTACAACAACCTCATGCTTTTTTCCAACAGGGTTTCTTGTACCATTATAAAAATAGGTAAGGATGCAGTGGTTCCATGGTGATGTGGTGTTAATCACTAATCGCTAGTCCCTAATCGCTAATCCCTCCCTGTGTGCCTCGGTGCCTTGGTGCCTCGGTGCCTTTCCTTTAAAATTTCCCTAAACATTTTGCCAAATCAAAATAATTCGTATTTTTGCCCGTCTGGTTAAACTATATGATTAATCCGTTTGGTTAAAGCAAATGGTTAATTTTCAACAGGGAACCGAAGAAAAGATCCTGGGGGCGGCCAAAAAAGTCTTTCACCGGAAAGGCTTTGAGGGAGCCCGGATGCAGGAGATCGCCGACGAAGCGGGGATCAACAAAGCCTTGCTTCATTACTACTTCCGGAGTAAGGAAAGACTTTTTGAAGCCGTATTTGAAGAGGCCTTTTCCGCCCTCATGAGCCAGGCTAAATCGATCTTTTTTTCTAATAAACCGATCGCCGAAAAGATTCAGGAATTCCTGGCGACCTACCTGACTACTATCCTTGAAAATTCGTACATTCCCTGGTTTATACTTAACGGAATGTACGAACGACCGGAACAGCTCAAAAAGATATTTGAAAAGATGGAGGTCAATCCTCCCAAACTATTGGAACAGTTGAAATTGCAGATCAGGGAGGAGTACGGAGCTGAAATAAATCCGATGCACCTCTGGCTGAATGTGCTTTCCCTGAGCATCTTTCCCGTGATTGCAAAACCTCTCATCCGGGAAATTTTTCAACTTTCGGAAACCTCGTACAACCGGATCCTGGAAGAGCGCAAGGTGTTTGTTCCCCAATTCGTCATCCATGCATTGAAAGCATATGAAAAACGTGATTCAACGAAATAAACGAGCTGCGGCCCTGTGGTTGCTTGCAGCGGGCGCATTCCTGATGCCGGAAGGACTCCGGGCACAGGATACTCTTACCCTCGATGTTTGTTACAAGCTGGCCGAACAGAATTACCCTCTTTCTAGCCAAACAGCGCTGTTAGCAGGAAGCAACGCATTAAAAGTTAAGAACCTGAATAAAAATTACCTGCCCCAGTTCAACCTGAATGGTCAGGCCTCCTACCAATCGGATGTAACTGTCGTGGAGCTCAACCCGCCCGCAGGATTCCCACCGCTGGAGATGCCTGTGCTCAGCAAGGACTGGTACAAAGCAACCCTCGATATCAGCCAATCCATCTGGGACGGGAATGTTACAGGGTACCAGAAAAAAGTGGAATCTTATAATCTTCAGGTAGATCAAACGAATATACAGGCGCAGTTATACCAGCTTAAAGAACGCGTGAACCAGTTTTTCTTCGCAATTGTTCTTTTGAATGAAAATGAAAAACTCCTTAATTCCTCAAAAAACCAGCTTACAGAAAAACTCCGGGAGATCGATGCCGGGATTTTCTATGGGGTTGTGCTTCAATCTGCTGCAGATGCGATTAAAGCGGAACTTATCAACCTCGATCAACGCCTGGATGAAATCCGGATTGACCGGGCTACCGCGTACAAAATGCTTTCCGATCTCCTATCAACAACTGTTACGGAGTCAACTGTTCTTGCCCTTCCAACACAGGTTCTGAACAGCCTTAACTATGAGAATAAACGATTGGAAAATCAGGTCTTTGACCTCCAAAGGGCTCGCCTGGAGGTACTGCGTAACATGGTGACAACCAAATGGAATCCGAAATTCTATGCGTTCGGTCAAGGGGGCATCGGTAGGCCAGGCCTCAATATGCTCTCCAACGATCTCGAACCTTTTTACATCGTCGGGGTTAAAGCAACCTGGACCCCCTGGAACTGGAATGTCAACAAACAGGAGAAAAAGATCCTGGACATCCAGTCGAACATCATTCACACACAACAACTTACGTTCGATAAAAATCTGAAAATTCAGTCGGAACGAGACATTGGGGAAATCCAAAAGGCACTGGTGGCCCTTGGGAAAGATCAGGAGATCATCGCCCTGAGAGAGAGAATCTCCGTTTCGGCTTCCCATCAGCTCAACAACGGAGTAATCACTTCCAGTGATTATGTCAACCGACTCACGGAAGAACGGCAGGCGAAACTGAATTATGAAATCCACCGTATCCAGCTGATCAAAGCACAACTATCCTATCTCTTCAACCAGGGAAAACTATAAATATGTTAAATTATTTCAACTTTACCGATATGAAACCAGTTGATTCCATTCTCGTTTTAACGCTTCTCTTTCTGGGAGGCTGTTCGGGAAAAAATGACCAACCCGATGCTTACGGGACTTTTGAAGCTACCGAGATTACCGTGTCTGCCATGGCCAACGGAAAGCTGCTTCAATTCCAGGTAGAAGAGGGACAAATCCTTGATTCAGGACAGGTTATCGGGTTTGTCGATACAACCGATCTTTACCTGAAAAAACGCCAGGCAATAGATCAACGAAGCGCTACGGCCTCCCGGATCGCAGATCTCCAAGCCCAGGTGGCAGTGCAGGAGCAGAACCGGGAAAATGTCCTGATTGAGAAACGCCGGGTTGAAAACCTCCTGAAATCGGGAGCAGCCACGCAAAAGCAACTAGACGACATCACCGCCAGCCTCAATCTGATCGAACGGCAGATTGCTTCCATCAAAACTCAGTTTACGGGGGTGGATAACCAGGTTCGCAGTATAGAGCAGCAAGTGGCCCAGCTGGAGGAATCGATCCGCAACGCCTATATTATCAATCCTGTCACAGGTACTGTTCTGACCAAATTTGCCGAGCCTGATGAGGTTACTGTATTCGGGAAACCCCTCTACAAAATCGCCGACCTGCGGGAGATGACGTTGCGGGTCTACGTCAGCGGGGCTCAGTTGCCTCAGATCAGGATCGGTTCCGAAGTCAACGTCATGTTCGACAAAGACCAGAAAACAAACACCACGACTACCGGATTGGTCAGCTGGGTTTCTCCGACCGCGGAATTTACGCCAAAAACCATCCAGACAAAAGAAGAACGTGTCAACCTGGTCTATGCCGTGAAAGTAAAAGTGAAAAACGATGGCAGCCTTAAGATCGGGATGCCCGGTGAAATCAAACTGATAAATCCGTAATTTCAACGCCTTGTTAAATCGAATCCAAGTATCAACCAAAACACAAATCCCATGAAACGAATCATCACTTCTTTTTTCGCCACTTTGGCCCTGATCCTATGGTCGGGCTCTGCAAGTTTCGCACAAACTTACAAAGCCGACGATATTATCGGGACCTGGCTGAATCAGGAAGGCACCGCTCAGGTCGAGGTTTTCAAGATCAGCGGAAAATATTACGGTAAAATCGTATGGTTGGAAACACCCAATGACTCCATTACCGGGAAACCCCGTACCGATAAGGAAAATCCGGATGAGGGCCTTCGCCATGTTCCGCTACTCGGTTTGGTGAACCTGAAAGGCTTCGTGTTTGACGGGGAAGATGAATGGAAAGATGGCAATATTTATGACCCGAAAAACGGAAAGACTTACAGTTGCTATATGAAATTTGAGACTCCGGTAAAGTTGAAAATCCGGGGATACATTGGAATCTCTCTTTTAGGCCGCACTACGTATTGGACTCCCGTTAAAAAATAGGATGGATGTCCCTGTCTGTTGAGGTTCGGAATCTCACCAAGAGCTACGGCGATGTAAACGCGTTGAAGCAGATCTCATTTTCTGTCAGCAAAGGGGAATTATTTGGCTTTATCGGTCCTGATGGCGCCGGAAAAACCACCCTGTTCCGGATCCTGACCACCCTCCTTCTGGCCGATCAGGGATCAGCATCCGTTGGTGAATTTGATGTGGTAAAAGACTATAAAAAGATCCGGCGGATCATCGGTTATATGCCCGGAAGATTTTCATTGTACATGGACCTCAGCGTGGAGGAAAACCTTCGGTTTTATGCCACCATTTTCGGCACCACCATCGAAGAAAACTACCATCTTGTAAAAGAGATCTACAGCCAGATCGAACCTTTCCGAAAGCGCAAGGCCGGACAACTTTCCGGAGGGATGAAACAAAAGCTGGCACTTTCCTGCGCGCTGATTCACAAACCGGAGATCCTGTTTTTAGATGAACCTACGACCGGGGTGGATGCCGTCTCACGCCAGGAGTTCTGGGAAATGCTGAAACGGTTGAAATCGCAAGGGATCACCATTGCAGTATCCACTCCTTATATGGACGAAGCCGGATTGTGCGACCGGGTCGCCCTGATCCAGGACGGCTTAATTATGCAGATCAGTACCCCGGAAGAGGTGGTTGAAGCTTATCCCATGGGATTGTATTCGGTTTCCTCAGTCGATATCTACCAATTACTACATGACTTGCAGGAGCTGCCACAAGCGCACAGCGTCTTCGCCTTTGGCCAGTCCGCACACCTGTCGTACAGGAAAAATAGTTTGGAAGAAAAGGAGGTGAATGCATTTCTGGCCGGGAGAGGGCATCAGGAGGTCAGGATCGAAATGATAAAGCCGAATATTGAGGATTGCTTTATGGAACTGATGCAGAAAGAAATGAACACAGATGCCACTGATTAATACAGAAAACATCATCGTTGTCAAAGATCTCGTCAAGAAGTTCGGCAGCTTTGTAGCCAACGACCACCTGACCTTTGAAGTCAAAAAAAGCGAGATCTTCGGCTTTCTGGGCGCCAACGGGGCCGGGAAAACCACAGCGATACGGATTTTGTGCGGACTCTCCTTTCCCACTTCCGGAACTCTTTCTGTGGCGGGTTACAACGTCTATACCCAACGTGAAAAAATAAAGAAAAATATCGGGTATATGAGCCAACGGTTTTCCCTCTATGACGATCTGACCGTGTTTGAGAATATACGGTTCTATGCTGCAATTTACGGATTGTCAAAAAAGGAAATTGAGCAACGGGCGAGCTTCCTTATGCAGAAACTCCACCTGGAAGATGCCCGTAACAAACTGATCCGCGAAATTCCCCTGGGCTGGAAACAGAAGCTGGCTTTTTCGGTCGCCATCATCCATGATCCGAAGATCGTTTTTCTCGATGAACCAACGGGCGGCGTAGATCCCATCACCCGAAGGCAATTCTGGGGGATGATTTACGAAACTGCCAGAAATGGCATTACCGTGTTTGTCACTACCCATTACATGGATGAGGCCGAATACTGCGACCGCGTTTCAATCATGGTGGATGGCCGTATTGCTGCACTGGATACTCCGCTGGCATTGCGCCATCGGTACCAGGCGGCGAACATGAACGAAGTATTTCTGAAACTGGCAAGAGCAAAGACAAAGGAGGTTGCATGAAACGGTTCTGGGGATTTGTCGTCAAGGAGTTTCTCCATATTATCAGGGATTACCGGACCCTGCTGATCCTCTTCGGGATGCCTGCCGTTCAGCTGATCCTTTTCGGATATGTCATCACCAACGAAATCAAGGATGCGCGGATTGCGGTACTGGACCGGTCGAAAGACGAAACCACCCGCAAGATCATCGAAAAGATCACCTCTTCAGGGTATTTTCTTCTTGACAGGAACCTGAACGACTATGCCGGGATAGAACAGGCTTTCAAAGAAGGGGATATCCGGCTGGTGCTTGTCTTTGAGCCCGATTTTGCCCGGAAACTGGAAAAAGAGAGACAGGCTCATGTGCAACTGATCGGCGATGCCTCTGACCCCAACACGGCCAACATCTTGGTCAATTATGCATCGGGAATTATCAATAATTACCTCCTTTCTATGAATGCAGAAGCGATCCCGCTACGAATTATCCCTGAAGTCAGGATGATGTACAACCAGGAGATGAAAGGGGTTTTTATGTTCGTGCCCGGACTGATGGCGATGTTGTTGCTGTTGATTTCCGCCCTGATGACCTCCATTTCCATTACCCGCGAAAAAGAGCTGGGAACCATGGAACTGCTGCTGGCCTCTCCTTTGCGACCGATACAGATTGTGGTAGGAAAAGTATTCCCTTATGTCTTCCTGGCTTTTATCGACGCATGTATCATCATCGTTCTGGGAAATACAGTGTTCCATGTACCGGTGCGGGGAAGCGTGTCTTTGCTGCTTTTTGAGAATTTCCTTTTCATCTCGATGGCGCTCTCTCTGGGAATTCTGATCTCCTGCATCACCAACAGCCAGCAACTTGCCATGATGATCTCCCTCTTATCGCTGATGCTTCCTACGATCCTTCTCAGCGGATTCATTTTCCCGGTGGAGAATATGCCGAAAATCCTGCAGTGGTTGTGCCACATCATGCCCCCGATGTATTTTATCACGATCATCAAGAGCATTATGCTGAAGGGAAACGGATTCTTCTACATCTGGAAAGAGACCCTGATTCTGATGGGCTTCACCCTGTTCTTCATCCTGTTGAGCATTAAGAAATTCAAAATCCGGCTGGCCTAACCATGAGAACCATTCGCTACATCATCCAGAAAGAATTTATCCAGATATTCCGGAACAAACGGATGATGCCGATTATTTTTGTTGTTCCCATTGTGCAGCTTCTGATTCTGGTCAATGCTGCAACTTTTGAAATGAAACGGATCAATATGGCCGTGGTTGATCTCGACCTCTCCGCCTCTTCGCGTCAGCTGACAAGCAAATTTCAGGGATCTCCGTTTTATCGTCTTGTTTATTCGACGTTTTCCTTCAAAGAGGCCATGGATCAGATGCAAAAAGGGAAGGTTGACGTGATTCTTCAGGTTCCGAATACCTTTGAAAAAATCCTGGTTAAGGAGAACAAAAGCAACGTCCAGTTAGTTATAAATGCCATTAACGGAGCCTCGGCCGGTCTTATCAATGCATATTCCACTAACATAATTCTTGATTTTAACCGGGAGATCCTGATTGAATGGCTCGATCCCTCGCAGCTGGGTGGGATCCGGATCATCCGGACCGAATCCAGTTACTGGTATAATCCGAAACTCAATTACACTACCTATATGGTGCCCGGGATTCTGGTGCTTCTCGTTACCATTGTTGGATTGTTGCTATCGGGAATGAACATTGTCAGGGAGAAAGAGATCGGTACTATTGAACAGATCAATGTGACCCCTATCCGTAAGATAGAGTTCATTGCCGGGAAACTGATCCCGTTCTGGATCATTGCTCTGTTTGAACTGGCATTCGGCCTTGTTCTCGGGAAAATCCTATTCAACATTCCCATTGAAGGAAGTCTATGGTTAATTTTTTTCTCGGCAGGTATTTATCTTTTTGTTATTTTGGGCTTCGGATTGCTGATCTCCACGATGACCAACACGCAGCAGCAATCGATGCTTGTATCGTTCTTTTTCATGGTGGTTTTTATCCTGATGAGCGGGTTGTTTACATCAATTGAAAGCATGCCCCCCTGGGCGCAAATTGTAGACAGGCTCAACCCGTTGGCTTACTTTATCAAAATAATGCGGATGATCATGCTGAAGGGCTCTTCGTTTGCCGATATCAAATTCCCGTTTTACGCGTTGGTAATTTATGCTGTCCTGAGCATCAGTCTGGCCATCTGGAGATACAGAAAAGTCGCTTAACCCATCATATAATTAACTGGATTCGATATAGCAAGTGGTTCCTGGCCGGCCTGGTTATCATCGCCCTGGTGGTGGCCATGGCAGTAGCTTTTGCCGTCTATATTTCGCCAAAAGAGGAACCTCCCATCGGAGCCATTCAGAAAATCAAGGACCGGGGATATCTGATTGCTGCTGTCGAACCCAACACCCTTAATTATTTCGTCTATCGCGGAGAAGCCATGGGGTTTTCATTGGATCTTCTCTACTCCTTTTCTAGGTATCTTCAGGTTCCGCTGAAAGTGCTTGCCTGCAGCACTGTATCCCAGGCGTATTATTACCTCGATTATCATGTAGCCGATATCATGGCGTATACCCTTCCCGTAACCCGGCTTGGAAGAAACCTTTCTCATTTTTCCAAACCCTTGGAAGAAACTCCGATGGTACTTGTACAACGATCGAAAGTAGCGTTGGCTAAAGATACCTCTATCCGGTTTATCTCTTCCCTGGAGGATTTTCAGACCGGATCGGTTGTGGTGCAGCAAAATCTGTTTTACCAGCCTGTTTACGACAAAGTAAGAGACCAGGGGAACGAAAATCTGGTTTTGATAGAACAATCTCTTCCACAGGAAGAACTTTACCGGAGGGTATCGCAAGGGGTAATCGCTTATACGATTTGTCCTCAGAACCTGGCTCTTGTACTGCAGGCGGTTTATCCGAATACAGAAATTAGTCTGGTTCTTACCCGGTCTTATCCGATTGCATGGGCTGTAAACCATACTTCCGATTCCCTGCTGCTTGTGCTGGATACCTGGATCGACTCCATCGCCCGGAAAAGAGAGCTTCGCAAGATTTACCGCAACTACTATCATAATCCGAGGGTTATAAACCATTTCGGAAGCGATTATTTTTCCCTGGTAAACCAGTGTATCTCCCCCTGGGATGAGCAGATCAAACATTATAGTAAGCTTTTTTGGTGGGATTGGCGGTTGGTCGCTTCCCTGATTTATGAAGAGTCAAACTTTGTTCAGGGACTGACTTCTCATCGGAGCGCCTATGGGTTGATGCAGATGATCCCGGAAACAGCCGAAGTATATGGCCTTGATACCAGTTCCAGCCCTTCTCATCAGATCATGGCCGGGATCAAATACCTGAAATGGATAGACCGGCAACTTCCTTCGGAGATCAGGGATCCAAAGCAGCGTGCCAGTTTTATTCTGGCAGCTTACAACGTTGGGATCGGGCGTGTGCTGGCGCTCCGCAAGAAAGCAGAAAAATTCGGAAAAGATCCGAACAAGTGGCAGGGGAATGTGGAGTATTATCTGCTGAGGCGGTCTCAGTCCGATCCTTATGGCTATGCTGATACCTTACGTGATTTTCCCGTGGATTATACCATGGACGGATATGTTGACGGGATCCTAAACAGGTATTACCATTACCTTAATTTAATCCCTCAGTAATCAGTCTTCGCAGGATGGGTATCGAACCGGGTCGAACTCCTCAAGAAAAATTTTACAGGTTTCCCTGATTGACTCCTCGGGAGAAAGAAAAACAAATCCCAGTCTTTCTCTGATCCTGGCATTTGTATAGGTATATACCTGCGCTGTGGTCGTGGCCATCTCCCGGGTAATTTCGGGTTTCGACCGGGTGAGAAAACTCCTGATGGCTTCTATTCGCCAGGCAATCTGAGTCATAACCGGAGGAACATTCACGGAAGGGGCAGGTTTGTTAAGATATTTGGCCATCAGGCCGAACAACTGCTGATAAGAAAGATTCTCCGCCGACACAATGAACCGCTCCCCAAAAATGCCATGTTCCATCAGCGCTATCATCGCTTTTGACACATCCCGTACATCAACGTAGCCGTTTACACCGCGTGTATAATACTTCAACCCCTGGTAAACCAGGTGAAACAGGCCGGAGTTGTCCTCCCAGAATCCGGGTCCAAGAATGACAGACGGGTTCACGATTACTGCATTTAATCCTTCTGCAATTCCCCGCCAGATTTCCCTTTCGGCGCCGAATTTGCTTTGTGAGTAGACCGAATTTTTTTTGGAAGATACCCAATGAGTATCTTCGTCGCTCTCCCCCTGATTCTCCGCCCTGCCCAGCGTACCGACGGAACTGACATAACAAAATTTCTGTACTCCATGATCCATCGCCAGGTTAACCAGATTGGCAGTTCCATCAATGTTGACTTTTAACATCTCTTTGTGGTCTTTCGGATAGAAAGAGACAACTGCTCCGGCATGATAAACCTCCGAAATCCCTTTCATTGCCTCTTCGACAGATCCAAAATCCAGTAAATCGGCTGGGACCCATTCGACTTGCTCAAGAAGTCCATCCGGATCCGCCGAGTAATACGAGAAGATTTTTCTGACCATCTCTTTCTTTTCAGGCTTCCTGTAAATCGCCCTGACTGGTTTGTTTCGTTTTACCAAATCGAAAAGAAGATGTGAGCCCAGTAAGCCTGTTCCACCGATGACTAGGATCATAGAAATTGGGGTTTGGGGCAAAAATAAGAAGAAAATTGTACCTTTGCCGATGTGAAACCAAAAACCAACAACATGACAAAAAAACTGATCCCCCTCCTTCTTGTCGCCCTGATATTCGCATTTTCCTGTAATATGGGCGTGAAAGAGACTGCCGATGAAACGGTTGACACGGCGCTGCTCCTGGTTGCAACATTCGACACCGCAGCTCCCTATTATGTTGACCAGCCGGTATGGATCGAAGGCACGGTAATGCATACCTGCAAGCACGGCGGTAAACGGATGTTTATTGCCGACGGCAACGACAGTGTACTGGTTGAGATCACCACGGGTCCCGATATCGTAAAGTTTGATGAAGCTCTGGTCGGTAGCCGGGTCCATATACTCGGAGTCCTGAAAGAAGAGCGGATTGACGATAAATATCTCAATGAATGGGAGGCAGAAGTTCTTAAGCCCGAAGAGAGCCACGATGCCGGCCTTCATACCGGGACAAAAGGACATGAGGATCAACCGAAAGATAGCAAACTCGAGCAGATCAACGCCCTGCGCGAACAACTGAAAGCCAGCGGAAAGGATCACCTTTCTTTCTACACGCTTGAGGCAATCTCCTTCGAAGAAATTCCGGAACCAATTACAGATTAATACACAAATCAACCCTTCTCCCTTCCCTTCCCGGGGGAGACAGGTGAGGGCATCTTATGCAAAGAAAGACTCTCCGTCGCTGGAATAACGCCATCCACCGCGACATCGGCTACCTGGCCTTTGGAATGACTATCATTTATGCTCTTTCAGGAATCGTATTAAACCATTTCAAATCCGGTGATTTTCTTCATCCCGATTACGGAAAAAAATACGAAGATTTTCAGGTCCGGCTTCCAGTGGATGGAACTATCAATAAAACCTATGCCCTGCATATCCTTGAACAAGTACGGGAAGAGGATCATTATAAGAGTTATGTGACCGGCAACGGATACCTCCAGGTTTTTTTTAAGAACGGATCGGTTTATATTGACCTTTCCAACGGAAAATCCCAACTGGAAAAGAAAACCCCGCGGTACCTGATCAAGGATTTCAACCTTCTCCATTACAACAACATCAAAAAATGGTTTACCTGGTTTTCTGATGTTTACGCCGCCGCACTGGTCTTTCTCGCAATCACAGGCCTCTTCATCCTGCGAGGGAAGAACGGAATCCTGCTCAGGGGGGCCTGGCTGACAGCCGCCGGAATCATTATTCCGGCAATTATCATTTTGATCTACGCGTAAAAACAGCCGGTTGAATCAACTGGGTTCCGGAACGTCCCAAAAAAAACCCTGGTCATGAAAACAAAAACCTTGGCCATCACTATCTCTACAACTGGACCGCCCAATCGTGGAAAACACAGGAACGGGTTCGGCTGATCTTCCACATGGGGCCGAAGCCAAAGGTAAAATAAGATCAAACAGAAAAATAAACCTTACTTTTGCAAAAAACAACCACGATTATGAAACGATTAGTCGCTATAACATGCATGTTATTGTTTGCCGTCACCCTGTTTCCCCAGGAGCAAAAACACGTTGTTTTTTTAACGGATAAAGACAACAACCCTTATTCCCTTTCCAACCCCATTGCCTTTCTCACCCAGCGGTCACTTGATCGCCGCACAAACTCAAACATACCCCTCGACATGAAGGATCTTCCTGTAACACCCTCCTATGTCACGCAAATCGCGGCAACCGGAGCTATTGTTGTGTACTCCCTGAAATGGTTCAACACAGTCGTTGTCAACACAAATAATCCCACGGTATTGGCGGCTATCGCTGCGCTTCCGTTTGTTGATCATATTGACCAGGTTCTTCCAAAAAAGCTTGTTCATGTAACCGGGGAGTCGGGTGTAAAGCAAATGGATGAGATCCCGCCCTACAC
>JAZDGR010000118.1:0-11255 GCA_043806735.1 bacterium | reverse complement strand
ATCGGAAGTTGCACCAACGGAAGAATGGAAGATCTCCGGATCGCCGCTTCGATCCTGAAAGGAAGAAAGATTGCCCCGGGCGTGGTTCTGAAGATCGTGCCGGCAACCGACAGCATTTGGAACCAGGCCATGGACGAAGGGCTGATCCGGATTTTCAAACAAGCGGGAGCCATGGTCTCCAATGCCGGTTGCGCTGGATGTGCGGCCGGACAGGTGGGACAGAATGGTCCGGGTGAAGTGACCATCTCCACCGGTAACCGCAATTTTGAAGGCAAACAGGGCAAAGGGTTTGTCTACCTGGCTTCCCCTGCGGTAGTTGCTGCCTCCGCTGTGGCAGGCTACATTACCACGCCTGACAACATCCCTGAAACCCCGGCTCTTTTTCAGCCATCAGTCATAAACCATAAGCCACCAGTCACCGGTCACCAGTCACTAGTCACCGCGAGAAGCGAACCTCCGACTATTGTGGAAGGCCGCGTTTGGCTGATCCGGAAAGATGACATCGACACCGACATGATTTTTCATAACCGCTACCTCACCATTACCGATATCAAGGAGATGGGTCAGTATTCGTTTGATAACTTAAAAGGGTATGAGGATTTTGCAAAGAAGGCCAAACCGGGGGATATCGTGGTTACGCAAAAGAATTTCGGCGCCGGCAGCTCGCGCCAGCAGGCTGTGGACTGCTTCCTTTCCCTGGGTATCTCCTGTCTCCTTGCGGAGTCGTACGGAGCTATCTATGAAAGAAACGCGATCAATGCCGCGCTTCCGATCCTGACCTATGATCCGAAAAGTCTGGAAGAACTTGGATTACAGGATGGGGAAACGATCCGGGTTAATTTTGAGACAGGTGAAGTAACCACCCTGAAAAACAAGAAAACCACCTGGTTCAATAGGTTCTACGAAGCGCAGATGGCGATCTATAAAAACGGAGGACTGTTGTAAGACCGGTTGGCAGTTGGCACGTCTCACGTCCCACGTCCTTCTTCCCTCTTATGCTTCCACCGGCGGTGGCTCCACAGCCAGTTCTCCGGCGAGGCCAGGATTTGTTTTTCCAAGCGTTCCAAAAATCTGCGGGTTATCTCTCCGGGTAAGGCCGATAAGGGATCTTCAACCAGCAGTTCCAAGGTCACCGTGTAATAGCCTCTCCTGACTTTCCGGACATCTGCAAAGATAACCGGATAGTTGTTCAACTGCGCATGTTTTTCCGTTCCGTGCAACACGGCCGTGTCATGGTTCAGAAAATGGATCCAATGCGCCAGTTTCAGGTTCATCGGGCTCTGGTCAGCCACCATGATGAAGATGGAGGGTGTCTTTTTTAGCCGGCGAAATGTCTGGCTGGTCCGGGAAACAGACTCCAGCAACATCCCCTCCTTGGCCCTGGTTCTCTGGATGTATTCGTCGATGTAATGATTGGTGAGCGGTTTGTAAAAACCCACCGGTTTGTGACGAAAATAAATGCCCGCGGCCAGACTTCCCCATTCCCAGTTGTTGTAGTGCCCAAGCACAGCTATGACGCTCTTCTTCTTTGCAAACCAGGGGTCGAGAAGCTCCGGATTGAGCACCACATATCGTTTCAGAATATCCTTTTTTCTAAGGGAAAACGCTTTCACCCCTTCCACCGAGATGTCGCACAGATGCCGGTAAAATCCCCTGGCTATCTTCCGGATATCCTCCTCTGATTTCCCTGGAAATGATTCCCGGAGATTCGTGAACACTACCTTTTTCCGGTATCTGACCACATAGGTCAGAAAGAAGTAGAACAGGTCGGAGACCCTGTAGAGAAACCAGAAAGAGGTATTCTTGAACAGGAAGAGAAAATAGAGAAACAAATAATAATAGAAGCGGTTCATGGGGCTGCATGCCGGAGTGCAAAAGTATGAAAACTCTAAAAAAAAGGTAGCTTTGTATAAAATTTCGTTACATGTTGATCCTCCGTCGAGGTACAACCGATCCTTTTTTCAACCTTGCTGCGGAGGAGTATATCCTCAAGAATTTCGACGAAGCTACGTTTGCCCTCTGGAGAAATGAAGCTTCCATTATCGTCGGGAAACACCAGAATACCCTGGCCGAGATCAACCTGGATTATGTGAGGCAAAAGCAGATCAAGGTGGTGAGACGGCTTTCGGGTGGAGGCGCCGTATTTCATGACCTGGGGAACCTCAATTTCACATTTACCCAGCAGGCGGAAGGCGAAAACCTGATCGATTTCCGGAAATATACTCAACCGATTCTGGAGGTTCTCCAGGAAATGGGTGTAGATGCCCGTTTTGAAGGAAGAAACGACCTTACTATCAGGGGGAAGAAATTCTCAGGGAATGCCATGCATATTTGGAAAAACAAGGTTCTGCACCACGGTACCTTGCTGTTTTCTTCCGAAATCCCGAATCTTTCCGAAGCATTGAATGTCGATCCATCCAAATTCAGGGACAAGGCGGTCAAATCGGTCCGGAGCCGGGTAACCAACATCAGCGAACACCTGAATGAGCCAATGGATGTCATGCAGTTCGCCGGCCGGATCGAACAGTATATCGTAGAAAAAAATCCCGAAGCGCGTTATTATGAACTGACGGAAGAGGATCACCGGAACATTCAGGCTCTCGCTGATTCTAGATACGCTTTGTGGGATTGGAACTTCGGATATTCCCCTGTCTACAACTTCCGCAAAGTCCTGCGGACGGAAAGCAGTGGAACCATTGAGATCAATTTGGATGTTCAGGACGGGGTGATCGGGAAGATCCGGATCTTCGGCGATTACTTCGGGGTGCTGGATTCGGAAGAGATCGAACAGGCCATTACCGGCATTCCTCACCGGGAAGATTCCCTCCGGGAAGCACTTGCCCCGTTTGACATTTGGAAATATTTTGCAAATTTACCTGTGGAAGAACTGATTAAAGGATTTTTTTAGCCCATGGAAGAAGCGATAATATTCAGCAGGCTCTGGAAAATGTACACCACCCAGAACCCAGATGTCCAAAAAGTGTATAACCTGTTTGTCGCTGAGGGAGAACAGGTCGTGAACGATCACATTGCCTTCCGCACCTTTCGCCATCCATTGACTGGCGTGGATGTTCTGGCAAAGCCATTTTTCAATACAGGCTATCAGTTCAAAGGGGAGTACAAGTTTGAAAAGAAGAAGCTTTATGCCAGGCATTTTGAGCATGTCTCGGACCCGGAAGCTCCGCGGGTGTTTATCTCCGAACTGCTCACCGATCAGTTCAGCCCATTCCTCCAGAAAACGGTCCGTAACTGGATCCATGCCATCCCGGAATGCCTGATTGGGTCCGACAACATTCTTTTTGCCGGAAATGTGTCGGAAATACCTTCCTATGAGGTTTACAAAAAACTTCTCCAGGAATCGGAATACGCGGCCTGGCTATACGTCAATGGATTCAGGGCAAATCATTTTACGGTGAGCGTCAATCACCTGAAAAAATATGATTCGATCCGCAAGGTGAACGCTTTCCTCCGCAACAATGGATTTCTTCTCAATGATTCGGGTGGAGAGATTCAGGGAAGCCCCGCTGAGCTCCTCGAACAATCCAGCATCAAAGCCGGGCTGGTGAAATTCAGGTTTACGAAAGGGGAGTTTGAAATACCCGGTTGTTATTATGAATTTGCTAAGCGCTATCCCCGGCCTGACGGAAAACTGTTCAACGGTTTTCTAGCCGGTTCGGCCGACAAAATATTCGAATCAACTAATTACTATAAAAAGTGAAACAACATCAGCTTTTTATCGCCTTTTCCCTGATCTTTGAAGGGGATCATGACTGGCCACCGGCAGATTGGTGGATCCCGGGAACAACTACATTGTTACCTTGAAACAGAAGCTAAACGAACTCCCCTGATGGAACCACCTGAAGATCTTCACAGGAAATTTAAATTTCTGAACGACCAGCTTGACGGAGAAATATTCCTGGACCACTCTACCCAGTTGATGTACGCGACCGATGCCTCCGCATACCGCGAACTTCCGCTGGGAGTGGCACGGCCCAGAAACAGGGATGATATCCAGAAGCTCATTCTGTTTGCCCGGGAGCATGGGATTCCTCTGATCCCGCGTACGGCAGGCACCTCCCTGGCCGGACAGGTCGTTGGTTCAGGTCTCATCGTGGATGGTTCCCTGTACATGACCGCAATCCTGGAACTCAACAAGCAGGAGCATTGGATCAGGGTTGAACCCGGAGTAATTCTCGATGAACTGAACCAGGTTGTGGCGAAGCATGGGTTGTTTTTCGGTCCGGAGACATCCACCTCCAGCCGTTGTATGATCGGAGGAATGGTGGGGAACAACAGCTGTGGCGCCCATTCCATCATCTATGGGAGCACCCGCGATCACCTGATCTCGGTGAAAGCCTTCCTGAGTGACGGGAGTGAAGTTGAATTCAAGGATCTTTCTGGGGTGGAATTGATCGCAAAAACGAGCCAGGATACCCTGGAAGGAAAGATCTACAAGAAACTGGTTGAGATTCTATCGAATCCCGTCAACCGGGAGAATATCCGCCGCGAATATCCCGATCCGGCAATCCACCGGAGGAACACCGGTTACGCGATCGATCTCCTGCTGGAAACAATTCCAGTTTCCAGTTTCCAGTCACCACTGCACCACGGCACCAATGCACCATCGCACCAAGGCACCATCGCACCATCGCACCATGGCGCCACGGCACCACTGAATCTGGCAAAGCTCCTAGCCGGCTCCGAGGGTACCCTGGCGTTTATCACGGAAGCCAAACTGAACCTGGTTCCACTTCCGCCAAAGGAGAAGGCGCTTGTATGCATCCATTGCGGGAGTGTGCCCGACGCCCTGAAAGCCAACCTGATTGCCCTTAAGTATAAGCCGGGTTGCGTCGAACTGATGGATAAGGCCATCCTCGACTGCACAAAAGAAAACATTACCCAGCGGAAAAACCGGTTTTTTCTGGAAGGAGATCCCGGAGCCATTCTCATGGTGGAATTTGCCAGAGAGACCCGCGATGAGATCACCCGACTTGCGAGGGAGATGGAGAAAGAGATACGGGATACGGGATACGGGTATGCTTTCCCGCTGATCTTTCCTCCTGACATGAACCGGGTATGGGCGTTGCGGAAAGCGGGGCTTGGTGTCCTTGCCAACTACCCGGGCGACCGCAAACCGGTGCCGGTCACCGAAGATACCGCCGTGACTCCGGAAGTTCTTCCGCAGTATATTGAAGAGTTCGGCCAGTTGATGGAAAGGTACGGCCTGAATTGCGTATACTATGCCCATGCCGGATCCGGCGAATTGCACCTGCGACCGGTGTTGAATCTGAAGGATCATGAGGATGTTGAATTATTTCATAAGGTTGCGCTGGAGACCGCCAGACTGGTAAAAAAATACCGGGGTTCTCTCAGTGGGGAACATGGAGACGGGCGTTTGCGCGGCGAGTTCATCCCGTTGATGATCGGGGAGGAAAACTACCAGCTTCTCCGGCAAATCAAGCAGACCTGGGATCCTTACAATTTGTTTAATCCCGGAAAGATCGTTGATACACCCCGGATGAACACCTGTCTCAGGTATCAACCCGGTCATCCTCCGAGGGAACTTGAAACCCTCTTCGACTTCTCCGCCAATCACGGGATTCTCCGGGCGGCGGAGCAATGCAACGGATCGGGCGACTGCCGGAATACGGTGCTAACCGGACGCTGGATGTGCCCTTCTTACATGGCCCTCAGGGAGGAGAACACTACCACCCGGGCCCGGGCCAATATCCTCCGCGAGTTCCTGACCCACTCCCCGAAACAAAATCCGTTTGACCATCCGGAAATCTACGACGTAATGGATCTCTGTCTTTCCTGCAAAGCGTGTAAATCGGAATGTCCGTCGAATGTGGACCTGGCAAAACTCAAAGGGGAATTTCTGCAGCACTGGTACGATGCACATGGCGTTCCCCTGAGATCCAAGCTGATCGCGAACATCACAACAATAAACCGGTATGGATCGCTGTTTCCCGGGGTGTTCAATTTCTTCATAAAGAACCGTTTCATCTCATCCGCTGCCAAATCATTCCTGGGATTTGCGAAGCAACGATCCATCCCGGAACTCCACGGCTCAACGCTTATGGCCTGGATCAGAAATTATCTTCCCGGGATGAATGCATCGCTTCAGGGCAAAAAAGGCTCATTCTATCTGTTTGTGGACGAATTCACCAACTACCAGGACGTAAAAGTAGGAATTGCCTTCATCAAGTTGTTCCATAGGCTTGGCTACGAGATCCTCACAGTCGGTCGCATACAGAGCGCCCGGACATTCCTTTCCAAAGGATTGCTGCGATCTGCCCGGAAGATGGCAATCCGGAATGTAGAAACGTTTTTTCCTTTACTCTCTGCGGAAGTCCCGCTGGTAGGAATTGAACCATCAGCCATCCTCGGGTTCCGGGATGAATATCCGGATCTGGTAGGCCCCGGTTTAAAAGATGAATCAATCAGGCTCTCCCGGGATGTTTTGTTGTACGATGAATTTGTTCTCCGGGAAATGCAAGCCGGAAGGATTACGTCGGAGTTGTTCACAACCCAATCCGCCAAAATAAAGCTCCACGGCCATTGTCATCAGAAAGCGCTTGCCTCGGTGGAACCTACTGTTAAAATGCTTTCGCTGCCTGTTAATTACGTTGTGGAGGAGATCCCATCAGGTTGTTGCGGAATGGCCGGCTCCTTTGGTTATGAGAAAGAGCACTATGAGGTTTCGATGAAAGTAGGTGAATTGGTGTTGTTCCCGGAGATTAGAAAAGCTTCCGGCGAGTGGATCATTTGTGCTCCCGGCACGAGTTGCAGACAACAGATCCTGGATGGTACAGAGCGCAGAGCGTATCACCCCGCAGAGGTGCTTTATGAAGCGCTGGTGGAACGTGAGACGTGAGACGTGAGACGTGAGGCGTTATAGTTTGAAAGTAGTTCCGTCTTCTGCAAGCCATGTTTCAGGGAAGACACTCCTGGCCTCTTCCAGCAATGGTTGCAAATCGTCATAGCGGGCAGAAAAATGTCCGATGAGTAATTTTTTTACTCTTCCTTTCAGAGCAATGGTAGCAGCTTCGAGGGTGGTGGAGTGGAGTTTTTCCCGGGCTGCGCCGGCCATATCCTGAAGAAAAGTCGCTTCATGGTACAGCAAATCGACTTCCCTGATGTACTTAATAATCCGTTCATCATAAGCCGTATCACTACAATAGGCATACGCTCTCTTCCGATCCACTTTCCTTACCTTGATCTTCTCCCGGAAAAGAAAGCCAAAAGTTGAAACACTATGCCACAGGGGAAAGGACTGAGCAACCACCCGCTCATCTTCGAAGATGGTTTGAAGCTCATCGGAAACAAGCGGGTGAAAAGTGACCGGGAAGAGCAGCTGCGTTTGCGAGGCTTCCAACTGCAGCCCGATGATCTCTTCAAGCATGGGAGGTGCATAGATATGCATCCTCTCTTTCCGGCCTAACAGATGAAGGGTGGTCAGGAATCCGATGAGTCCATAGTAGTGATCTCCATGAAGGTGGCTGATAAAGACGTGCCGGATCCGTTGAAAATGGATCTTATATTTCCTGAGTTGAAGCTGCGTTCCCTCGGCGCAATCGAGTAAAAAAATGCGCTCATTCACATTGAGTAAATGAGCGCTTGGGTTTCGTTGCAGGGTAGGAATGGCAGAATTACTACCCAAAATTGTCACCGAAAAGGTCATTATTCGGGGGTTTTTGCTTCCTGTTTTGTCATTTTCGACTTCAGCGCAGCTAGTTCTTCGATGTCCCCCAATGTAGTCTTTTCCAGGTTATCTTTCAGCTTCTTCACCGCTTTTTTAGTAGCTTTCACTTTGTTTTTATCACCGGCTTGTTCCCTGGATTTATCGGCCCCAGGTGCCTCCTGATATGTTTTGGTGTGAGAGAGGATGATCTTTTTGTTGTCCTTGGAAAACTCGATCACCTTAAAGTCGAGGCTCTCTTCTTCTTTCGCGTGGCTCCCATCCTGCTTATTGAGGTGACGCATCGGGGCAAATCCTTCAACGCCATAGGGCAGGGTTACGATAGCGCCCTTTTCTGATAAGCTGACAATGGTTCCGTTATAAGCCGATCCCACGGTAAACACCGATTCAAAGACATCCCACGGGTTCTCTTCGAGTTGTTTGTGTCCGAGGCTGAGCCGGCGGTTTTCCACGTCGACATCCAGTACCACCACATCGATCTTCTCCCCCATCTTCGTAAACTCGGCCGGGTGTTTGATCTTCTTCGACCATGAAAGGTCGGAGATGTGAATCAGCCCGTCAACACCCTCTTCCAGCTCCACAAAGATGCCGAAGTTGGTAAAGTTGCGGACAATCGCTGTGTGCTTAGATTTGATTGGGTATTTCTCCTTGATATTTGCCCAGGGATCCGGGATCAGTTGCTTGATCCCCATAGACATTTTGCGGTCTTCACGGTCAAGGGTCAGGATCACGGCTTCCACCTCCTGCCCGACTTTGAGGAAGTCGTGCGCGGTACGCAGGTGCTGTGACCACGACATCTCGGAAACATGGATCAACCCTTCCACCCCGAGCGCTACTTCGACAAAAGCGCCATAGTCAGCGATCACAACAACTTTCCCTTTAACTTTATCGCCAATCTTAAGAGCGGTATCCAGCGAATCCCACGGATGCGGGGTGAGTTGTTTTAAGCCGAGGGCAATGCGTTTCTTGTTTTCATCGAAGTCGAGAATTACCACTTTGATCTTCTGATCCAGCTTAGCGATCTCTTCGGGATGGTTGATACGTCCCCAGCTCAGGTCAGTAATGTGGATCAGTCCGTCGACACCGCCCAGGTCAATAAATACTCCATAGGATGTAATATTTTTAACTGTTCCTTCGAGGATCTGACCTTTTTCCAGCCGTTTGATGATCTCGGCTTTCTGGGCTTCCAGCTCGTCTTCGATCAGGGCTTTGTGAGAAACTACGACATTCTTGTATTCCTGGTTGATCTTTACAACCTTGAATTCCATTACCTTATCAACAAATACATCGTAATCGCGGATCGGTTTCACATCGATCTGTGAACCCGGAAGGAAGGCTTCAATTCCAAAGATATCGACGATCAGTCCGCCTTTTGTGCGTGATTTGACATAGCCCTTGATGATCTCCTGGGTATCGTAGGCATTGTTGATCCGATCCCACGACTTCAGGATGCGTGCTTTCTTATGCGACAGGATCAGTTGCCCGGTAGGATCTTCCTGATTTTCTATGTAGACTTCAACTTTATCTCCGGCTTTCAGGTCGGGATTGTACCTGAACTCCGAAAGCTGAATCACTCCGTCGGACTTAAAGCCAATATTGATAACCGCTTCGCGGCTGGTCATCGATACCACAGTCCCTTCAATGACATCGTGATCGGATATGGCTCTCAAGGTACGGTCATACTCCTCTTCCAGGCGTTTCCGTTCAGCATCGGAATATAATTCATATTTCTTTCCAATGGAGTCCCAGTCAAATTCGTTGACCGCAGGAGTCTCCATGAAGAGTTCCCTGGTGGTTGGCTGTTTTTCCAGTTCAGTTTCCAGGGGTTCAGTTTCTTCACTGTTCATTTTTGTTTCGTCAGTGGTCATTTAGATAACGTTGTGGCGGCGCAAAACACGCCATCCAGGTTTATAACTCAGTAAATTACAGGGGATTTCTATAAAGAACGATCCTCCATCTCACCCCTTCCGAAATGGGGTGCAAAGTTACAGGGAATTTTTTTAATAACAAATAGGGATACGGGGTACGAGATACGAGATACGGGATACGGGATACGGGATATGGGATGTGAGATGCGGGATATGGAGGAATGGCTTTTATATTACTGTTTAATGATCTTCCCCATCCTTACTGTCCTATCATTGGTCAGCCGCACAAAATAAACTCCGATTGGCAGGTTAGTATTTCATGTATCTTCCAGGTTTTTAATTACTTGCAACTATTTACAAATAATTAGTTCATAAATTAGGGGAAAAAAATGGAGATTCGACTTGATGAATCTCCATCTTGTTCTGTTTTATGCATAATTCACACAAAATCAAGTAGTGCAAATTTAAGCCGGAACAATGTGTTTGGAGAGAATTTTTATTAACAGGTCCGGAGAAATTATCCCTAATGGCCTGACTTAAAAAAACATAGGATTTAATAAGTCAATAATATTTTTCTTGTTTTTATATCGCTAATTTTCTGTAAGTTAGAACGAAACTGGCAACGATTACTTATTTTAGCGATTTTCAGTTAATTCTTCGGCTATCAACTCCGCTTGTTTCAATACCGTTTCTGTGGCCAGTTTCTGCATGTCGGGCGGATAGCCGTATTGGCGGAGGGTGCGTTTGACGATGACTTTGAGTTTGGCTTTGACGCTTTCTTTAATGGTCCAGTCGATGGAGGCGTTTTGTCTGACGCGTTCGTAGAGGACGATGGCGAGCTCGCGGAGTTTCTCTTTTTGCATGAGTTCGCGGGCGCTCCGGTTATCGGCTATGGCGGTGTAGAAGGCGTATTCGAAATCGGATAGGCCCATCTCTTTGGGCTCTTTATCCATTTTTTGGATTTTCTTCCCGAGTTCGATGAGTTCCTGGATGACTTCTGCGGCGGTTAAAATCTTGTTGTGATACCTCCGGATTGAGTTTTCGAGCATCTCCATCAGGGATTTGCCCTGGATGAGGTTCTTCTTGTAACGGGATTTTATCTCATCGTTGAGTAGCTTTTTCAGGACTCCCAGCGCCAGGTTTTTGTGTTCCATGTTCTTTACCTCGAGAAGAAACTCTTCCGAGAGGATGGAGATATCGGGCTTTTTTATTCCGGCTGCATCAAAGAGGTCGATCACCTGATCGGTGACCAGGGCTTTATCGATCACCTGCTTGATGGCGGTTTCAAGCTCTTCATCCGTTTTGCCGGCGCCGGCGGTGTCAAACTTGGTAAGCCGGGATTTCACCGCCTGAAAGAAGGCCACCTCCTCCTTCACATCCATTGCCTGCTCGTGGGGAATGGCAATGGCAAATGCCCGGGAGAGGGCTGTGACCTCGTCGATGAAGCGCTTCTTCCCGTTTTCCAGTCCCAGGATATGTTCCTCGGCCGCCAACAGGATCTGTAGTTTCTGGCGTGTATCAGCCGTAAAATATTCTTCATACATTAGCTTCCGGTCCTTGCCAATGTAGGGAATCGTGGGATCCTCGGCCAGGGAGATGTAGTCATCGGAATAGCCACGGGCAGGGGTTTCCAGGAACATGTATGAGACCAACTCCAGCTTCTCCAGCATCAACTGCACCGCCTT
>JAZDGR010000117.1:0-13005 GCA_043806735.1 bacterium | reverse complement strand
AAAGTCGGGTACTTTCTTCGCAAATACAAGCTGGATGAAATTCCCCAGTTGATCAACGTGCTGAAAGGGGATATGAGCCTGGTCGGCCCCCGGCCAGAATTAAGGAAATATGTGGATCTCTATACTCCCGAACAGTGTAAGATCCTGTCGGTACGGCCCGGGCTCACCGACTGGGCTTCCATTAACTATTTCCGTGAAAATGAACTCCTCGGAAAATCTCCGGATCCTGAAAAGACCTATATCGAAGAGATCCTGCCCGCTAAAATTGAGCTCAACAGGAGGTTCATCGACCGCCCGACGCTGGGGCAGTATTTTCTCATCCTCGGGAAGACCATCAAACAACTTTGGTGAGATCCAGCTAAACCTCGTCCTTCGTCATTCGTAAACTTTTTTGATTCCCTCCAGCAACTCTTTCAACTCCTCCACCTTTTCTGCATTCCCAAGCTGCGTGTAGGTCAGAACCAGGTTGTTGATCAGCCGGTGGATGATGTCCACATTGGTACAGGGAGCGAAGAAAGAAGGTTCGGGTTTCAGTTTCATCTGCCGGACAAACAACTCGATCTCCCGGCGCGTAAAGACGGCTCCGTTGTTGAACGGATTGATGTAGAACAACACTTCTTGTTCCGTTGGGTGCGGGGGATGATAATCGGTCAGGTACGCCAGGATAAAATGCTGGGGCAAATTCACTCCGTAAATTGGGATGTTCAACCGCTGGGCGAGAATCAGGTAAAGCATCCCGAGGGTCAGTGGGCTTCCTTTCCGTGTCTCAAGCAGGGTGTTGATGTACTGGTTTGTCGGCGCAAAGAGGTTTACCCGGTTTCCCTCAAATTTGTGCATGTCGTAGAGGATATGGTTCAGCACCTTGACATTTTCCAGGGCAGTGAGGTTATCGTTCAGCTCGAGCCAGGCATCCATCTTGATCTGTTCGATCGTGATGGCGATCTCCTCCTCATTCAGTTCGGGGTGTTGGGTCTTTGAAATCAACAGGAAGCCTTTCAGCAGATCCGATGAACCCAACCTCATCCAGTCACTCAACTGGTTCATTAACCCCTCCTGGCGGATCTGATGGATGATCTGTTCTATCCGGGACTGAACCAGACTGTCAAAGCTGCTTTCCAGGGCTTCCTTAAGAGGTATTACAGCTGTTTCTCCGAACGTAAAGATCTTCTCCCGGATCAGTTCAAATGCCCGGTCGTCGGGTTCATCCATAAGATTGATTAGCGCTGTGAGTTGATTTTTGTCTGTCAATGAATTCAAGTCTACTTCAGTACAAAGGTACAAAAAGTCTAATTTCGCTACTTTTGTACTATGAAGATCGAACTCATCAACATTGGTGACGAAATCCTGATCGGACAGGTGGTCAATACCAATGCGGCTTGGATGGCGGAAACACTGAACCGGAATGGTTTCCAAGCTTATCAATTCACGGTTTTATCCGACAACCGGGAGCATATTCTGCAGGGGCTGGAAGATGCCCTGAACAGGGCAGATGTGGTGCTGGTCAGCGGCGGGATCGGTCCGACCAAAGATGATATCACCAAGCAGACTATCTGTGAATTCTTTGAAACAAAACCGGTCTTCAGTGAAGATGCATATCGGGATATTGAAGCCTTGTTTGCCAGGAGTGGTTACCAGGTTACGGAACTTAACCGCAAACAGGCTGAACTCCCGGAAAACTGCATCACAATCCCCAACCGTTTAGGCACCGCCCGCGGGATGTGGTTTGAGAAGGTAACTGCCAACTGCCAACTGCCAACTATCTTTATCTTCTTACCTGGTGTACCCTTTGAGATGAAGGATATGTTCTCCCAGGAGGTCATTCCGAGGTTAAAAGAGCGGTTCAGCCCCCGGGCCATTTGTCACAAAACTATTCTGACGCAGGGAGTGGGGGAATCGTTTCTGGCTGATATCCTCAAAGATTGGGAAAACAGCCTGCCAGAAAATATTAAGCTCGCTTACCTTCCTCAACCGGGGATTGTCAGACTGCGGTTTACGGCGACAGGAAACCGGGAAGATGATCTTCGGTCGCAGGTGGATTCTGAAGTTCGCAAACTGCAAAAACTGATTCCCGAACTGATTTTTGGTTACGATGAAGACACGCTGGAAGCCATCATCGGACAACTCCTGAAGCAAAAGGGGGAAACGCTCGCCACGGCCGAAAGCTGTACCGGGGGAATCATTGCTCACCTGATCACTTCCGTACCCGGGAGTTCCGCTTATTTCATGGGAGGAATTGTTGCCTATGCAAATGATGCCAAAGAGGATTTGCTGTCGGTCAAACCGGATACATTACTCCTACATGGCGCTGTCAGCGAACCAGTCGTACTTGAGATGGTCCAGGGCGTGAAAAAGCGTTTCGGTTCCGATTATGCAATCGCTACTTCAGGGATTGCAGGCCCTACCGGAGGAACCCCGGAAAAGCCCGTTGGAACCGTGTGGATCGGCATCGCCACCCCTGCCAGGGTCTTTGCCAAACACTACCTCTTTGGCGACAACCGCGAGCGCAACATCAGGAGAACTGCCTTGCAGGCGCTGAATTTGTTGAGGAAGGAGATGCTGAAGAACCCCTGAATCCCATTTACCCCCACGCGAAACGGGAGTAAGTCCCCTTCAGGGGATTTAGGGGTTGCACCTTGCCCCTCCTATTTCCCCTGCAGCCACTCTACATATCCCTCGATGTCCAGCACTTTACCGGTAAATCTTCCTAACCTTTCCAGCCAATGATAATATTCGCCGTCTTTATAAAAGTATTGCTGCATCAGGGCGGCGGTTTCGGGGTTGAAAAGGTAGTTAGGTCCCAGCCGTTTTTCCAGTTCAGTGTGGATCTGCCAGGCGATGATCCCGCCAAGGAGGTAATTATGGTTGTAAACCGGGTATGAAACATACATGGAGTTTGCCAGGGTGACCGGACGGGAAGAAGGCTTATCCACCAGCAGAAACCGTTTCATGAAAGTTTTACGCAGGGTGTCGAGGTTCTGCTCGGGATCGTTGAAGATCTCCAGCTCCAGCCATACATTGTAAAGCCAGAAGCGGAGGTTGACCGGAGCATAGGTTTTCCGGGTTTTTTGCTTTTCCGCGATCTCTTCATCCGAAAGATCCGTATATTTCTTCATCCATTCCGGGTTTTGAACGATCGCAGCCGACCATTCGGCCAGTCCTTCCGACATAACCGGCGTATCCCCTCCTTCCACCCACTCGTATCCCTTGAGAACAGCTGAAGGCATCTGGTTATATACACAGGCAAGTCCATGCCCTACTTCGTGAAAGATCGTGGAAAGGCCGACCCCGGGATTGACCACCAGTTTAAAATTATCAGGGATTCGCACAGCGATCCCCTGTCCGCCCATCGGAGGCGGAAGCTGCATTTCCCGGTGCAGGATCGGCAATTCCCCATAGTGTATGCCAAGTCTGTTCAGCGTGGAAGAGAGGATTTCCTGGCGGCTGACAGTTGACGGTTCCGGGGGACTACTCTGGAAATAGTTGGAATAGATCCCGAAAATATCCCGGATGCTTACCTCCTGAAGACCTTTTTCCTTTTTCATCTGCTCTACCAGTTCCTGGTAAGCAGGCAGCGTGAGCTGATCAATTAGATTCAGGTAATTGTGGAGATCCTCGGGCCGGATGCCGGAAACCATCAGGACCAGTTCCCGGTACCCGGGGTAACCCAGCCCGCGAGCCCATGCGTTGCGTTTCACCAGGAGCTCTTTTGTCAGCGCTTCCAGACTGTCGGCCGGGGGTTTCCCTTGAACTGAATCCGGTGTTATCAGCCATTTTTCCAGTTCCGATTGAAGGTTTCTGAGCTCAGGGATATCGTTCACCTGTGCCATGGAGAGGATCTGGATCCACTGGATCATCCGGCGATGAAACAGGGTATCGGTAATTTCTCCACGCTTCGGCATCCAAGTACGAAAAACGGTCTCCATGCTGTCTTTCTGTACATAGGGATCTGCTTTGAGCAACTCCAGTTTGCCGGCATCTTTGAGCACACCTGAATAATAATCGTAATACGCATCCCCAAGGGCTACCGAATAAGTTTCAAATAGCTTGTCCTGGCGATTTAAAAACAGGTTGACCTGATCGGGTTTCGTAACCCATTCGGGCTCCTGCGATGTCAGCCTTAACGTGGAACCCAGGATCGCGAGAGTGATCCAAATTGCTTTGTTCATGGAACTAAAGTTTGTGATTTAGTTCCTACAAAGATGACAATAAAAATTGTTTCACGATTCACAAACCCTTACAACTTCTGCCTGAATAAATGCTTATTGTCGCCCTTCCCGGGTAGATCGTAAAGGTAAAAGAGGTGGTTGTTGTGAATCCTGATTTTTTGAGGGAAAGTATGACTGACGGTAAGGATCCGTTTCAGTTCCCCGGTATTCAGGTTGATGCGGTAAAGGGTACATTTGCCGTTTTTCAAAAACGAGGTATACGTCTTCTTCTCGATGTGGTCGATATAGATCTCCGTGGTCCATTGCCCGGCATCCACTTGATCGATCTGAAGGTTGAGCTTGGCTGTAAATGTTCCGTTGAGGTCGTATAACTCCAGGGTATGATCGGCAGTATTGACTACGCAGAGTATGTCGTCAACTTTTCGAAGCGTGGAGGTGTTTGGTTTGTAAAGCACTTTCTGCACCCAGCTCCATTGCACAAGGTTATCTCTGCCTTCGGGGATCCGCGATAGTATCATCATCGAATTTTCCTCGGGATTCCGTCTCAGCATTCGTAAATTCTCTTCGTCATCGGCTCGCGTCAACTGCTGCTTTTCACTGGTTTTTCGGTTAATATGGAAAAACTCTACTTCCAGCTTGTTTTGACTAATCTTGCGAAAGAACAGCAACTCGCCGGCAGAAGCGACACATTCGGAAAGCGCCTTGTTGAACCGCTCAAGATCCACCGCATATAAGAGATTCAGCACATGCTGGTCTTTGTACACCTGGTAGGCAGAATCGGCGCTTATTACATGCATGTTGCCCATGCAGTCGAGAAACAACCTGTCGGGCCTGAACGGAAGAGCCCCCGACCGTGCCGCCGTATCGCCCTCAACCGACTTGCAGAGAAGTTCCGATTCGGCCAGGCGGAAGAGATAGATCAGCATATAGACCCGGTTGCTGTCGACCTCGTAATCCAAAACCGAATACCGGTTGTCCTTGAAAAAAGGGACCGGATCGTTTTTTGCCTTGATCTCCACCTCTTTCAGCATCCGGGATGCCGGCTGAAGCATGATGGAAATGGAAGCAGAGGTATTATCCAGCCAGATCCGCTGGGTCTCATATCCCAGATGGGTGATTATCATATATACCGGGATCGTATCAATAAAAAAAGAAAATTCCCCGTTGCGGTTGGTGGTACAACCAATTGGGGTCCCCGTAAAACGGATGTTCACATTGAGAATGGCGGCACGTGTTTCACGGTCAAGCACCTTCCCGTAGAAATAGAAATTCTGCTTCTGGGCGAACAATCCCAATGTGAGGCAACCCAGCAGGAGGACCGCCATCAGCTTTCCTACTACAGCCGAATTAGCCACCGGAGGATCAGGATCACCGGAAAGGCGATGACAGCAAAGATGATAAGCCATTTCAAAAATATGCTGAAATCAAATGAAAGCGATACAAAGGTAGTTTCAGTGGGCAGGGACCCTGTCTTTTTCTGGTTTTCCAGCCACTGCTGGTCAGCATCGGCAAGGGAGATCCCGAAAATGTCCCGGAACACCTTGTTGGGACGAAAATTACACGAAAGTTCGCCCGCATATGATCTGATTTTGTCCATGCCATATTGGGTCATAAGATCCCCCATAAAACTCCGTAAATGTCCGTATCCTTTTGTCGACATCATCCCCTGGTCCATTCCTTCCATGGCTTCCCAGTTCCAGGGATGCTTCAGGGAGGTAAGCGGGACCAGTGTCGGGGTCTCTTTCAGGTACGTATCCAGGTGGTTCTCAGGGTAGGAATATTCCTGGATCATGGAGGCACATCCTTCATCAAACCATTTCGGGAGAAGAAACACATAGGACAGGTATCCGAAACGGCGGCTCATGTACAGATGACTCATTTCGTGAACCAGTCCAGAATACAGGGACATGCCCGGACCGTAGCTTCCCGGATTCAACACAACCCTTCCCATCAGCGCCGAACCCATTGCCCGGTTCCAAGTCAGGTGATAATACTGCCCCGAAGATTCGCATAGGAAAATATGTACTCCTCTCCAGAATTCCTTTGTCGTAGAATCGTTCCAGAATTTCCGGATGGAATCCTGCACTACAGAAGCCATCCAAAGCACATCAAGCGCCTGCTCAATGTCCTCTCCCGAATAGTAGACGGTATTGGTCTTATCCGTGACGCTGGAATAGGAGATCAACAGGGAGGGGAACAATACCCGGCCCGGACCCAACAGGAAAAAGAAGATGACGCCCCAACCGAGAATAAACAACAGAATCCTTACGATCCATTTGCCGGCTTTGTTTTTTCCTTTTTTCCCGAACCTTCGGTTCAAACCTGTTCCCATGCGACTATTTCCCGATTTCGATGAAATGTTCAAAGAGCTTTTTATCTTGTTGGATTTTATCGGCATTCCCGTAAACGCACAGATAATCCTGCTTCAGGATCGCTTCCGTCAGCGGAGCGTAAGCCCGGATGTCGTTCACCGTGGCGCTCAGCACAGCGTTGCGGTCTTGTTGCAACGCCTCTTTGGTTTGCCTGGTG
Organism: bacterium; assembly: GCA_043806735.1. GTDB lineage: Bacteria > Bacteroidota > Bacteroidia > Bacteroidales > FEN-979 > QYOJ01. The sequence continues at coordinate 6,310 of JAZDGR010000117.1, read as the reverse complement.
AAATAATTGCTTACGGCCGTATTTCCTTTATCGGAAGCCGTTAAAGGAACATCCATTTCGGCGATGGTTCCAATGATGTACCGGGTCATGCCTTTTTCATCGGTAGAAAATTCCGACAGGTACTTCGGGACTCCGTTATAGCGTTCTACCGTCTCCGTCAGGTTGGGATCACGGTAAGAGGCGAAGGTGAAGGTCCCGGTGTTGGTGATGGTGGTAAAGCCGCCGTAGGCTCCTCCGATCACCCGGATCTGCGTCTGCAGGTAGTCGGTCGAAAGGATCTGGTTCAGCACCCGCATCTTTCCATCCCAGGAGTATCCCAGTTTCTTGTAATCATATCCAGCCAGCACATACTGCACCTTCGCCGGAGTCATGATTCCCTCGTTCAGCTTCTTCAGTCCGAATGCCCAGCTATTCAGGCTGACAGGTTGGGTTGGCAAGGTTGCGATAAACGTCTCCAGGTGTTCGGCAAAAGTGGAGTAGTCCTTGTCGCTGCAAGTAGTGGCGGCGATCAGGTTTTCCCTGCTGAAAAGCAGGCTGGCAGTTTTGGTCAGGTTGTCGATGATCTGGTGATGCGTTTGGTTGAAATGGTTGTTCAGGTCAGTCACAAACCAGTAATAATCCAGTCCGCCGGTCCGCTCCCTGAACATCCCGTCGTTGCTGTAATAAGAGGCCAGGCGCCGGGAGGCATAGCGGAATCCGTTGCTTTTCACCGCCTGATCAAGCTGGGACTGGTGGCGGGAAAGTATCGTTCTCAGCCGGGTCGTATCGTTGTACAACGACTTGTTCAGTACCTCTGCGGATAATTCAAACAGCTTATCCAGCTTGTTGTCCATCGATTTGGTCGTGACCCTGAATTTGGGGATCAGCTTGCTGTCGTCATTGTCTTCGGCAAAGGTCGATAACGCGGAATAAAAACCGCCGGTGTGCATGTTCAGGGCTTTGGTGAGGTCGCCGTAGGTATAATTCTGCGTATTGAGGATCCCCAGGAAGTTGCTTAGCAAAGAGGCGTATGGGAGGAGCTCTTCGGGAAGCGTGCGCAGGTCGAAATAGAGGTTGACATAGACCACCTTGTTGGTGAAATCGTCATAATACAATACGGGGGCGCCGTTTGCATCCCGGGTCTCCGCCTGGTACCATTCCACGTTGGGGTTGATGTCTTTGAGCTCCAGCAACGGGATGGTTGCCAGCGCTTCCGGAGAGTCTTCCTGCTTCTGGTAGGCGATCAGTTCTTCCGTCTGTTTCACCAGTGCGGCGATGGAGTCCTTGGAAATGGAGGCTTTGACCTTGTCCAGTTCTTCCGCCACCTGGGTACTGGTCTCCTGTTCCATCCCGGGTTTTGGTTCCAGGGTGAGCAGCAGGGAGTGGGGATTGTTCAGCAGGTGCTGCGTGATCAGCGATTCGAGGTACTTCTCTTTCATCCCTTTCTTCAGAGCGCCCAGGGGTTTTTCCCATTCGAGGGTCAGGAAGGGGTCATCGGCAAAAAACCAACCCGAGAGGCACTGAAATCCGTAGGTCAACCCTTTTTGTGCCGTATTCCCTTCGCGGAGGATGAATTCCATCCGGTTCAGCACCCCTGTAACCGCTTCCATATCTAACCCGTTATCCACCTGCTCCTGCAGGGTTTTGTTCACGATCTCCAGGAATTTCTCACGATCCTGCGGATTGGCATTCTGGGCGGTGATCTGGAATACATTCTGCATGTAGCTGTCGATCGAGGCATTCACATCCTGCCCGATCCCCGCTTCCTGGAGGGCCAGCCGGATGGGAGCCGATTCCTGGTTAACCAGCACCTCAGTGAGGATGTCGAGCCCCATGGTCAGTTGCTGATCGGTGTTGTGTCCGGCCACATACCCGAGGTCCAGAAAGGTCTGTCCTTCGGTGGCGGCTCCGGGAAGTACCGGATAATAGGCCGTCACCTCTTTCATCTTCTTAAACGGCTTCTGGTCTTCGATCCTGGGGAGGTTATTGGCGACCGTATAATGGGTCAGGTAGAGGGAGTCAATAAACGTAAGCTCTTTATCCAGCGGGGCATTCCCGTAAAGCAGAATGTAGCTGTTTTCGGGATGGTAATACCGGGTATGGAAATGATTGAACTGCTCGTGTGTCAGCGTCGGAATAGCCGGCGGGTATCCGCCCGATTCAAAACCGTAAGGACTTTCCGGGAAGAGGTGATGGAAGCACTCGTACTGCAGGACCCGGTCGGGGTCGGAGAAGGCTCCTTTCATTTCATTGTATACCACGCCTCTGTAAACAACAGGATCGTTCGGATTGGTGATCTCGTAATGCCATCCTTCCTGGTTGAGGATGCGGGGATCAGCGTATATCAGGGGATTGAAAACGGCATCGAGGTAGACATGCATGAGGTTGAAATAATCCTTTTCATTCATGCTGGCGACCGGGTACATGGTCATATCTTTTCCTGTAAATGCGTTGATGAAGGTGTTCAGGGAGCCTTTGGAAAGGACGTCGAACGGACTTTTCACTGGGAAGTTCCTGGATCCGTTGAGCACGGCATGTTCCAGGATGTGCGGAGTTCCGGCATCCGATTCGGGGAAGGTCTTAAAGGCGATGGCGAAGGTCTTGTTGGGATCTTTGGCATCGATCTTGAGCAGGCGTGCGCCGCTCTTTACATGTTGGTAATAGTAACAGTCGGCGTTGATCTCTTTGACAAATCGCTTTTCCAGTAATTTGAATCCGTGCATGTCGTGCTTTTTACATCCGGTGAGGACAAGAGCCGACAAAATTACACAAACAAAAAAAGAAAAAGCTATCGCCGGCCACTGCAGGAATCGGGTCGATTTTTTCATACTGTATAAGGAATTTAGTGATTTGGCGGGTAAATTACAAGGATTCGCCGACATGGAAAAGGAAAATCGATGATGCCCAGGATTTTATCGATCTTCGGGAAGGGACAAGGGACGAAGGACGAGGAACGTGAGACGTGAATCGTTAGACGTGAGAGGTGAGTGGGAGTATTTTGCTACTTCGCTATTTCGCTACCTCGCAACCGCGCTGCTTCTTCCTCAAAATCAAGTTTGATTAGCTCCCAGTATTTCCCTTTCAGGCAACGGGGTATAAAATCATCGTCAGCCCTAGTGAAATCAGTCAGTTTATCTAATATTTCAACAAAGGATAATTTCGAGAAGGAATGTTGCCGGAATAAGGAGATCATTGATTCCAGGCTGAATTTATTTAACAATTCATGCAGATCCCAGAAATCTTTTTTACGACCACCTTGTTCACCGGAAATAAGGCCTAATTTCATGATGATGATATCTTCCATTGCGGCTAGCCGGATATTATTTTGGGTTATTAACGGAAAACGAAAGGGATCGGTGTAAAAAACATCAACTTTAATAAATTCAGTGCGCGAAGTCCCAATGAAATAGGGCTTTCCGAGATGAGATATTCCAGGGATCGAGGCATCCACATAAGGAAAGTTTTCCCTAATCCTCCTATCTAATCCTTCGAAATCGACTGAACCATATATGGCATCAGTGAATAGGTCAATATCGTCCGATTCGCGGTGTCCCAGCTGAAGGCTCAGGGCCGTTCCGCCAACAACACGAAATGCAGATAATTCAGGAAAGGTCATCAGTTTATGGAGGGTATCGAGAAGCAGGGGTGAAGCAGTATTGGTGTATAGTTTCATTTCATCTCTATATGAAATTTCCTTGCATTTATTTTAACCGTGGGCAAATAAGAAGGAATTTCTTTTAATGTTTTGGTTATTAAATCCTTGCCATAAAACCGGATACTCTCAGCTAGTTCATCCGGGTTCCCACGCTCGAAAATACGGAGAATTACTGCACTGCTGTTATTCTGCCAATCAACCATATTCAGATCACAATCCCAGAATAACCCAGCCCTGATCCGGGTAAGGTCGGGGCTTATTACCTTTTCTGATACCTGGAGTTTTCTCTCGGTTTCAATTTCAAAATGGGCCTGCAATACCTGAAAATAGGAAGGTTCGCACCCCAAAACCCGGCCAAGTTTGATGGACAAGGCTGGATTGATTCCCCGGCTTCTTTTGGTGATTGCGGTAATGATCTGGGGGTATTCCTTAATTTCCAAAGCGAACCTGCCTTTTTTCAATTTTCTTGACTTCAATTCCCTTTCCAGTACCGCACCCGGGTGAACCCCTTTTATTTTATCAATTTCCGGTAACATTCTATTTTTTTGCAAATATAATAAATTAACGTGGTTATGTAAACATTATTGTTTATTTTTTTCATTTTGATCTGCCGCGAAAACCGGTTTTAAAAACCTCCCCGAGAAGTTCAATTGCAGAGGACGCATAGGTTAGACGTGAGACGTGAAACGAAGGACGAGGAACGAAGTGTGCTTCAAATTTCGAATTTCAAATTTCAAATTTCTTAATTTCGTTTGTAATCTTCAATTAATCTTCCGATCTTTGCACTCCAATTTAAGAACCTGTTAAGATTACCGCCATGTCAAGGATTTGTGAAATTACGGGCAAAACATATATGAAGGGGAACAAAGTGTCTCACTCAAACAAGAAAACCAAACGGGTCTTTCATCCCAACCTCCAGACCCGGACCTTCTACCTCCCCGAAGAAGATCGCCACATCACCCTCAAAGTATCTACCGAAGGGTTACGCACCATCAATAAAAAAGGGCTCTCCGTATGCATCAGGGAAGCCCGCGAACAGGGATTTCTCGCAAAATAACCCGAAGACCGGTACAGAATAAAATCCTTCTTTTTCCGTTATTATACCCTGGTAACCTGGTAAATTTGCGCCCATGAAACATGGCTTGCCCCTTTCTCTCGTCACCCTGATGGCCTTACTATTCAGCTTCACAGGGAAAGCACAGGAGAAAGAGTATGAACTGGTCCAGTTTACGGGGATCACCATCACCGCCGACAGCCTTACTGCCGTGCCCTACACTAAGATCATCGTGAAAACAACCCGCGAAGGGACCATCAGCGACGGGATGGGCTATTTCTCATTTGTAGCGCATATCGGCGATACGATCCTCTTCAATGCCCTCGGATACAAACCGGCATCGTTCATCATTCCCGATACCATCCGGCACAACCGCTACTCTCTCATCCAGCTGATGACCGCCGATACGCTGACCCTGGCGGCCGCCATCATCTTTCCCTGGCCCACCTACGAAGACTTCAAAGAGGCCTTCCTCAGCACCCGGATTCCGGATGACGACCGGGAGATCGCCCGGGAAAACCTGAAAGCAGCCCAGCTCCAGATGATGGCCGACCAGGTTCCGATGGACGGACAGATGAACTACCGGAACTACATCGAAAATCAAGCCAGTAAACTCTACTACTTCGGACAACAGCAACCTTTTTCGATCTTCAACCCCTTTGCCTGGGCTCAGTTTATCAAAGCCTGGAAAGAGGGGAAATTCAAACGAAAGGAATACAAAGACAACTAATACCACCTCGGGATGAACCGGATCTTTGCCATCACCGGATTTCTCTTCTTTGCCTTCTGGAATCTGAACGCCCAGACCGGCACGGTGATAGGATATGTCACCGGCGACGAAGGACAGCCGGTGCAGTACGTCAACCTGGCCATGAAAGGGACTACCCGCGGCACCACCACGAACAATCAGGGTTATTTTGAACTTCCGGTACCCGCGGGCGAAGAGGTGACCATCCTGTTCTCCTTCGTGGGATTTGAGAAAGATTCGCTGGTAGTCAACCTGAAGCCGGGAGAAAAAAGAAATACGGATGTCCGGCTAAAACAAACTGCCACGGAGCTGGGTACCGTAGAGGTCAAAGACCAGCAACTTCGAAGCACTACGTTTAGCCGCATCGACCCGAAAACGATCACCTTCATCCCCACGATCAACGCCAGCGTGGAAGATATCATCAAAACCCTCCCCGGCGTCTCCTCCCGCGATGAGCTCAGTTCTCAATACTCAGTGCGGGGCGGGAACTACGACGAGAACCTCGTTTTTGTCAACGACATTGAGGTGTACCGGCCTTTCCTGGTCAGGTCGGGGCAACAGGAGGGCATGAGCTTTTTAAACCCCGACCTGGTTTCCGGCATCCTCTTTTCTGCCGGAGGGTTCGATGCCAGATACGGCGATAAAATGTCGTCGGTCCTCGATATCCGCTACCGGAAGCCCCAGTCCTTCGCCGGATCTTTTACCGTGAGCCTGATGGGAGCCGACGCCCATGTGGAAGGCACCCTGGCAAACAAAAAAGTTGCCTATCTGCTGGGAGCACGGTATAAAACCAACACCTACTTTCTGAAAGGGCTTGACACCAAAGGAAATTACAAACCCCGCTACTTCGACATCCAGGGAATGCTTTACTACG
>JAZDGR010000116.1:0-17621 GCA_043806735.1 bacterium | reverse complement strand
GCTGCAAGAATGTAATAAGATTCAGAACAAAAACAGGGATCTGCTCCAAAGTGTTAAAAAAATTCAAAAGGCTGGATTGCAGGTTTCGGGCGGATTTATTGTGGGTTTCGATAGCGATTCTCCCACAATTTTTCAACGGCAAATTGATTTTATTCAGCAAAGCGGAATAGTTTCGGCCATGGTCGGGCTTTTAAATGCGCCTAAGAACACAAGACTTTATGAGCGACTGGAAGCAGAGAACAGGTTAACTATCGAAGCAACCGGGAATAATACCGATTTTTCCATGAATTTTATCCCCAGGATGAATCATCATGAACTTATTACTGGTTATAAAAAAATTATTCACGATATATATACTACAAAACCCTATTATCAACGAATTCGACGGTTATTATTGAATTATAAGCCCTGCTATAATAAGCCGGCAAAAATCAATTTCGTTGCATTGAGAGCTTTCTTAAAATCAATTTTTATAATCGGGGTACTTAATAAGGGCAGAAGCGATTATTGGAAATTATTGATATGGACCCTTTTCAGGCGCCCAGCTTTGGTAGTTGATGCGGTAACATTTTCTATATATGGCTATCATTTTAGAAAAGTATATGGATTATCGAGGTAACCTTGATCATTAAAAAGCCCATATTTACTGGACTTTCTGTTTGTTATATAATTTTTGATATACGCTTACTTTGTACCGGTTACTTTCCGATGCAGAATCTCCCAAAAATATTCCCCAGAATTTCATCGGTTGTGATCTCTCCGGTAATTTCGCCTAAGTGGTGAAGAGCCTGGCGCATGTCAATGGTCAGGAGGTCGGGAGAGAGGCCGCGTTGAAGTCCTTCACGAACGTTTTCAATAGCGCTCAAGACTTTTTGCAGGGCTTCCAGGTGTCGCATGTTGGAGACAATTGTCCCATCTGAGATTTGATGCTCCTTCACGGTTTTCAGCAAGCTCTCGGCGATCATGTGCATATTTTCTTTCCGCTTTGCAGATACGAAAATAGTCTCATGCTCGACAAATTTCCCGAAGCCTTTCGGCAGTTCTGACAAAAGATCCATTTTGTTCCCCACCAGGATAAGCCGTTTACCTTGTTCCTTGAACATGCTTTCGAATTCGACCAGGGCATTTGCGACGTCCTTAAATGAATCCCGCGTGGCATCAAACAGGTAGAGAATCACTGCCGCTTCTTCCATTTTGGTCCAGGTGCGGCCGATCCCCATGGATTCAATCTGATCTTCTGATGCCCGTAGTCCGGCTGTGTCGATAAACCGGAAACTGAACCCCTCAAGCACAATGGTATCTTCAATCGCATCACGCGTGGTGCCAGGGATCTCCGAAACAATGGCTTTCTCTTCGTTCAGCAGCGCGTTCAGCAGGGTAGATTTTCCTACATTCGGCTTCCCGATAATCGCAACCGGGATCCCCTTTTTGATCACATTACCAATTGAGAAAGAGTGTATTAGCTTGGAGAACTCCGTTCGCATCTCATCCAACAAAAGAAGGAGATCCGGCCTTGAAGCAAATGTAACATCTTCTTCACCGAAGTCCAGTTCCAGTTCGATCAGGGAAGTGAAATCCACAAGTTTCTGCCTCATCTCCTTGATCTTCCTGGAAAACCCGCCCCGCATCTGGGCCAAAGCCAGATCGTGAGACGATTGGGATGAGGAGGCGATCAGATCGGCCACTGCTTCGGCCTGGGAAAGGTCAAATTTCCCGTTCAGGAAGGCGCGCAAGGTAAATTCTCCCGGCTGTGCAAGCCGGCACCCTTCCTGGATAGAGGCCTGGATGATCTGCTGCTGGATAAACTCAGATCCGTGGCAGGAAATCTCCACTATATCTTCACCGGTATAGGAGTGAGGAGCTCTGAAGATACTTACTAATACTTCGTCAATCATATGATCATCCCGCGAGATGAATCCATGGTGAATGGAGTAGGGTGGGGCATTGACAAACGTGAAGGTTTTATCAAAAGGATGAAAAAGCTGTTCGCAAATTGCAAAAGCATCCCTTCCTGAAATCCGGATCACCGCAATAGCTCCGGTTCCGGGTGCGGTGGAGAGAGCGCAGATAGTATCGGTGGGGTTATAAAAGCTCATGGATGGCAAACTTACCAAAAAATTTTCCGTTTCCTCTAAAATCTTTATCTTTGAAAATTCGTCCTTCTACCTTTCATTCGTACTTCCTAACTTCGTAATTCATACTTCAATATGAGTGTTCTGGTTAACAAAAACTCCCGCGTAATTGTCCAGGGTTTTACTGGCAGTGAGGGATCTTTCCACGCTGCCCAGATGATCGAGTATGGCACTAACATCGTTGGAGGTGTGACCCCTGGCAAAGGAGGTCAAAAACACCTCGACCGACCGGTTTTCAATACCGTGGCCGATGCCGTAAAATTAACGGGAGCAGATGTCTCCGTTATTTTTGTCCCTCCCCCGTTTGCGGCCGATGCCATCTCGGAAGCTGCTGAAGCCGGCATTAAGGTCATTGTCTGCATAACGGAAGGAATCCCTGTGAACGACATGATCCCCGTCAAGGATTACGTGACTAAAATGGGAATCCACCTGATCGGCCCTAACTGTCCGGGTATCATAACACCCCCTGATACAAAGATCGGTATCATGCCGGGTTTTATTCACAAACCCGGAACCATTGGCGTCGTTTCCCGTAGTGGAACACTCTCATACGAAGCGGTTGATCAACTTTCGAAGGCAGGATTCGGACAATCCACCGTTATTGGCATCGGAGGGGATCCCATACCGGGAACGACCCTCCGGGATGCAATCGAACTCTTTATGAAAGATCCGGGGACTGAGGCAATTGTGATGATTGGTGAAATCGGCGGAAATATGGAAACAGAAGCGGGATATTGGATCAAAGCGCATGGGAACAAACCCGTTGTCAGCTTCATTGCCGGGGCCACTGCTCCGAAAGGCCGTACGATGGGACATGCCGGAGCAATTGTGGGAGGTAAAGCCGATACCGCCCAGGCAAAAAAAGAGATCCTGAAAGAGTGTGGCGTATACGTAATAGACTCACCTGCTGATATCGGAGCTGCAATACACAAAGCAGTTAATAAATAATTACCGGGAAGGGACCCACTGATACGCCCCCAGGTCGGGGACGTTCCCTCTATCCACTCCGTTGATATCAAACGGAACTCCCAGGGGAATTCCCTTGCCGATCGCAGGCGATAAGCTATCAAGCTGAAAGTCAAACAACGCAGGATCTACGAATAGCGGATCTTCGTTCTTGAAGCATTCAATAAAACTTTGCGGATTATTCAGGGACATTTCGGTGCGAAGGAGACTATGATCAAACGTACAGGAAAAGGGAGTTCCCTGAAGAGTGTCCATGACAACCTCCTCGCTTTCAGATCCGTAGATGATGCAGTTTCCGAAAAAAGCATATGTAAGAGGCCCGGGGACTTTATTCCCCAGTGTATCGTAGGTAAAATTCTTGATATAAAGAGAAGGAGAAACCCTGACCGAGCTTCCCCAGTAATTTCCAACCGTCAGTTGACGGAAATCATAACTCCCGCCTTTCTCCACCCATAAGGCTGCTCCTCCGCAATTTATAAGCACACAGTTCGTGGATGTGATAAAAGACGAGTAGGCGTAAATCGCATCGGAGGTCATGTTTTGGATGATCGTATTATCAAGCCGTAGCGTAGGTTCTGCAGAGGTTCCAACGGAATCTACGACCAGACCGATGGACCCGTTTTTAATGAACGCATAGTTGATCTCATTCTCTTTTGAACCGCTTTCGAGATAGATTCCATCCCATTGTCCGGGCAGATCACGATAGGAAGGATCCAGCCGGTCTCCCTGAAACCTGACGGGATGCTGCAGGTTTCCGAATACTTTCAGGGTTGCGTTGTATGAAATCGCAAGGTAAGCTGACTTGTGAAAGAATATTTTACTTCCTGGCATGATCAGCAGGGAACCGGAAGTATCAACCCTTAAATGACCATACACCACAAACGGCAGTATACTATCCCATACAATGCTTCCCTGCAAGGTTACATGATTCAGAAAGTGAGCGTTTTGACCCCAGGCAACGAGCTTCACATCCTGGATGTTCCCATTGAGGGTAAAAAGGATGGAATCAGTAACGACAAATGGGGTGTTCTCATTCGTTGGATCGATGGTAACCCTGATAAAAATGAAAATACTGTCGTGCCCAGGGATCTCAACATCCGTTGCGGAAACTCCGGGATCCCCGTCAATGTTGATCCGGTATACGGATGCTTCCCCTCCGGCCAGCCTGATCCGCGCGATATGTACTTGATGATCGTTGTCGTTGTAAACGATCAAACGCTTGGTTATGGAGCCGATTGTCGTGAAGACCGTGTCAAAGAGAACGGTATCTGTAGAAAAAGTTAACCGGAGCGAGGGATCTGTGTCAATTTTGTCCCGTTTCCGGCAAGATAACAAGGTAAAAATGATGCTGATCAACATAAAAACCAATACGTATCTGAATTTGAGAACCATGGTGCAAAAGTATCAAGTTCGGCCTAAATTAAAGAACCGCGAAATGCGGTAATTATTGTAATTTTGCGTTTGCTTTTATTTTCGATTATCTTTGAAAAAGATTGATAAACATTAACCTATGAGCTATATCAATTTTGATAAAAATCAGTTAGTCAATCTGGAATATTCCTTACGCCGGGAGATGATCCGGTCAAACCGGGCCGGATCCTATGCAAGTACTACGATTATCAACTGCAATACGCGGAAATACCACGGATTGCTTGTCACTCCTCAGCCCGGGATCGATAACGAGAACCATGTTTTACTCTCCTCCCTGGATGAGACGGTCATTGAGCAGGAAGCGGAATTTAACCTTGGGATTCATAAGTTCCAGGGAGGAACCTATTATCCGAAAGGGCATAAATATGTGCGTGATTTTACCGCCGACGAAGTTCCTACCTTGCAATACAGGGTAGGAGGGGTTATTTTGTCCAAAGAGTTGATTTTCATCACGAGAGAAGACCGGATTCTGATCAGATACAAGCTCCTGGATGCAAACTCCCTAACCAGGCTCAGACTTCGGCCATTTCTTGCGTTCCGGAATGTTCACAGCCTGAGCAAGGAGAACATCTTTGCCGATAAGAAATACGACGCGGTCGCAGGAGGCATCCGGATCAGGATGTATCATGGCTATACGGATCTGTTTTTACAACTCTCAAAAGAAAACGAATACATTCATGCTCCTGATTGGTATTATAATATTGAATATCAGGAAGAGCTTGAACGGGGGTATGATTATCTCGAAGACCTCTATGTCCCTGGATTTTTCGAGTTTAATATTCGGAAAGGGGAGACGGTTTGTTTTTCTGCAGGAACTTCCCTGATTGCTCCCGCAAGCATAAAACGGGCATATACTTCGGAATTAAAAAAGAGAATCCCTCGGAACAGTTTCGAAAACTGCCTGATCAATGCAGCCCAGCAGTTTATTGTCAAAAGAGGCAATAAAACAGAGATCATCGCGGGTTTCCCTTGGTTCGGACGATGGGGACGTGACACCTTCATTTCTCTTCCGGGACTGACGCTCGTTACGGGTGATCATAAGACATGTAAAGCGGTGATTGATACCATGATCGCCGACTTGAACGGCCCTCTCTTCCCAAATATCGGATCGGGCAGCAGCTCGGCCTATAACTCAGTGGATGCTCCACTATGGTTTTTCTGGGCATTGCAACAGTATGTGATGGCCGTTGGTAATCCCGTTGAGCTATGGAAGGAATATGGAAAGAAGATGAAGCTGATTCTGGAAGGCTATCGGGATGGAACGGAATTCAATATTCACATGGAGTCTAACGGATTGATCTATGCAGGGATCCCCGGAAAGGCCCTGACCTGGATGGATGCCGTGGTTCACGGGAAACCTGTCACTCCCCGCATTGGCATGCCGGTCGAAATCAACGCTTTGTGGTACAACGCCATTATGTTTAGCCTGGAACTTGCAGAGAAATCAGGTGATATCAGATTTTCGGATTCCTGGAAGGAGATCGCTGAGAAGATCCCGGATTCATTCCTGGCTACTTTCTGGAATGAAGAGAAAGGGATCCTTGCCGATTTCGTTGACGAGGAATACAAAGACTGGTCTGTTCGCCCGAATATGGTATTTGCTACTTCTTTGCCATATAGTCCGATCGATGAAGAAAACAGGAAGCGGGTTCTCAGCAAAATCAAGCAGGAGCTTTTGACACCACGGGGACTTAGAACGCTTACCCCGGTGAGTGCAGCGTACAAAGGGCTCTATTTTGGGGATCAGGCAGAACGGGACCTGGCCTATCACCAGGGAACTGTGTGGCCATGGCTGTTGGGCCATTTTGTGGAAGGATACCTGAAGATCCACGGGAAAAGCGGGTTATCCTTTATCAAAGGGTATTATGAAGGTTTTCAGCAGACCCTGACAGAACATGGTGTGGGAACGATTTCGGAAATTTATGACGGAGATCCTCCCCATGCTCCCCGGGGTGCTGTATCGCAAGCCTGGTCTGTCGCCGAACTATTACGTATCCACCAACTGATAAAAGAATATGAGAAAAAACCTGAATAACTATATCATTCGTCATTCGTTATTCATAATTCGTAGTTTGTCATGAGGGTTTTAATGTTTGGATGGGAGTTTCCGCCGCACATTACAGGCGGGCTTGGAACCGCTTGCTATGGGCTGACGAAAGGGCTGGTGAAGTTGGGGGCAGAAGTTATTTTTGTGGTCCCAAAAGCGTTTGGGGACGAAACCCAGGCCGGATTCAGGCTGATCAATGCCAGCGATATTGTAATGGACTTTATGGAGACCAGCCAGCAGGAGATATGGAACAGGATCAAATATATGGAAATCGGATCAAACCTGATCCCGTATGTTGGAATCGAAGAATTTACTGAATTGGTGGAACACGAAACCATAGAGAAAAAGGAAGAGGTAAAATCCGTCTTTTCACAACGGTTCGTTTTTTCAGGCAAATACGGAACCAATCTGATGCAGGAAGTGGCCCGGTATGCACTGGTAGCCTCTGCGATAGCCGGCCAGCATGAGTTCGATCTCATTCACGCGCACGACTGGCTGACATATCCTGCCGGAATTGCGGCAAAAAAACTTACGGGAAAGCCCCTGGTCATCCATGTTCACGCTACCGAGTTTGACCGGTCGGGCGAACATATGAATCCATCCGTATATGATCTCGAGAAGAAGGGGATGGAAGAGGCAGATCTGATCATCGCGGTAAGTAACTTTACGAGGCAGATTGTAATAGAGAAATATGGCATAGCTCCGGAAAAGGTTTTCACTGTCCATAATGCCGTTGAACCATCAGATCGCCCTGAATTGACTGAGATCCGGAAGCATGTCCGAGAGAAGGTGGTTACATTTCTCGGAAGGGTAACTTACCAGAAAGGGCCGGATTATTTTGTGGAAGCAGCTCACAAAGTATTGAAAATGGATGCAAATGTCCGTTTTGTGATGGCAGGATCCGGCGATCTTTTAAACAGGATGGTACGTCGGGTCGCCAAGCTGAAGATGGGGACGAGATTCCATTTTACCGGTTTTCTGGCAGGGACAGAAGTGGATACCATGTTTGCCCTTAGCGATGTTTATGTGATGCCTTCTGTTTCCGAACCTTTCGGAATCTCACCGCTGGAAGCCATGCGATCCAATGTTCCGGTGGTGATCTCCAAGCAGTCGGGAGTATCGGAGGTCCTGAAGCACGCCATTAAGATAGACTTTTGGGATATTGATGCGATGGCCGATGCGATTTATGGTATTCTGCACTATGACGGATTGAGAAAGCTGTTTGCAAGATATGGCAAAGAGGAAGTCGATAACCTGAAGTGGGAGAATGCCGCATACAATGTAATGGCAGTTTATGAAACAGCCTTATCAGGACATTTTAACACTGAACAAATGAATGCATAAGACATGAGATTCATCAATCTTTGTTTCCAGGTCCATCAACCATTCAGGTTGCGTACCTACAGGTTTTTTAACATTGGACACGATCACCAGTACTATGATGATTATGAGAACCGGCAGATCATCCGAAGGGTGGCGGAACGATCTTATCTTCCTGCTAATAGAATGATGCTAGATCTGATACGGGAATACGGATCCTCTTTCAAGGTATCTTTCTCAGTTTCGGGGCCTGCCATCGAGCAACTTTTGCAGCATGCTCCGGAAGTTATTCATGGTTTTCAGGATCTCGCTGCAACCGGCTGTGTCGAATTTACAGGTGAAACCTACTCACACTCCCTCGCCTCACTGGGGAGCAGAGAGGAATTCACCAGGCAGGTTAACAAACATCGGGACAGGATAAAAGACCTTTTCAACCAGCAAACAACGACCTTCAGGAATACAGAGTTGATCTACAGCGATAAAATCGGACAGGATGTTGCAGAGCTGGGCTTTACTACGATGCTGACGGAAGGAGCAAAACATATCCTCGGATGGAAAAGCCCGAATTTCCTTTACTGTAGTGCAGCAAATCCAAAGCTTAAGCTGCTGTTGAGGAATTTCCGTCTGAGTGATGACATCATTTTCAGGTTCTCCAACAGGGCCTGGCCTGAATGGCCGATCACCACTGAAAAATTCGTAAGTTGGATGAATAAACTGCCTGGAAATGAGGAGGTTGTCAATCTATTTTTAAACTATGAAACTGTGGGTGAACAGCAGTGGAAAGAGACAGGCATATTCGATTTCTTTTACAAACTGCCAAAGACGGTGTTCTCCAATTCCAATTACCTGTTTGCTACCCCCGCAGAACTGAGCAACAAACTTCAGCCTGTGGCACCTATTTCGGTCCTGTTCCCGATTTCCTGGGCTGATGAAGAAAAAGACCTGACAGCCTGGTTGGGGAATGAACTTCAGGATGAAGCATTCGGGAAGCTGTATGGGATAGAAAAGCAAGTATTAGACTGTAACAAACCGGATGTTTCACGCGACTGGGAACGGTTGCAGACCAGTGACCATTTCTATTATATGTGCACAAAATGGTTCTCCGATGGCGAAGTGCATAAGTATTTTAATCCCTATCCTTCCCCATATGAAGCTTTCATTAATTATATGAATGTTTTATCGGACTTTTTTATCCGGGTCGAAGAAAAAGAGCCACCCCAGCCGGTTGCTGCGAAGTCGGAACCGAAACCGAAAAAGACCCAAAAAACCACCAAACCGGCTGCCAAAAGTCAGAAACAAAGAGTATCCGCAAAAGCAAAATCGAAAAAAAGCCCTAAAAAATCCTGAATCTTGCTATGGTTTCAAAAACACCCCGCACCATTCATCCTGACTACCTGTTTGAGACCAGTTGGGAGGTATGTAACAAAGTAGGAGGAATCTATACCGTCATTTCCACCAAAGCCTTGACCCTGGTCAATGAACTCAAGGATAACTACATCCTGATTGGTCCTGATGTATGGAAAGAGACCCATGAGAATCCTGAATTTCAGGAAGATAAGTTTCTTTATAAGTCGTGGCGCCAGCAGGCCGAAGCGGAAGGGCTGAGAATTAAAATCGGCCGGTGGAATATCAGCGGGCGCCCCATCGCAATCCTGGTAGATTTTACCAATTTCTTTTCCGAGAAAGATCACATTTTTGCCAAATTCTGGGAGACTTACCAGCTCGATTCTCTTTCCGGCGCATGGGATTATGTAGAACCAGCGCTTTTTGGCTATGCTGCCGCAAAGATCATCGAGAGTTTTTATACATTTAACCTGTCGCACCAGGATAAGATTGTGGCGCAATTCCATGAGTGGATGACAGGCACAGGTGCTCTTTACCTGAAAGAGCATATTCCGCAGGTTGGTACTGTTTTTACAACGCATGCAACGGTGTTGGGCCGTTGCATAGCGGGGAACGGTTTGCCCCTTTATAAAAACCTGAAAGCGTACCATGGAGATCAGGTAGCCAAGCAATTCGGGGTGGTTTCCAAATATTCGCTTGAGAAACTGACAGCTGAGGAGGCAGATTGTTTTACCACCGTAAGCTCCATCACCAACAACGAGTGCAAGCAGTTCTTTGATAAAGGAGTAGACCTGCTAACCCCGAACGGATTTGAGGATACGATTGTGCCGGCCAGGGAAGAGTACTATGCGAAGCGGGATATTGCGAGAGATAAATTGATCAGCGTGGCTGAAGGATTGCTCAACCAGGAGATATCAAAAGATAGCATCCTGATCATTAACAGCGGGAGGTATGAATTTCACAACAAAGGCATCGACCTGTTCATTGATACACTCGGGAAGCTGAATGTAACTGAAAAACTTCTGGCACCCATCATTGCCTTCATTACCGTTCCGGCTTATCAAACGGGCCCCCGGCAGGATGTGCTCGATAGGATTGGGAAAAAGGATTTTTCTCATCCTCTCCAGGAAGAGTATCTGACTCACGGACTTCATGAACCCGAAAACGACTGGATACTCCGCAGCATCCGTCAAAACAACCTGCTCAACCGTCCTGAAGACAGAGTAAAAGTCATCTTTGTACCTGCTTACCTCAATGGCAATGACGGCATCTTTAACCTGAATTACTATGATCTGCTCATCGGTTTTGATGGCTCAATTTTTCCCTCATATTATGAACCCTGGGGATATACCCCGTTGGAGAGCATGGCATTCCATATTCCGACCATTACAACCACGCTTGCCGGATTCGGACAATGGGTAAAGGAATTGTACCCGACTATCAAAGAGTGTATCTCCGTGGTCGAACGAACAGATGATAACGATCAGGTGGTAGTGGATGAAATAGTGAAGAATGTATTACTTTGTGCTGCCAAGACAGAAAAAGAGATTATAAAGATCCGGATCAAAGCTTGGGAGGTTTCACGCTCTGCGCTCTGGAAGAATTTAATTGTTAATTATAAAAGCGCCTATTCATTTGCGCTGGAGAAAGTGGCCGGAAGAGCCGAGAAATTCCAGAGCAAGCAGCCGTCGGCAAAAACGCCGATGATCAAAGCAATTGTGGACATAAAACCCGAGTGGAAAAAAGTGCTGATCCACCAGCGCATTCCGGAAAATCTGGAGGGCCTGGAACGGCTTGCACGAAATCTTTGGTGGTCATGGAATTATGAAGGATCTGAGCTTTTTGAACAAATCAATAAAGATCGGTGGTATGAACTGAAGTTTAATCCCGTTGCCCTGATTGAATCACTCACATTCGATGAATTGCAAACGTTAAGTGAAAATGAAAAATTCGTCGGCAGACTGAAGAAGGTATTGTCCCGGTTTGAATCTTATATGGCCAAAGCTCAGGAGAAACCGCGGGACATGATTGCCTATTTCAGTATGGAATACGGCTTGCACGATACCATTAAGATCTTTTCCGGTGGTCTTGGAATGCTTGCAGGAGATTATCTGAAAGAAGCCAGCGATTCCAATATCAATATGGTAGGTATTGGATTACTATACCGGTATGGTTATTTTCAGCAAAGTCTCTCCCTATTCGGAGATCAGATCGCCTCCTATTCTCCGCAGAAATTTACGCACCTTCCGTTAAATCCCATCCGGGACAACGAGGGAAACTGGTTGAAGGTTACGTTTGCCCTCCCCGGCCGTACAATGTATGCAAAAATATGGCGTGTAGATGTCGGGCGTGTTCCACTTTATCTCCTGGATACCGATATCGAAGAAAATCAGGAACCTGATCGCTCTATTACCCATAAACTATATGGAGGGGATCTGGAAAACCGGTTGCGGCAGGAATTGCTGCTTGGGATCGGTGGCATCAGGATGTTGGAGGCACTCGGACTGAAGCCGGACCTCTTCCACAGCAATGAAGGACATTCTGCTTTTATCAGTCTGGAAAGGATGCGTAAATTGATTCAGAATGAACGCCTTACGTTTTCTCAGGCACAGGAAGTAGTGCGCTCAACCACTTTGTTTACCACTCATACGCCGGTGCCTGCAGGCCATGACGCATTCCCCGAAGATCTGATGCGCAGGTACTTGCCGCATTTCTCCGACTACCTGAATATCAAATGGGAATCCTTTATGAACCTTGGGAAGATGGTGGAAAATGACCCGGATGAAAAATTCTCGATGAGTGTTCTGGCGGCAAATTTTTCACAGGAAATCAACGGAGTGAGCAAGATCCATGGACGGATTTCCAGGGAGATGTTCAGCCGTCTCTACACAGGTTATTACCCTGAAGAACTTCATATCGGGTATGTGACAAATGGAGTTCATTACCCGACCTGGACGGCAAAATCATGGCAACAGCTATACCTGAAGGTGTTTGGCGAAGATTTTTTACACGATCAGTCAAATCCCCAATTCTGGAAGAAGATCCACCAGGTGGATGATGAGACCATCTGGAAAACCAAATTAAAACAAAAAGATCAATTGTCTGAATTCCTGGTCAAAAGAGTCTATGACGATATGACCAGGCGAAATGAGAATCCGAAACTTATCTTTAAAATCCGCGAAGCCCTCCCTCAAAATGCAATGACCATAGGTTTTGCCCGTCGGTTTGCTACGTACAAACGGGCTCATTTGCTATTCAGCAATCTCGACCGGCTTGCCAGAATTGTCAACAATGAACAAAAACCTGTGCAGTTTATTTTTGCTGGCAAAGCGCATCCGAATGATAAAGCAGGGCAGGATCTGATCAAACGCATCTTTGAGGTCATGCATATGCCTCAATACCTGGGCAAGATCCTATTTGTGGAAAACTATGACATAGAGCTCGCAAAATATCTGATCAGGGGAGTGGATATCTGGTTGAATACTCCAACCAGGCCACTCGAGGCTTCCGGTACAAGCGGGGAGAAAGCCGTGATGAACGGAGTAGTGAACTTCAGTGTCCTCGACGGATGGTGGGCAGAAGGTTACAGGGAGAATGCCGGTTGGGCCCTGAAGGAAGAATCAACCTACGACAATGCACTATTTCAGGACGACCTGGATGCGGAAACCATTTATACGATCCTCGAAGAAGAGATCATCCCGGTTTATTATGACCGCAATTCCAAAAACATTCCGGAGAAATGGGTCTCCTATATCAAAAATACCATCTCCGAAATAGCGCCTCATTATACCATGAAGAGGCAACTTGACGATTATATCGACCGGTACTACAGCCGAATGTTAAAACGGTCGAAAGTGATCATCGGGAAAAACTATGAAATGGCACGCCACATCGCCTCATGGAAGCGAAAAGTGATGAGGGGTTGGGACAGCATTGAGGTTTTGTCGATGAAAACGCCCGACTCCACGCAAAAACCATTGGAGTTAGGAGAGCCTTTCCAGGCAGAGATCATTCTAGATTTAAACGAGCTTACCGGAACCGATATCGGGATTGAAGTCCTGTTTGGGAAAAAAGTCAATGATGTGGTTAAGGAACCCACTTTTATCAAAGAAATGACGCTGGATAAAGCTGAACGAAACATCGTATCGTTTACTTGCAGCATCAAAATTAATCAGGCGGGTGTTTATGATTATGTTTTCCGTCTCTACCCAAAGAATCCGTTACTTCCTCACCGTCAGGACTTTAATCTTGTCAAGTGGATTTAAGCGGATCTTTTTATCTTTGCACAAAACAAAACAAGCGATGAAACTACTTGAAGGTAAAACTGCGTTGATTACCGGTGCAAACCGGGGAATCGGAAAAACCATTGCCCTGAAATTTGCAGAGCACGGAGCAAACGTAGCTTTCACTGATATTGTGTACGATGATAATTCGAAAGAACTGGAGACCCAACTCTCTGCTTTTGGAGTGAAATCCAAAGGATACGCCTCTGATGCCAGCTCGTTTCTTGCCAGTGAAGAACTTGTCACAAAGGTGTTGAATGATTTCGGATCTATTCAGATACTTGTCAACAATGCAGGGATTACGCGCGATAACCTTCTCTTGAGAATGAGTGAGGCTGACTGGGATCTGGTCATCAATGTCAACTTGAAGTCTGTGTTTAACCTGACCAAAGCGGTGCAAAAAAACATGCTTAGCCAACGGAAAGGTTCCATTATCAATATGAGTTCTGTTGTAGGTCTAGAAGGAAACCCCGGCCAGTCAAACTACGCTGCTTCTAAGGCAGGCATCCTTGGGTTTACCAAAGCAACCGCCCAGGAACTCGGAAGCCGGAGCATCAGGGTGAATGCGATTGCCCCCGGATTTATTGAGACCGAGATGACTTCGCGCCTTTCGGAAGAGTACCGGAAAGGCTGGCTTGATAAAATCCCTTTAAAACGGCCAGGATCAACGGAAGATGTTGCCAATGTAACCGTATTTCTGGCTTCTGATCTTAGCACCTATGTCACCGGGCAGGTTATCAGCGTTTGCGGAGGGATGCATACCTAAAGACTCTTTTCATTGGGACTCATAACCGAATATCCTTTCTGGTTTATTGGATTCTGCCTGCTTCTCGGGGCTTTCTATTCTTTCATCCTCTATGTGCGCACCGATAAAGAGACCCTGCCTTCATGGATGTTATGGCTATTGGCGGGATTCCGGTTCCTTTCCATCTTCCTGATATCCTTTTTGCTTCTCGCACCGTTGATCAGGCAGAAAATAAATTCGGTTGAAAAGCCGGTCATTATTATCGGACAGGATAATTCAGAATCCGTTATTCTAACCCGGGATTCGGCATTTTATAGAAAAACCTATCCTGAAGAAATCCGAATATTTGCGGAAAAACTGAAGAAGAAATACGAAGTAAGTGAATATACATTCGGGAACAGGCTCACAGAAGGCTTGGAAACAAATTTTTCCAACACCATGACTGACATTTCTTCCTTTTTCTCGGAAATTTCCAGCCGGTATTATAACCGAAATGTGGGAGCGGTCATTCTGGCCTCCGATGGGATCTATAATTATGGTACTGACCCGTTTTACACATGCCGCGACCTGCCTTTTACGATCTATACGGTAGCGATGGGAGATACGTCTGATGTCAGGGATCTCTATATCAGAGAATGCCATTATAACCGTCAAATCTTTGTAGGGGATCATTTCCCGGTGCAGGTTCAAATAGGAGCTAATCATTGTTCAGGAGAGATGATCAATGCAGTAATCAGGAAAGATGACAAGATCATACAATCAAGGATCTTGCCTGTAGAAGGATCAAGATTTACAACAGAAGTAAACTTCCTGTTGGATGCCGGGGAAAAAGGATGGCACAAATATGTTGTGGAGCTTTCGCCGTTGAATAAGGAAGTAAGCCAGGTCAATAACCGGCTAGAGATTTTTATAGAGGTTCAGGATATACGTACACGCATCCTCCTGCTTTGTGATGCACCTCACCCCGACATCGGATCCATTCGCCAGGCTCTTGAAAAACTGAATAAATATGAATTGATTGAGCGACGGACGGACGAATTTCTGGTCTCTCCCGACACCGCCGATCTGGTTATTTTATACCAGGTTCCTTCCATTTATGGACCCCGGATTCCCGAAGAAGTGGTCTCGAAATTTCCTGCAACGCTGTTTGTCCTTGGATCTCAATCGGATTTCCCTGCTTTTAACAGGCTGAAAACCGGGATGCTTCTTTCCTCATCCCAATTTTCATTCTCCGAGTCCTATCCTGTCTTAAACGAAACCTTCTCTTTATTCACGATAGATCCTTCCGACAAAAAAGTGTTTGCTGAATTCACTCCGCTTCAAAGCCCTTTTGCTGCCTATGAATCTGCCCCATTGACCGATGTCCTTTTCTATCAGAAGATTGGGAATGTCACTTCCAGATTCCCTTTGATCTGTTTTACTCAGGATGCTCAGTTCAAAAAAGGGTATATTTTCGGAGAGAACTTCTGGAGATGGAGGTTGTCAGACTATATGCAAACCCATACCCACACGTCGTTTGATCTTCTTTTACAGAAGATTGTTCAGTATCTTTCCATTCAAACTGACAGAAGTTTTTTCAGGATCAAACACAAGGCGCAACTCACAGAGAATGAACCGGTAGAATTTGAGGCTGAGCTATATAACAAAAGCTATGAGCTTATCAACAACCGGGAAATCACTTTAATTATCAAAGATGAGAACGGCAATAAATACCCCTTCTCTTTTGCTCCTACCGGCAACTCCTATTATCTGAATGCAGGATCCTTCCAGCCCGGGGTATATACATACGAAGCAGGGGTCGCAGCAGATAATACCCGTTATGAAAAGTCTGGTCTATTTGTGATCACCCCGCTTAACCTCGAAGCCGTTGACCTGAAAGCAGATCATCAGCTGCTTTTCCGCATCGCTTCAGCCCACGGTGGCAGAATGTATTTCCCGCTTCAGTTGGACATGCTGGCAGAGGATCTGGTGAATTCCGGTGAGATCCATTCAATTGCATTTCAGCAACAGATTTTTTCGGACATGATTGGAAATATCTGGCTGTTTATCCTGATAGTGGGATTGTTGTCGGCTGAATGGTTTATCCGGAAATTTTCAGGATTATAAGGGAATTCAAACGCATATGAGATGAACTTTTTTTACATTATTCTTGTAATCATTTCCCTTGGTTTTATTCTGGAACGGTTTCTGGAATATCTTAACGTCACGCGTTTTTTCGATAATTTACCGGAAGAACTCATTGGAATCTACGATGAAGAACGGTACAAGAAGTCACAACATTACCTGAGAAAAAAGCAAAAATTTACCTGGGTCGTTGATGTTTCCACCTTTATGACAACGATAGTTCTACTATTGACAGGCGGCTTTGTTTGGTTGGATGATTTGTGGAGGCATTTTACGGTGAATCCCGTTCTTCTTGCGCTCCTCTTTTTCGGAACCATCGGAATCGTCGCATCTTTCGCATCGATTCCATTTGAAGCCTACAGCACGTTTGTTATCGAAGAGAAATTTGGTTTCAATACCACCTCCGTCAGGACGTTTATCTCTGACATATTGAAAGGATGGGCGCTTGGTGCTATTGTTGGCGGAGGACTGCTTGCCCTCGTGGTGTGGATATACAACTCAACCGGAAACCTGTTCTGGCTCATCGTGTGGGGAGTGCTTACCCTCTTTGCAATTTTCATGAGCATGTTTTATTCGAACCTGATCGTTCCGTTATTCAATAAGCAAACCCCCTTGGAACCAGGACCCATCAGGGATGCCATTGAAACTTTTGCGCGGAAAGTGGGATTCAGAATTAAAAATATTTATGTGATCGACGGATCGAAGCGATCCACAAAAGCCAATGCCTATTTTTCAGGACTTGGGGTCAAGAAACGGATTGTATTGTACGATACACTTATCAAGGACCATTCAACCGAAGAGCTGGTTGGAGTATTGGCCCATGAGATCGGTCACTATAAGATGAAACATTCCCTCAAGGGAATCCTGGTGTCCGTTTTTCAGTTCGGATTAATGCTTTTTTTGCTTTCCTTGTTTATCCGGAAAGACAGTGCCCTTTCCGGTGCTTTATGCCAATCGTTGAAGGGTTTTTCGGATCTTCCGGTCACACCGGGTTTTCACCTGGGGATCCTGGCATTCGGATTGCTCTATAGTCCGCTTTCTTTGATCCTTGGGATTCTCGGGAATATGCTTTCTCGGAGGAACGAGTTTTCCGCCGACCGCTTTGCCGGGAGAAACTATCAGCCCCGGGCTTTACAGAATGCATTAAAGAAGCTTTCGGTCAACACCTTGAGCAATCTCCGGCCGCATCCGCTGTATGTCTTTTTTTATTATTCGCATCCTACATTGCT
>JAZDGR010000115.1:0-4244 GCA_043806735.1 bacterium | reverse complement strand
GATGCGGGAAATACCTGGACAGTTTTCGATACGAATTTCTTTCACGGGGGGCTGATGCAGGGCATTTGCGCCATCACTTCCCAGATCATTTACGTGGTAGGACAGTATGGTTTCCTGAAAGACAATGCCCGGGGATTTATCGCCCGGACCCTGGATGGAGGCGTCACCTGGGATTCCATTACCCCGGATGATGATTATAACCGGAATCAATGGATCGGCGTTGCCGCCACTGATCCTCAGCATGTGATCGTTTATGGAGGAAAATCCCATTATACCTACACGACGAACGGCGGAGTGATCTGGAACAACGACTCCGTAACCGGAGGCGGCGGGGGAGGCGCGCCTCCCGACATTAACCACCTGATTATGCTTGACCAGCAAACCTGGTGGGGGGCATTTGATCTGGATAACATCTTCATTACCGTCAATAACGGGTCGTCCTGGACAAAACAGAATTCCGACGGTCCGGGGAATATGTTCCTGGTCGGTATCGATGCTTTTTCTGATCAGATGGCCTTGATTACCGGACAGTCGGCCGGTTATCCGACTGCCGGAAAAATCCTGAAAACCACTAACGGTGGAGATTTATGGAAGATGACATACTCCTGTAAATCCGATCTTTACAAGGTCCGTTTCGCAAAAAACTGACAACCATCGTCTTACGTCTTACGTCCTACGTCTCACGTCTTACGGTTTATACACCACCCCAAAACTTTTTTTCCCGTCTAATGCAATCTTACAGGGCTTTTCGAACCTAACATGGCGGATAAATTCATTTTCCCAGAAGGCTGGCTGGTTGTTCAGGTACTCTACGTCATAATAACCCTCGCTGATGTGCGGATTGATGGTAAAATACCCAACCCGGAATGAGGTGAGGTTCTGGAAAAAGTGGGTTCCCTGGCTGGGGTCGACGCGGTAATTTTCCAGGCTTGACTCCACGATGAGGCGGGCAGCAGAGATTTGCGGCCAGCGGATCGGGATCCCCAGCCAGGGGTCGCTGGATCCCCAGCGGCCTGGACCTATGAGGATGTAGTTTTTATGCTCACCCCTGAACTTGTCGTTAAGCGCTTCCAGTTGCGGGGCCAGTGTGTGGCTTTTTGCCGTCTGGAACGCTTCCGGCCGGATGTAAACAATATCGAGTATGTCGTTGATGATCCCGTTCCCCAGTGCGGCATTACTGATGAGGATCGAATCCTCAGGTCGGATCGTTTTGGGATCAAGGTGGATGGTCTGATCCTTTCCTGCAATCGGTCTGATCTGAAGCATGCTGAAGAGCCGGAGCTGGTCTTTCGGCACATCCAGGTTCACGGCAAATTCGATCTCTACGGGCTTGGTCATCTCCCGCTGACCGATTTCCAGGATTTCGGCAATGATCTCCGCCAGCGGAAACGTATTGTGCGAAAGGATGTTCGCAAAGGAGATGATCCGTTTCCCGGATGTGAGCATGCCATCACGCAGGGAGTGTGAATCGTAATCGAACGTGGAAGCGACCAATTTCAGGGCCGGATCGTTTTCGGCATCCCTGACGCGCAGTTTCAGCAGGTTAATGGTTTCGTCGGTATCTGCCTTGAAGCTATCGGGATTCAGATCCAGGGCAAAAAAGATCTTCTGGGTCTCTGTCAGGGCCAGTTCCGGTGTGGAGAGCTGCAGGATCTTCCGGGGATACCTGGGGGAAAAACGTATTCCGTTTCCCCCGTCTAAAAGATATTTCCCGAGTCCGAACACAATGCTGGCGATCCCGTCTTCCGGGGTTTCCGGAGCAATGGGATAAAAATTGATCGAGCGGGCTACCCCCGATATGGCCGGGTAGAACCGGTTTTCATACTGTCGCCCGGTCACCTCCTGAAGCACAATACCCATCTTCTCTTCGTTGATCATGTTGAGCGTTGCAGCCATGTATGATTTACTGTCGCGGAAAAATGCCGAGGCGTAAACGCTCTTGATTGCTTCGCACAACTTCTCCATCATGACCCGGTCGTTGAACTTGATATTGGGGATCATGTAGGTGGAGTAGATCCCGGCAAACGGCTGGTAATGCGAATCTTCCAGGAGTGAGGAGGAGCGGATGGCAACCGGGTTGTGGATGCAGGATATAAAGGCGTATAGATCATCATGTATCCGGAAGGGCAGTCTGGACTTTACAAAATGGTCCAGAATCTCTTGGTCGCTGCGATCGGAAAGGGCAAACTCATAGAGGTTGTTTTCTTCCATGAACTCGTCGAACACATCGGTTCCGATCACTACCGTTCGCGGAATGGAAATCAGTACCCCCTCATATTTATCGATGAGGCGGTTGCGTTTGATCAGGGAATCCAGAAACGCCAATCCGCGTGCTTTCCCTCCGATAGATCCTTTCCCGATGCGGGCAAAATGCAGGAATTCATCGTAGCGCTCCCGGTCAAAATCGGCAATTACCCCCCTTGACTTGTTGATCCGGAAGGCTGTAATGGAATCAAAGATGTATCGTTTGGCCTCATCCATATCGTGGAATTCCGTCACCGATATTTCACTGAACATTTCTGCAATGGGGAAGAGAGCCCTGGCATTCAGCCATTTCGAGAAACGATTTCGTTGCATATGGTACTGCAGAGAGTCATCCGGGATTTCGAAAATCCTGTTCTGCAAGGATTTCAGATCCACTGCACGAGCGATCTCCCGGCCGGTACCGGGATCGATGAACACAAAGTCACCAAAGGAGAAGTGCTCGTTGATGTAATTGCGAAGCTCGCTTGACAGGGTTTTTGACACCTTGTTGATGAACCCCACGTTCATCTACCGGGCCACCTCCTGGTATTCGACATCCGACGACTGGAACAAAACAGGCATATAGGGATCTTCTTCCCTGATCTTTTGAACAAGCCTGATCCCGGCAGTCTTATCCGGTTCTCCTTCCCGTTTGAACCTGATGTCGGTGATAATCCCAAGCAGGTTGTTTTTATATTTCTCCCACATTGAAACGGCATCTTCAAAGTTGGTTGCCAGAAGGATCTTAGTCCGCCCCCGCATCCGGAGCATTTTCTGGTGCTCGTTCAGCCCTTCCGTAATAAATGCTTTCGACTGCTTGAAGATGATCTTGTAAATATTGGGAAGGTAACTGGAGTAGAAACGGATGGAGTCCTCGACCAGGAGGATTGCCTGCACCCCCTGCTTGACATCCTGATCGATGTTCATCTTGTCTTCGATCAGCTTGATGATGGCCAGCAGGATATCCGTGTTTCCCAACCAGCAAAAGACATAGTCGATGACGTTGAGGTTTTTATCCGTGAGCCGGATATTCGTATCTCGCGAAAATGGGGTCAACGCGACGATGGGAATCTTCGGATACTTCTTTTTGATGCGAAGCGCCAGATCGAATGTATCCGACTTTTCAATGCTCAGCATCGAGATCACCAGTTCAACGGTTTTGTCTTCAAGAACTGCAAATGCCTCCTCTTCGGAAGTAACCTTGATGAATTGCGGCGGGTACCGAAGGTTGAGAGCAACGTACTCCATGAAGATCCGTTCGTCGATCCGGCCGTCTTCTTCCAGCATGAACGCGTCGTAGGTACTGGAAATGAGCAGGACCTGATAGATCCGTTTCTTCATCATCAGCTGGAAGTGCGTATCCAGAAAGTAATACTTCTTGGGGTCCAGGGCGCTTTTTCGGGTCACGGCATCCGGATTGAAAGTTCAAATATAAAGAAGTTTCGTGAGTGGTAAGTGGTGAGTGGTGAGTAGTGAGTAGTGAGTGGCGAAAATTTTTGTAGTTTTGGCAGTACAAAGATAATTTGCATGATCAGTTACTTAAGGCAATCCCTGAGAAGAAAAAAAGCAAGGAGATATACACAGGAGTATCCTGCTGTGATCTCGGTTTTTAATCTGGACAACGAAGGACGGATTGAATACGCAAACTGGGATAATCCGTTGGTTGCACCGGTAGAGATCGATCAGGAGCACGTGGATTTCTTCAGGAGATTTATCAAAACAGGAGACCTGGTCATTGACATCGGGGCCAATACCGGAGATACCACGGTTCCCATGGCCATCGCGGCCGGGAAGAACGGGACTACGCTGGCTTTTGACCCAAATCCCTATGTCTATAAAATTCTGGAAAAGAATGCCTCTTTGAATCCCGAAAAAACCCACATCATTCCGTATTGTTTCGCCATTTCCGGGCAGGATGAAGAGTTCTTTTTCATCTCTTCGGAAGCCTCTTTTGCCAATGGAGGGATCTCGTTGACACAGGATAGCTGGCATGGGAAGTT
>JAZDGR010000114.1:0-2691 GCA_043806735.1 bacterium | reverse complement strand
GGAGTTCTGTTTCGTGTCCTTTCCAGGGCTTTCCCAGGATCCGGATGTCGCCGCGGTCGGGTTTCTGGATCCCTTCGATCATCTCCACCAATGTGGTTTTCCCGGCTCCGTTCGGGCCAAGCAGCGCGACGAATTGTCCGGGTAGGATGGTTAGACTGACGCCCTGTACAGCGTGCACCGTTTTAAACGATTTGTACACGTTCCTGACTTCGATGGCGGGAGAGGGGGACATGGAAGTGCAAAGATAAAAGGAAAGTTAGAAGCCAGAAGTACGAAGTACGAACTCAAGTTAGAACGTAGAGGGTAGAAGTAATAATGTCAATCGTACTTCGTAAATCGAAAATTCAATCGAAAATTGTAAATCGTACATCGTAAATTGATTTACTTTTACGAAAGTTTTCGAAATTTGCCTGGATAATATGCTTCTCAACGAATCCCCCACCATTACCCGCCAGCATTACCGCATCCTGCTTCTGAGCTGGAGCGGCTGGGTATTTGATTTCTATGACCTGATCCTGTTCACGTTTCTCCTGATCCCCATCAGCCAGGAACACCATTTTACGAATTTTGAAGTCTCGTATATGCTCGGTGCAACGCTGGCTGCCACGGCAGTTGGAGGAATCCTGTTCGGGGTGCTGGCCGACCGGTTTGGCCGGAAGCCGGTGTTGCAATGGACCATTCTTACCTATTCCATCGGCACCTTTTTCTGCGGATTTGCGACCAGTTTCTGGTTTCTAATGTTCTTCCGGATCATCACCGGATTGGGTGTGGGCGGCGAATGGGCGACCGGGCAGACCTATGTCGGAGAGACCTTTCCGGCAAAGGTGCGGGGACGGTACTGTGCTTTCATGCAAACCGGCGCACCGTTGGGAGTTGCGCTAGCCTCCGTGGTCGGCGGGTTGGTTGCCCCGTGGATCGGCTGGCGGGCCTGTTTCTTTGTATCGGTATTGCCTGCTCTGATGATCGTATATATCCGCCAGAAACTGCCCGAATCGGACCTCTGGCTTGCCCAGAAACAGCAGGCTTCTGCGAAAATAAAAAGCCTCCGCGACATGCTGACCGGGAAAGAGAGCAAACTGGCCAGGCTCTTTTCCCGGGCTCACCGGAAGTACTTTTTGCTGGCACTGGTGCTGGCTATCTTTGACATGAGCGCCTATTGGTTTACTTATTCCTGGATGCCGAGTTACCTGCATACGGAGCGGGCCTTTTCGTTGACGAAGTCGGCCTTGTGGATGCTGGTGACGCAGACCGGCGGATTCCTGGGATATGCATTGTTCGGTTTTATAGCCGACCGGTGGGGCCGGAGGCCTGCCTATTCCATTTATTCCTTCATCATGGCCGCCGGATTGCTTATGATCACTATCTTCTGGAGCACCGTGGTAGCTTATCCCCCGGTAATCCTGGGGTTCATGTTCATGGTAGGTTTTGGAACCGGCATGTTCGGCGGGTATGGAGCCCTCTTCTCCGAATTGTTCCCCACCTCCATCCGCAGCACCGCGATGGGAACCGCGTTTAACCTGGCCCGCGGCATCCAGTTTGTCACGCCTGTCATCATTTCCATTATCGCGGTTCATTATGGCCTAGGCGGTGGAATTTCGCTAGCTGCTTTATTTGCCGTCCTGACAGGAATCTGGATCTGGACCTTCCCCGAGACAAGAGGGAGGAAGCTGGAAGAGTAAGGACGAGAGACGAGGGACGAAGGACGAGGGACGAAGGAATTTTCTTAGCGAATTTTTCGTGGCGTGGTGTCTTAGCGGTTCAGGTCTCAACCACGAAGGAACAAAAAAATCCGTGCTAATCCGTGGTAATCCCTGCCTGACTGCCGCAGGCAGGCAGGTGTATTAATCCGTGTCATCTGTGTTCTCTATAATCTATTTCACATCCAAAGATACCGTTTATTTAGGAAGGTTGTTTCCGTTATCAAATATTCTATAACTTTGTGTAAAAGTTGAAACTTACGATGGTTACCAAGCAACAACTGGATCGGATCGTTTTACGGATTATTCATCTCTATCAACCGGAGAAAATTATCCTTTTTGGTTCCTATGCAAACGGGACTGCAAAGGATAACAGTGATCTTGACTTGTTGCTGGTGAAAGACACCAATGAAGCTCCTGTTGATCGAGCTGCCTTAATTCGCAAATCGCTGAGGGATTTCCTCTTACCAATGGATATCCTTGTCTATACTCCGGATGAAGTTGAAAAAGACAAAAACAGAAAGTTCACATTTGTTTACCAGGTGTTAAAATCAGGAAAAGTATTATATGCCAGAAAATGACCTGATAAAAGCCTGGTTGATAAAAGCCAGGCATGATTTTTCTCGATATTGAGTTCAAACCGGTTCATGACCTTGGGTATTTATTGAATCTGATCGGAACAAAAGATGACTCCCTTGAAGCCTATTTCGGAAAAGTGGATGAAATCTCCCGGTATGCTGTTCAGATAAGGTATCCGGATGCAATTATCCAGCTGACAAAGCAGCAGATTCAAGAGGCCATTGAAATAGCAGATGACCTGTTTGGCTCGATAAACCTCAAAATAGCGAAATAGCGAAATTTTCGCTAATAATCCCGCAAGCACCTCACCGAAAACGCATTCAATCTAAGCGATGGATAATACGATACGGAGTAGTCGTAGTCGTTTAATCCATGACTCCACGCCTTAGTTGGTCCGTGTGAAGTCGACGACCAG
>JAZDGR010000113.1:0-11426 GCA_043806735.1 bacterium | reverse complement strand
CCAGTTACTTGTCATTGATTCTACTCCCCATCCGGAGGATCCGAAACATATGTTCAGCGACCACCTCAATGGGAGAATTCTGATCCTGTACCTGAGTTCAATTCATTCGTTCATCTGCCGGTACTGCGGCTCCGACGACCTTAACCTCAACGGCAACAACCTCGTTCCCTACCGGGCATTTATCCTACATCACGGATCGATCCTTACCAGTCTGAAGATCCCCCCGGTTTACTACACCGATGTAGCATCCCGGTTCCTCTATGCAAAGGAACGGATCTCCATCACCTTCACAGCAAAAGAGATTGCCTTCCATTTTAAGCACAGCGACAACGGCATCCATCCTTTCAGTTTTACGGCAGGTTCGGGAGAACTGATCGGCATTATGGGCGGAAGCGGCGTGGGAAAATCCACCCTGCTCAACCTGCTCAACGGGAACCTGCCCCTCACAAGTGGAGAGATCCTGATCAACGGCTTTGATCTTCAGAAGGACCGGGAAAAGCTGCAGGGGGTGATCGGGTTTGTCCCACAGGATGACCTGCTGGTCGAAGAGCTCACCGTGTTCCAGAACCTCTGGTTCAACGCTAAACTCTGCTTCAGCGGATTTACCGAAAAGCAAATCCTGCGGTCGGTCCTGAAAATCCTGCACGACATCGGTCTGGCCGGAATCAAAGAACTGAAAGTAGGCGATCCGCTGAACAAGTTCATCAGCGGTGGGCAGCGGAAACGGCTCAACATTGCCCTGGAACTGATCCGGGAGCCGGGGGTCCTTTTTGTCGATGAACCTACATCCGGACTCTCTTCCATGGATTCGGAAATGGTCATGTTGCTGCTAAAAGAGCAAACCCTGAAAGGAAGGCTGGTGGCAGTCAACATTCACCAGCCCTCGTCCGACATTTACAAGCTGTTCGACAAGCTGCTGATCCTCGACAAAGGCGGATATCCCATTTACTACGACAATCCCATCGACGCGCTGACCTACTTCAAAACCCTCAGCAGCCACGTAAATCCGACCGAAAGCGAATGTTTCAACTGCGGATACGTCAACCCCGAACAAATCCTCCAGATCACCGAAGCCAAAGTGATCAACGAATACGGGAAACTCAGCGTCCACCGCAAGACCACCCCGAAGGAGTGGTACCGGCTCTTTCAGAAGAACATCCAGCCCGCATTACCCATCCTGACGGAAAAGCACGACCTCCCGAAACACCATTTTCACATTCCCAATCTTTTCAAACAATTCCGGATTTTTGGTCTGCGTAACCTGCTGGCAAAGGTTACCAACCGGCAATACCTGCTCATCAACCTGCTCGAAGCCCCGGTGCTGGCGGCGATTCTGGCTATCCTCACCCGCTATTCCCCGGGCGACACTTACTTCTTCGGTCTGAACAGCAACCTGGTAGCCTACCTCTTCATGAGTGTGGTGGTTTGCCTCTTCCTGGGCATGATGGTAAGCGCCGAAGAGATTATCCACGACCGGAAGATCCTGAAACGGGAAGCCTTCCTGCACCTGAGCCGCTGGAGCTACCTGAACTCCAAGATTGTCCTGTTGTTTGTATTATCGGCCATCCAGGCTCTGTCGTTCGTCATAGTCGGGAACCTGATCCTGGGCATCCGGGGGATGTTCCTGAGTTACTTCCTCATCCTGTTTGCCACCTCCTGCTTTGCCAACCTGGTGGGGCTCAACATCTCCTCCGGCATGAAATCGGTAGTTGCCATCTACATCCTCATTCCCTTTATCCTGGTCCCGCAACTGTTGCTGAGCGGAACGATCGTACCCTTCGACAACCTGAATCCCTCCCTCTCCTCGCGTATCTATGCGCCCTTTGTAGGGGATCTGATGACATCCCGGTGGTCGTACGAAGCGCTCGCGGTGCAGCAGTTTAAAGCCAACCGGTATGAAAAAGTCTTTTATCCCTACGACAGGGAGATCAGCTATTATAGTTACATCGCCGCTTACCAGATCCCAGCCCTCCAGGCCGAGCTGGACGCCTGCCGGCGAAACATTCTGTTAAACCAGGAGCCTGAAAAGACCGGGAATTATTTCGCGATCCTTCAGCATGAACTCGCCGGACTGAGCAAAGAAGCGGGATTCGGGACCTTTCCGGGAGCGGGAAATCTGGCCTCTGTCCGGTTTGATGATCAGGTCAAAATGGAAGCATCCCTGTACCTCGATTCTCTGAGCCGCTACTTTTCCTCGCGACTTTCGAAGGCAACCGCCAGGCGGGATGCCGTTTATGAACGGCTGGTAACCGAAGCGGGCGAGGATGCGCTGTTCACACTGCGTCGCCTCTGCTACAATGAGAGTTTGGCCGACTTTGTCCTCAACCGGAATTCGACCGACAAAGTGATCGAATCGAAGGGAAGGCTGATCCGGAAAAAGGATCCCATTTTCATGGACCCCGAATCCTCCTGCGGGCGAGCCCATTTCTATGCTCCATACAAAAATCTCTTCGGATGGAAAATCGACACCCTGTGGTTCAACTTAGGAGTACTCTGGCTGATGACCCTGGTCCTCTATCTCACCCTGCTGCACGACAGCCTGAGGAAACTCGTGGAGGGGGTGGAGAGGGTAAAACTCACGAGAAGGAGGGGAAAGAAATAGTCATTGGTCATTAAGGAAATTTGAAATTCGAAATTTGAAATTCGTTATTCATCTTCCTTCGTCCTTCGTCCTTCGTCTCTCGTCCTTCGTTTCACGATTCCAACGAGCTTACCCTGATCCCCTCCAACTCCTCCGCTGTGAACACTCCAGCCTGGTAAAGATTCAGATACTCCTCTGATACCCCCTGATTAAATAACGTCACATCGTCGGTGTTGATGGTCACCCTGACTCCGTGATCGTAGAGGATGCGGATGAGGTGGGCAGCATACGATTGTACCCTTTGCAGAATCAGGTTGCTGGTGGGGCAGATGTTCAGCGGGATCTCCCTTTCAGCCAGCCAGTTCATGACCTCCGGAGAGGAAGCGGCGGCGATGCCGTGTTGCACTGCATCCAGCTCCAGCGTCTCGACCGCTTCCCTCACCATCTCCGCTGTTCCGAATTCGCCGGCATGAGCGGTACATTTGAGTCCGGTTTCCCTGGCAAAACGGTAAAGTTCCCTGAAATTCCGGACCGGCTGTGCGTATTCATCGTCGTACAGGTCAATGGAATAGAAAAAGTTTAAACCAGCATACGGTTCAAAGTATCGTAGAAGCTGCCGCACCGACATCGAACGGGAGAAACCAAGGCAAGGTCTGAAGGTAATCCCGGGAGCTACTTTCCAGTGGGCATTCCTGAGGGTCTCAATGATTTGCCCGGCCGGGATCCCGTAAAAATGTCCGAAACTTACATCGATGCTCATCTCCAGGAGCACAATCCCATCTTCCAGAGCTTGTTGAAAACTTGCCTCCACAATTTTTTCAAACATGCCCGGTACCCGTAACAAGGGGGCATATTGTTCACTGATCCACCGGTTAATATCGCGGATGCCGTTTCCCTCATAGTGGAACGGTTCCAACGCAACGCCCGACAACTCCCGGATCTTTTCCAGCCTCACCCCCAGCAGGCAATGATTATGGAGATCAGTTTTGGGAACCGATCGGATTAGAGACAAATCAGACGAACACAACGCATGTACGAATGGTTCCATGGCAATCTATGGCAATACATGGCAATCTATGGCAATTCTTCTTCAATCTCTCACTCTCCTCCTGTAAAAAAGCTCACCGTATCGGGACTGAGGAAGAACAGCAGAAAAATAACAGCAATAATTACGGCCACGACCGCCATCAGGATTTTATGTTTTCGTTTCATGGGAAATGGTGTTTAATCCGTATATTCTCGTCCAGGACCCGCATTAGGTTCCCGCCCCAGATCTTCCGGATATCTTCTTCGGAATAGCCGCGGCGGACCAGCTCCAGGGTGATGTTTCCCATTTCGGATACGTCGTAACAACCGGTAACGCCGCCGCCGCCGTCAAAATCGGTTCCGATCCCCACGTGGTCAATCCCAGCCACCTGAACGATGTGGTCGATGTGGTCGACGACGTCACTTACGGTGGCCAGTTCCCTCGGGTCCGGGGTCTTCACATAATCACTCAGGATACACATTTGAATGACTCCACCGTTTTCGGCCAACGCAAACAACATTTCATCATCAAGGTTCCGGGGATTGTCACACAAGGCCCTGGCACAGGAATGGGAAGCGATCACGGGGGCTTTGGTTACCTCCAGGATGTCGTAAAACGAAAAATCGGAAGCATGGGAGACATCGATCATCATACCCAGCCGGTTCATCTCTCTTACTACCTCTTCCCCGAACTTGCTCAGGCCACCCGTTTCCAGCGTATCCGTTGAGGAATCGCAGATGTCGTTGTTTTTGGTATGGACCAGCGTAATGTACCGGGCTCCTTTATCATAATAGGTCTGAACCAGGGAAAGGTCTTTCCCGACCGGGTATCCGTTTTCCATCCCGATAAAAGCGATCCGTTTGCCCTGCCTCTCCAGGCGACGCGCGTCGGAAGGGGTTAGGGCAAGGCCGACCAGATCGGGGTGTCTGGCAATGGCGGCGTTCAGGCTATCGAAAATCTCCAACGCCTGGTCCCTGGCTTTTTCATATCCATCAGGGGTTCGTTTCCCCTGGGAAACAAAGACGGCAAAAAACGCGGCATCCAATCCGCCTTCCTTCATCCGTACCAGGTCCACTCTCGAATGGTCTTTCTTTACATCATGGCCGACACTCCAGTCAAACTCACCCCGCGACATGCGCATCGGGGTATCGTTGTGCGAATCGATCGTAAGGATCTTCTCGTGGATCTTTGCGGCCTTTTTCACCAGGCGGACAGAATCCGGGTTTTCCGCGGAGGCTGTTGAAAAAAGCCAGAGCAGAACAAAAAACGGGAGGATTTTCTTCATATGGAACAAATGTGTCAATTTTTCAGTTGGCGAAGGTATAGTTGAATGGTATTTTCGAGCCCCAGATATAGGGCGTCACAGATCAGGGCATGCCCTATGGAGACCTCAAGTAAACCGTGGATGTTCTGGTGAAAAAACTTGAGGTTTCCCAGACTGAGATCGTGGCCGGCATTCAGTCCCAGCCCCAGCTCATTGGCCAATGCGGCCGCTTCGACAAACGGCTTGATGGCCTCGTCACGGTTCAGGGGATACCGGCGTGCGTATTCTTCCGTGTACAGTTCCAGCCGGTCGGTTCCGGTATTTTTCGCCTGTTCAATCATCTTCAGATCCGTCTCAATAAAGATCGACGTGCGGATGCCATTTCGTTTAAACTCACGGATGATCTCCTTCAAAAAAGCCTGGTTTGTGATCGTATCCCATCCGGCGTTGGAGGTCAGCGCACCGGGAGGATCGGGAACCAGCGTCACCTGGGCCGGTTTCACTTCGATCACCAGGTCCATAAATGATTTTGACGGGTACCCTTCGATGTTGAATTCAGTCGTCACAAGCGGTTTCAGATCCACCACATCCTGATACCGTATGTGACGTTCATCAGGTCTCGGATGCACCGTGATGCCCTGTGCTCCGAACCGTTCGCAATCGACGGCTGCCTTCAGTACATCCGGCATGTTCCCTCCCCTGGCATTTCGCAACGTCGCAATCTTGTTTATATTCACGCTCAGCTTGGTCATCTGCATTTGTTTTTGCAAAACTAGTAAATTTGTCGTACCCCTAAGCCCCCTTTAGGGGGTTTGGGGGCTGGAAGGGAGTTTGGGGCAAGATGTAAATTGAAAATTGAAATGCGTGCTGTAATTCAACGTGTGAGTCGCTCTTCCGTCGCCATCGGGGGAAAAACCGTGGCGTCCATTGGCACGGGGTTGCTGGTGCTTTTGGGTATTGAAGAGGCGGATGGCGAAGAAGACATCGAATGGCTGGCGGGGAAAATTGTCCGGTTACGGATATTTCCGGATACAGAAGGGGTGATGAATCAGTCAGTTGCTGAAACGGGTGGCGAGATCCTGACGGTGAGCCAGTTTACCCTTCATGCCAGCGCCAAAAAAGGGAACCGTCCCTCGTACATCCGTGCAGCCCGGCCCGAAACAGCCATTCCCTTATATGAGCAATTTGTGAGATCGCTTGAGAGGCAACTCGGTAAACCGGTGCAAACGGGAAAGTTCGGCGCCATGATGGAGATTTCGCTGGTGAACGACGGCCCCGTCACCCTGTTTATCGATACCAAAAACAGGGAATGAGCCTATTTCCGGCCACGATTTTCTTGTAGGATTTCATTTTTCCCATCACACTTACGTTTAAAAACATGCTAAATATACGCAGAAAGTCGACACTTACTAAAAAACCTGATTTTCAGTAGGAAAACGCTCTGTTTTGAACGAAATTTACGTGGCTATTTTTAAGTATGAAGATCCAGTACAAATTCCTGATCGGATTTGGTATTGCGTTACTAATTTCGGTCATCCCGAACCTGTTTTTATTTGATCCCCGGGTGGTTTCGATGTTACCTGTTCCCGTCTGGACCAGTTTATCGCTTTTCCGGTTTCTAATTCTTTTCGGGATTTTCATCGTAGTGGCTCATTGTTGGATCATCCGGCCCTTGACCCAGATTGTCCGGTGCCTGGCGCTGGAAGATCCCGGGCAGATGGAGAAGCTTGCGGAGCGGAAAGATGAGCTGGGGTGTATCGCGCTCCTGGTGAAGCGGTTCTTTGAACAGCGGAAAGAACTCTCGGAGGTGATGAGGGAAAAGACCCTTGCTCTTGAAAAGATGGCCTTTTCGGAATCAAAATCGCGGGCGCTCCTGAATGCTATTCCCGATCTGATTTTCCGGGTCAATTTATTCGGGGTCATTACCGATTACCATGCTCCCGATCCTACTGAATTATTTCTGCCTCCCGAAAAATTCCTCGGGAAAAACCTGGAAGATATTCTGCCTGTACCGGTGGTAAAACAATACGAACAGGCGTTGAAAGAAGTTATCACGGGCAAGAAAAGTCAGTTATTTGAATATACGCTGAACATGCCCGACGGTTCTGAGCGATCTTACGAAGCCCAGCTTTCCATCACCGGTTCCGGTGATTACCTGGTCTCCATCCGCAACATCACTATCCGGAAGGAAGCCGAAAATGAGATCGGGCGTATGCTCGAGAAACAGAAAGAGCTGAGCCAGATGAAATCAAATTTCATCTCCCTGGTCTCCCATCAGTTCCGGACTCCGCTGGCAGCGATTTCAAGCAATGTGCAGTTGCTCAGCCGGTATGAAGAGAAATGGCCTCCTGAGAAAAAAGCCGTGGTCCTCAAACGCATCCTGGAGACAATCCGGAACATGACCAATCTGCTGGAGGAGATCACGCTGATCTCAAGGGATCAGAGCGGAAAGCTCTCGGTGAACCCGGAAGCACTTCAGCTCAATGTACTTGTGAAGGAGGTCATCGAAGACCTGCGCAAAACTTCCGAGTTGCCGGTGAAACTGGAATTGCTGACGGAACAGGGAGAGGATACCCTAACCACCGACCGGGAGCTGCTCAGGCAAATCCTCATTCACCTCATCTCGAATGCAGGCAAATTCAATCCGAAGGATAAACCCGTCCATGTGAAAGTGTCCTCCCGGGGAAAGGCCATCTCCATCATGGTCACCGATGAAGGCATCGGGATTCCGGAAAAGGACCGCGAACATATTTTCCAGCCTTTTCACCGGGGGGGAAACAGCGACGAATTTCCGGGAACCGGATTGGGCATGTCCATAGTAAAAAGGTGTGTTGATCTGCTGAAGGGGTCGATCGAAATCCATAGCATAGAAGGTCGGGGGACTTCCGTCGAAGTGACGATTCCCTGGGCTGAATAAAAACAAAAGAAGTATGAATAAGATCCTGATCATTGAAGATGACCTTGTTCTCCTGGAAAGTATCTCTGAATTTCTGGCGGAGGAAAATTTTGGGGTCAGCAAAGCCCGGAATGGCGAGGAGGGGGTTAAGGTAGCCTTAGAATCTCCGCCTGACCTGATCCTGTGCGATATTTACATGCCCAAGATGAACGGCTATGAAGTCTTTGAGAAACTAAGGAGCCAACCTTCAATCTCCCTGGTCCCGTTTATCTTTATCACGGCAAAAGCTGACAAGGAAGATATCCTTTACGGGATGCAACTCGGAGCCGACGATTACATCATCAAACCCATCGATCTTAGCGATTTGTTATCCCGGATCAATAAGCGGCTGGAAAAAACAATGAAAACAGTCCGCCGAGGCGAAATGAAATTTCTTGCGGTTTTTGGAACTGTTTATGAAGCGATCCTCTTGGTTCGGGTATCTGATCAATCCATTGTAGACGTAAACCAGGCTGCCTGCCAGATGCTGGGATACACACGGGAAGAGTTGATGAAAATTCCCTGGAAGAAACTGATCAACGGGGTGGATCTACAACTGGAAGAGGCAAATCGGGATTTGCCGGAACGCAATGGGGTTGAATTTCAGAATCTGGAGACAACCTGGGACACACGGGATGGAAAGCAAATCCAGGTTCAGGTAAGCGGCAAAGGCATCGAAATCATGGAGGAGGATTACTTGTTCATCATGGCTCGTGATATTACCGAGTTAAAAGCGAAAGAAAAGGCGTTGTATGAAAGTGAAGAACAGAACCGCGACCTGGTGGAAAACATCGGAGAGGGGGTGGGAATCCTGGACCTGGATGAACGGTTCTCTTTTGTAAATCCGGCTGCCTGTAGCATTTTGGGAGGGCCTTCGGAAGAATTGATCGGGAAGCGCCTCGACGATTTTCTTTCCAAAGGCGGTCTGAAGATCGCTCATGTTCAGTCTGACCTCCGGAAGCAGGGAGAAAAAAGCATCTACGAACTGGAAATCAAGCGTCCCGATAATAGCTTCCGGTGGCTGATTGTAACAGTCACCCCGCAGTTTGACATCAATGGAAACTTCAGGGGAACTTTCGTGATCTTCAGGGATATGACCGACCGCAAACTGTTTGAGCAGCAGCTTATCCTGGCAAAAGAAAAGGCCGAAGAATCAGACAAATTAAAATCCTCCATCCTCTCAAATATCAGTCATGAACTGCGTACCCCTCTGAATGTCATCCTCGGATTCTCCGAAATTCTGCAGGACGAGCTGCAAGAGACAAAATACCAGTCGATGGCGGAGAATATTCACGTCTCGGGCCGGCGACTGATGACCACCCTGAACTCGATTCTCACCCTGTCACAACTTGAAGCGGGGAAGATCACCCTGGTGTTTAAGACCAGTAATCTTGTCCCCGCCATGGAAAGTGTTGCCCTCTCTTTTCAATCGCAGGTAGAAGAAAAAAAGATTTCACTTTCGTTAAACCTCCCGGAACCGGTTCTCCTGCATACCGATCAGCTTCTTTTCAAACAGTTTTTTCGTCAGATCCTGGATAATGCGGTCAAATTCACTCAACATGGAGAGATTACCGTTGATTCCCAACGGGTAAAGGCCGATGACACGGAGTGGCAAACCATCCGGATAAAAGACACGGGGATTGGGATTGATCCGAAGTCCTTCGAGATGATTTTCCATGAAT
The DNA here is from genome assembly GCA_043806735.1 of bacterium. GTDB lineage: Bacteria > Bacteroidota > Bacteroidia > Bacteroidales > FEN-979 > QYOJ01. The sequence goes on along the minus strand of JAZDGR010000113.1, from coordinate 1,937 downwards.
TCCGACAGGTGAGTGAAGGGTACGACAGGAAATACCAGGGCAGCGGACTAGGGCTCACGATCAGCCGGAAAATCTGTGATCTGCTGAAAGGTAAGATCACGGTGGAAAGCCGTCCGGGAGAGGGAAGCACGTTTACGATCTGGCTTCCGGTGGTTCAGGAAGAGCTTCCGGCGAAACCGGAGAAACCCAGTGAAGAACCCAGGGTCCAGTCCAGGAAAAGCGGGCAAAAGGCCGGGCCTCCCCGGGTGCTTCTAGTAGAAGATAATCTCATAAACAAAAACCTGATTGAGCTTTTCCTTGGCTCCAGTTACAAAATGGATCATGCCTTCGATGGGAAGAGTGCCATTGAACTGGCAGAAAAAACAAACTACGATATCATTTTGATGGATATCAACCTGGGAGCCAGAATGGACGGGGTCGAAGCCACGAAGAGAATCAGACGGATCGCGGGTTATGAGCATACTCCGGTCGTTGCGGTTACCGGTTACACGATGATCGGTGACAAAGAAAAACTGCTGGCCGGGGGATGTACACATTACATCGCTAAACCTTTTGAGAAAGCCGCCCTGCTGGCTCTGATCAGGGAGGCTATTTCCGTGGAGGAATAGGCGACTTTAATTTATTTTTATTATTATTATTTTTGGTATCCACTTTTCTTCATATATTTGCGTTATCTGAACTGAATCTAAATTGATAAATTAAAAACCATAAGATTATGAAAAAAGCAGTTGTTTTAATTTCCGCATTATTTCTGATTGCCGGATTGACGTTTGCACAAATGCCGCAGAAACCGGCCAAATCAACCGAACCTGCCAAAACCGAACAAGTATCCAAAGATGCCCCAAGCGATTGTCCGAAAGCCGCAAAAAAGGAATGTTCCATGGGGAAAGATTCGAAAGGGTGTTGCGCACATGGAAAGAAGTCCAGCGAGCCTGCAAAGACAGATCCGGAAAAGAAATAACCAGAAAAACCGGGGCGAATGCCCCGGTTATTTTTTACTTTTTGGGTAATCTGTAGATGATGGGCATCCGTACCATGACCCGGACAGGCCGGCCGCTTCTTTTTCCCGGGCTCCATCTCTGCATCTCCCAGGTCACTCTCACCGCCTCTTCATCACACCCTCCTCCGATCCCTTTCCCGATCTTTACGCTGCTGACGGAGCCATCAGCCTCCACCACAAAAACCACCATGACGGTTCCCTGGATTCCTTTCTGAATGGCCTCCTGCGGATAGATTACATGGGTTCTGAGATAGTACAGGCGGGCTTCATCCCCTCCCGGATAACGCGGATAAACATCAATGGTAGTGGAAACAGCTGTATCGGTTCCCGCCTGTCTTCCTTGTTCGTCCCCGTTAGTCCCATAACTTGATGTATCTGCTTCTTCCGGTTGATCCTTCTCTTTGTCCGGCAAAACCGGTTTGGGAGGTTTTTCTTTTTCGGGGATGACGGTATCGGTAATTGCCGGGGGTACCTGTTGTTCATTGGGCGCTTTGGCGTGAGCTTTAGCGAGTTCAACCAGTTCGAGGTCTTCGGGTGGAGCAAACGGAATATATTCCACTTCGTATATGTATTCCGTCTCGAGACCTGCATTGATCCCTTGTGCCATAAAGATCAGGAACGGGATTAAAAACAGAAAAAAGAAAACAAGGGTACTGAATCCGACTGAAATGCAAAGCGTCTTCAGGTATTTCCGCCGAAGCTGATAGGACCCGTACTCTTTATTTCTGCGTTGAAATACGAGTTCGGTAAAGGGTTCGGTGAGGATCCTCTGGAAAAATTTGTCAATGCGTCTGATCTCTGTCATGGATCACTTTTGCCTGAAGAAGATCTCCATGGGAACACCGGTGAAGGGAAACTTCTCACGGAGCTGGTTCTCAAGAAAACGTTGATACGACTCTTTTACGTATTGCGGATGGTTGCAAAAAAAGATAAAAAC
>JAZDGR010000112.1:0-12391 GCA_043806735.1 bacterium | reverse complement strand
GATCGGGCAGAATAAAAAAGTGATCGCCTATAAGTTCATTACTCAAGATACAATTGAAGAAAAGATGCTGAAATTGCAGCAGCGCAAACAGCAGCTTTCCGATACATTTATTCCTTCGGGAAACCCGTTGAAAGATCTTTCGCAGGAGGAGATTAAGGAGCTTTTTGGGTAAAAGGCAAACACTTTGCCGTACTGTTAATTTTTTAATGCCCAACTTGACCAGCGGCTGCATTCGGTTTTTAAGAAATCATTCATCTCCTTCAGATCAACCCGATCCGTTGTTCTCTTCTTCCATTTCGTTAATAAATATCCAAAGCATTCGGCCGGAATATCTGCAAACCAGTCTTTAGAATTCGATTTTGATTCCTGTTCATATTGATAAATTCCTTTCAAAACACCCATACAATAGACCTTAGCCTCAGGGAGCATGCCAAAATCCAGGTATCTGATAACTTCGTCATTATAGGGTTCCAATGCTTCTTCCATCATTTCAACAGCTTGATCTTCCGGAGAAGAATAACCATCTCTGTGAGATCCGGAACGATCCCAAAGTTCTTCAACATCGAGCCCATTTAACACAGAATGTACATCATCAACAATTTTTTTAATATCAATTTTTTTCAAAAGCAGCTCTGCTTCTGTTTCAATTTCTTTTATCATTCCCGGATTTTTCTTTGCTAACCGGTGTAAGATTTCTAAGGCTTCATCAGGAGTAACCTTATTCAGGATTGAATTTTTCATAAAAATGACTTATTAACAGGTCGGAGGCATTTTTATGAAAAATTAAAGTCGAAATTTTTGCTCAGATGATTAATTTTAATGAATGAAAAGCAATCATAATCCATCCTTTTTGTATCCGGTTGATCTTGTTAAAAACCTTGGGGTATTCCCTTTACAGCATGCATTACCCTGTTCAATCCTTTTCGGAGATGATCCCAAGGCCGGTATTTTATTGATTTGTTCGAACTCCGACCTGAAACATTTTGGGATTAATCCCAGACAAAATCCCGAGCCTTTTCTGAAATTCAGGATGTTGAACATCGATAAGAAAGCTTATGCCATTGAGATACATCTGTTATTTGACAATGCAAACCTTTTGAAAATTCATCTCAATCCTTCGACCAGATCAACGATCGAATTTCTTCAACTTGGCATGAAGAAAAGGATGATATCGTTTCATTACTTCAATCCAAAAACACGGTTTTTCGCCTCCTCAATTACCAACCTCGACGAGGAAGAAATTCCCTGGTTTAAAAGAAATTTCAAGCTAGCAACAAAGCTCCCTAAGACCAATAATTACATGTCTGTCTGTACCCAACTTATTTTTGAAGTGACGCCAACCCAGAGATTATTCCATTTTTATGATGCAAAGAAGTTCGATTGTTTTATCAAGGCAGGAAACCTCGTAGCAAAATTTGACGATCCGCACAGTTAATTGACAGGGAAAATCAATCATATGACCAGTAAATAACCCATCTAAATTGACAGTATTATGAAGAAGCGGAAAATTTGGATTAAGGTTTCTCCCACATCCAAAACAGCAATTTTTGAAATTAAAAAGCAAGAAATCATTGAGATTTGCCAACCTTTGGTCGAGCAATTTAAAAAACAGTATATCAGATCAGATCCAGATAAGAGGTTCAACTACCTGATTGATATCTACACCAGATGGCGGGGAAACTATCTTTACTTCTGTGAGAAGTACAAATCAGAGGAGCCTAACCGGATTGCTGATGAATTTGAGGTCAAATTTGTCAGATTGGAATATGTTGGACGTGACAAGTTCAATCTTTCTTACTTTAGGCATACGGAACAGTGGTTTCTGGTGGCAACGGATCTGACATTACAGGATTGCCTGGAGATGATGCAGGATAACCCGGTTTTTCAGCCGATAGGATAATTACAGATTCTGATTTCACACTTCGTTATTCTATTATTCGAGTATTCATAATCTTCGTCCCTCTTCCTTCTTCCCTCTTCACTCCCCTTCTCCCTCCAGCTCTTTCAGGATCTTGTTCACATCCTCTTCCGTAGAGGTGAGTTTCTGCTTGCAGGTCTTGATCAGGAATGCTGCGCGTTTGACCTTTTCAGAAAGCTGATCGACCGAGATCTCTCCGGTTTCGATCTCATCGACAAGCGCCTGAAGCTCTTCATACGCTTCGGTATAGGTGATCTTTTCGCTCATGGCTTCGGTTCGGGTTGAATTTCGGTTGCGGTACTTATAATGGAACCATCAAATGTAATGGTTTTCAGGGAATCACCGGGAATTACTTGGGAGGAACTGCGCACGGGTTTTTCGTTTACCATGGTGATGGAATATCCTCTGGATAGTACCCGTTTCGGATCAAGTAGTTCCATCTGCCTGGTAAGGGTTTCAACAGCGGTGGAACGGTCGGTTATCAACCTGGCGGTGCCGATTAAAAGCAGATGGGACGATTGGGCAAGAATATCCCGGTTATTCCGGATAAAGAAGCCTGTGAATCCTCTGATCCCGGTGGCCTGGTGGATCAGCATCCGGGCCGATGAAGCAAGAAAATGACGGGTGCGATTCCGGAAATTTACGGCCGATTCGATCAGATTACGTCGCTCATCGGAAAGAATCTGTCTCCCGGCATCGGCAACGACCCGTTGTGCTTCTTTGACCGGGACTGAAAAATTGTGGAACTGCTGGATCAGGAATCCGGCCAGGTCGGTAGGGGTGATGCAGTTGCGGAAAGCGACCATCTCGGTGACGGTCTCGTTGGTGGCATGTCCGATACCTGTGATCACCGGAAGTGGAAAAAGAGCGACCTGCCGGGCAAGTTCGTATTGATTGTAACCGGCTAACCCGATATCACCCCCCCCTCCCCGGATGATCGCGACGGCATCGAAATGACGTTGAACCAGCCTGATTCGTTCAAGTTGCCGCCCAATGGATTCCGCCACCTTTTCTCCCTGCAACAGGGAAGGAAAGAGCATGTAGAAAAAGCAGTATCCCCAGGAATTGGCATCGATCATCTTCCGGAAATCAGCAAAACCTTTGCTGGTTTCCACCGAGATAATGGCAACCCGTTGCGGAACCAGAGCCAGCTTTACCTGTTTATTGGCGTCGAAAATCCCCTCTTTGCGGAGCCGGTCTATCGTTTCCTGTTTTTCCCGTTCCAGTTCACCCAGGGAATAGGAGGGGTCGATGTCGAGGATCCGGAGCGATAGGCCGTGAACCGGGTCGAAGGTAATCCGGGCCGAAAAGAGAATGTTGATGCCGTTTTTCAGGGGTTCTTTCAACACCCGAAGAAAATTCTCATTGATCCGAAGGTAGTCTTCCTTCCACAGGTTTGCTTTGATCTGTGCCACTATTTTCCCCTCCCTCTTTTCAAGGAGGTCAGGATAACAATGCCCCGAATGCACATAATGGTTCAACTTGTTCATTTCAGCTTTAACCCAGAAGGCGCTGGTATAACGCTCCCCCAGCGTTCGCCGGATGCTCTCCATCACCTCGAGCAAAGAATAAACCGATTTATCCTGGACCTTTTCGGGCATATTGGTCAAAGATACCAAGAAAAATTCCTCATTCCGACAGGCTGCATCACAATTTCACTTCTTGTTATTCTCTTCCTGGTACTTCCCGGATGTGAGGAACTCAAAGAACCATCCGGTGCAGAACTGTCAGTGGTCAATGTAAAAGGACCAACCAAGTATGCATGCGGAGGCTATATATGGGAGGTAAAGTTTTCTCTCGCCAAACCTTCTCCAAAGGGGGGGTATATCATTCAGGAGATTTCCACAAAACGCAAAGCGACAATAAATTGCCCTAAAGTTTATAAGGATATTGATATTACCTTTTATGAAGCATGGAAAGTAAATGCCGGCAAGAGTGTAAGCTATTATATTCAGAATAATCCAAAGACCCTTGCAGGAGAATTGCCTTCGACCTTGACAAAACCTGCCGGTTGGGATGATGCAAAAACCTTTGGAGGCTGGATAAGACCAATTCCGGAGTTTACGGGCCCATACTTTAAAATTGCCTGACCGGTCGCCATGAATCCGCAAAGTCAACCGTTTGTCAAATATGCTTATATGGGTTATCTGGGCGCACCTTATAATGCTTCCGGCGAACTTGAATATTTTATCAGTACGTTCGGCAGAAGACAACTTTGAGATTTGAACCGGAGCGTTATTGTTGAAAGCTGATAAACATCCTCCATGTCCACATCGTACATTCTGAAGCCGGGCTCCATCATTTTGTGAAATTCCGCTTTGCCAAGGGTATCGTCAACATTAAACCCAACAATTTCATTCACAACAGTTCCCTTGTATTTTTTCAAGTTTTCAACGGGGTTCAGGCAATGGGAGCAGGGAGGGTCTTTCGTGCTTAAACCAAGTATGTTAGAAGTTAGCTTTTGCTAAAGGTTCAGGTTGTCGAGCCACGATAGGGAAGGATCATAACGCCGGAATCGCCGGAGTAGTTCGCGTGTTATTTCATCATCTGAATAGTCGGGATGTTCCATTTTAATGCCGGCAATCATGAATTCCCGTCCTGATTCAATCATCTCTAATCCCAACAGAAACCTTTCTTCCGGAGATTTGCAACGGAACAGTTCGGAAAACTTCTTCTGGATTTCAGGTGCGGTATCGTTCATCAGGTGAATAATCCAAATGTTTTTAGTTTCATTTCAGCGATCCAACGGTTGATATAGACCCTGTCGGCCTCAGGATTTTCAAGCAACATACGGATATCTCTTTTGTGAAGCTCGCTTTCAACGCTCTGTATCCACATTAGTTTTGAGATAATCAAGTCTTCAAGACCGATAATCCATATCTTTTGATCGGTAATTGTAACTGTTTTCCTCCGGCTGAATTTAAGCTGTTCATATGGACGGTTAGTAAGCAGGATAAAATCGATCTTGTAGCTGGAGTGTTGATCGATAATATTGAACATTCCTTTCCGGCGAACTTCTTCTTTAACGGTATCTTCATTGACATAGTACCTTCCGGAAATGGCATTGAGGAATGGCGGTATATTATTTTCCTGCAATTCCACCACCAGGTCAATGTCGCGTGTGGACCTGGGGATAGCGTACAGGTTAAAAGCAATACTACCCGATATCATGTAAGGTATATGCAGCCGGTCAAGGATTCCGGTTATTTCCTCAATGACCTGTTGAATCACCATGAAGATCTTCTTTTTGTAAAGGTACAAATTTGCGCTGACCCTGGTTGATTATTGAATTGAAATATTCCCCGGTTTAACTAATTTCGCTACTTCGCCACCTCGCTATTTCAATTTATGGAACTCCTCACCTCCACCGACTGGACCAACTACGAACTGATCGACACCGGTGACCGGGAGAAACTGGAACGGTTTGGGGATTACATCCTGATTCGTCCCGAACCCCAGGCGGTATGGAAGAAAGCGTTATCCGCAAAAGAATGGGATAACCTTGCAAATGCCCGCTTTGCAAGAGGAAAATCCTCCAGTCACCAGTCAAAAGTTTCCGGTTCCCAGTTCCCAGTCACCAGTCACCAGTCGCTAGTCACCAGTCACGATTCACGATTCACGATTCACGATTCACGGAAATCAGGGAGTCAGGAGATCAGGAAGGAAGAACGGGGAGAATGGATAAAAAAACCCGGGATGCCTGATCAATGGATGATCGGATATACCTACAAAGAGATGTCTCTCAAGTTTCGGTTGGGACTAACAGCTTTTGGTCATATCGGGGTCTTTCCCGAGCAGGCGGAGAACTGGAAGTTCATTTATGATATCGCGCATCCCGCATCGCGTATCCTGAATCTCTTCGCTTACACCGGCGGCTCATCATTGGCAGCCCGGGCAGCAGGAGCCGATGTGGTACATGTGGATTCGGTGAAGCCGGTGATCACCTGGGCCCGGGAGGATATGGAGGCCAGTGGCCTGGAGGGTATTCGATGGGTGGTGGAGGATGCGTTGAAATTTGTTCAGCGTGAGGTTAAACGGGGGAATAGGTACGATGGGATTATTCTAGATCCACCGGCATATGGGCGCGGACCGGATGGGGAAAAATGGGTGCTGGAAGAGTCGGTGGATGAAATACTGGCGTTGTGTGCACAATTGTTGAATCCCGAAAAGGGCTTCTTAGTACTGAGTTTTTATTCCATGGGTTTCTCCTCCCTGATCGGGGAGAACCTGGTGAACACCCATTTCGGCGACTCCCGGCAGATCCAGAGCGGGGAGTTATATTTTTCCGACCGGGCAGAGCGAAAATTGCCGTTGGGAACTTTCTCAAGGTTTTGTTAACCACAAGAATAAAACAAATCTGCTGCAATCCCGTCCGCCAGCAGTTTTCCTTTGTTGGTCAATGTAAAGATACCGGATGATTCTGTGAAATGCCCGGAGGCCAGATGCCGGATTGCCTGATTCCGGAAATAGGTTTCATACGCCTGTCCATACCGCAGGTTAATCACATATAGATCACACCCCCTGAGGGTTCGGATTGAGGTCATTACGTATTCGTTGTATTGCTGCGTGATGGTGAGAATCTCCTCTTCAAATTGAGGGATTCCGGACCGGATTCCTTGTATGTAAGATGTAAGATGTAGTGGATTCCAGCGGCGGGAGGTACCATTATAGGAGTGGGCTGAAGGCCCCAGACCCAGGTAAGGAATTCCTTTCCAGTAGTTGCTGTTGTGCCGTGATTCATATCCGGGCAGGCAAAAATTGGAAATTTCATACTGAATGTACCCGTGTTCCTCCATCACTTCCATCAGGATCTCAAACTGTTCCGATGCCTGATCGTCAGATACCGGGTGCCTGATGCCTTTTCCGATCTGCCAGGCTAGTGGCGTCTTCGGCTCCACGGTTAAGGCATAGGCTGAGATGTGCGGAATCCCCAGATCAATAACGATCTGGAGGTTTTCTCGCCAATGCTCGTTGGTCAGTGTCGGGATGCCGTAGATGAGATCCACACTGAGATACGGGTTACGGGATACGGGATACGGGATCAGCGCATCTCGTATCTCTTCAATCGCCTTTCTAGCCTGCTCCGCAGTATGAATCCTCCCAAGATATTGCAGGTCTTCGTTGAAAAACGACTGCACCCCCAGGCTCACACGATTAATCGCGCTGGAATATAACATTGTCAAATACTCCGGTGTGACGTCGTCGGGGTTCATTTCCAGGGTAATTTCGGGAGCTCCCCTCCCTTGTTGGGGAGGGGTCGGGGGAGGGGTATAATCCGGATGCCGAATACGCCCCTCCCCTTCAGGGGAGGGGCTGGGGGTGGGGTCGCTGGTTGGGGAGAAGCCGGGAGAGGGGGATGCATCGCGCAACTTTTTCAGAATCTCCTCCAGCTGTTTGACAGATAGTAATGAAGGAGTTCCCCCACCGAAATAGATGGTCTCAACCGGATCTCCTCCCAGATAATCTTTGGTGAGTTCAATCTCCTTCAGGAGCGCATCCGTAAATTCATCGTGGAATTTCGTGGTAGCCAGGGAGAAAAAATTACAATAATTGCATTTCTGCCTGCAGAAAGGAATATGGATATAGATCCCGGCCACAGGGATTACTTTTTAAGGATAATCCGGAACGTGGTTCCCTTCCCCACGACAGAGAATCTGACGAAAATCTTCCCTTTGTGGTAATTGTCGATGATCCGCTTCGAAAGAGTCAACCCAAGCCCCCACCCGCGTGTTTTGGAAGTGTATCCGGGATGAAAGATGGTTTTGAACCGCGATTTCGGGATCCCTTTTCCGGTGTCGGAGATGTCGATGAAGACCTGGGTCTCATCCTGGCTGACCTCGATGTGGATGGTTCCATTTCCTTCCATCGCATCCACGGAATTTTTGCAGAGATTTTCGATCACCCATTCAAAGAGATGGAGGTTTATAGGAGCAGAAATGTTCGTGGCGAAGGCGGGGGCCATATCAAACCTGACTTTCGGAGAGATCCTGGATTTGATGTAACCGATCGTATCATGGATCACCTGGACGATATTGAAAGATTCGAGTCGGGCCGCAGCGCCGATCTTGGAAAACCGGTCGGTGATGGTTCCCAGCCTGAGCACGTCCTTTTCAATCTCTTTTATCGTATCGTCGTCCAGGCCCTTCAACTTCAAGAGTTCCACCCAGCCAATCATCGAAGAGAGAGGGGTCCCCAGCTGATGGGCAGTCTCTTTCGCCATCCCTACCCATACCTGGTTCTGTTCCGATTTACGGGCGGTGCTGAAGAGCAGATATGCGATGAACAAAAACAACCCAATCACGGCAAACTGTATAATGGGATAGTATTTCAACTGGGTCAGCAGGAAGGAGTCTTTGTAGAAGATGTACCGGATCCCGGTATCGGCCAGGTTCACTTCAATGGGGGTATTCTGGGATGCCATGGATTCGAGGGTTCGGGAGACAAATGCGGAATCAGCCATCTTGTTTTCCAGGAGATTCCCATACGCGATCACTACATTTTTTGTAGAATCCGTGATGATCACGGGTACCGATGCCGAATTCAGCACGACTTCCGAAAAAAACGAGCTGATCAGATCATCCAGTGCGGTTTTCAGCTCGGTAAAAATATTTGAATCCTTGTAATAGAGGTAGAATTTTTTATCGGCCCAGTAATTCACTACGATGGGAGGGTAGAAGGTGAATTCATCCCGCAGCCTGCCGAGGAGCATGGGAACCGTATCGGGATTAAAGCTAACATTTCGAACGGAGATAATGTTGTTTTGTTCGTCAGTCTGGATGACCGGGATGGTGGTATTCTGGGAAATCAGATCCAGGTAAAAATTCAGGTCGTCGTTAGAGATATCCAGATTCAGTCTTTTTTGCGCTTCGGCCAGCTGGATGACCCGTTTACGTTCTTCGGTCTTGATCTGTTCAAACAAGATGTTCGTAAAGTTCACCAGGTCAGCTTTCCGATGGATGGCATCGGCCCAAATCTCGACGTTTTTCCGCTCGTCTCTCCGGATCTGTTCGGCCAGGATATTGGTGTAGTATAAAGAAGCGGTAACAATCAAGATGGCCCCGATAAAGAGGATCCATTTCCAACGTTTTTTTCGAATGTAAATATCCATGCCTCAACTAACAACGTACAAATCTAGGGATTTCTTTTCTCATCCTGATGAAAAACTCCTGACGGTTGTTGATAAAAACCGCCGTTTTCGCTCCCTGATTTCCTGAATGTACCAGTACTTTTACGGGGATTTTCTGGCCGGAATACCCATAGCACTTACAGGATGAGATTAGCCAAGTTACGATTGGAAGACGGAACAGTATTTTACGGCCAATCCTTTGGAAGCGAACATTCTGTTGCGGGCGAAGTGGTCTTCAACACCTCCATGACCGGCTACCCCGAAAGCCTCACCGATCCATCCTACAAAGGGCAGATCCTTGTTCTTACCTATCCCCTGATCGGAAATTACGGAGTACCGGCCGAGACCTCAGAAAACGAGCTCTTCAAATTTTATGAATCGGATCACCTTCAAATAACCGGATTGATTATCGCCGATTACTCCGACGAATACAGCCACTGGAATGCCAATGAAAGTCTGGGGGAATGGTTGCAGCGCAGCGGGATCCCGGGTCTGACAGGAATTGATACACGGGCCCTGACCAAGCTTATCCGTGAACAGGGGGCCATGCCCGGGAAGATCGAATTTGAAGGTGACCCGGTTGATTTTATGGATCCCAACAAGGAAAATCTGGTAGCCCGGGTGAGTACTAAGGAAAAACAAGTTTACGGAACGGGGCGGCACCGGATTTTGCTGGTTGACTGCGGAGTGAAGTACAACATCATCCGCCACTTTCTGAAACGCGATACTACCGTCATACGGGTTCCCTGGGATTTCGATTTTTTAAAAGAGCCATACGACGGACTTTTTATCTCCAATGGTCCGGGGGACCCGAAACTATGCGATACCACCATCCGGCATCTCGGCCAGGCGCTGAAAAAGGATCAACCGATTTTCGGAATATGCCTGGGAAACCAGTTGCTGGCACTGGCTTCGGGCGCCGACACTTACAAGCTGAAATACGGACACCGCAGCCACAATCAACCGGTGCTGATGGTGGGCACCAACAAAGCCTTCATCACGTCACAAAATCACGGGTACGCCATTGATAACCGGACGCTGAGTGATGGATGGGAGCCCTTTTTCATCAACCTGAACGACCAGACGAATGAAGGCATGCGGCATAAAACCCGCCCCTTCTTTTCGGTGCAGTTCCACCCCGAAGCATCCAGCGGTCCGACCGATACCGAATACCTGTTTGATGAATTCCTGAACCTGATTGAACATACCCGATGATCGGAATGGACCGGATAAAAAAAGTCCTTGTATTAGGCAGCGGAGCCCTCAAAATCGGGGAGGCCGGGGAGTTTGATTACAGCGGGTCGCAGGCGTTGAAAGCCTTACGGGAAGAGGGAATTACCAGCGTGCTGATCAATCCAAATATTGCTACCGTCCAGACATCCGAAGGGATTGCCGACAAGATCTACTTCTTACCGGTTACTCCCTATTTTGTGGAGAAGGTCCTGGAAAAAGAACAACCCGACGGAGTCTTCCTGGCGTTTGGCGGACAGACTGCCCTCAACTGCGGGATTCAGTTATTCAAATCAGGGATTTTTGAAAAGCACGGAGTTAAGGTTCTGGGAACGCCGGTTGAAGCGATCATTGAGACGGAAGACCGGAAGTTGTTTGCCGAAAAGCTCCGGTCGATTGATGTAAAAACACCGAAAAGCATTGCGGTCACCAACCGGGATGATGCATTGAAGGCCTCGGAAGAACTGGGATTCCCGGTCATCGTGCGGGCGGCTTTTACCCTGGGAGGACAGGGTTCCGGCTTCTGCAACAACAGGGAAGAGCTGACGAAGTTGGCCGACAAGGCATTCTCTTATTCCAACCAGATCCTGGTGGAGGAGTCCTTCAAGGGATGGAAAGAGGTAGAATATGAAGTGGTGCGGGACAAGTACGACAACTGCATCACTGTGTGCAACATGGAGAACTTCGATCCGCTCGGGATCCATACCGGGGAGAGCATCGTGGTTGCGCCGTCTCAAACCCTGACCAACAACGAGTACCATAAATTACGCCAGCTTTCCATTCAGATCATCCGGAGCGTTGGAATTGTCGGGGAGTGCAACGTGCAATACGCCCTGGATCCGGAATCGGAAGATTACCGGGTGATTGAGGTAAACGCGAGGCTGTCGAGGTCTTCGGCACTGGCTTCCAAAGCCACGGGGTATCCGCTCGCGTTTGTAGCAGCTAAACTGGCTCTCGGGTATGGGCTTCATGAACTGAAAAACTCGATCACCAAAACCACTACCGCTTTTTTTGAGCCGGCACTGGATTACATCGTTTGCAAGATTCCCCGGTGGGACCTGAATAAATTCATCGGGGTATCGAAGGAAATCGGTTCCAGCATGAAAAGTGTGGGTGAAGTGATGGCAATCGGAAGGACCTTCGAAGAGGCGATCCAGAAAGGGTTGCGCATGGTAGGGCAGGGGATGCATGGATTTGTGGGGAACAACGACCTCGATTTTCCGGATCTGGAAAAGGCGCTGTCGGAACCCACCGATATGCGGATCTACTGTATCGCCAGCGCCTTCCATGCTGGCTATTCGATCGACCGCATCCACGACCTTACCAAAATAGACAAGTGGTTCCTGGTAAAACTGAAGTCGGTTTACGACCTGATGCAGGAGTTGAAGCAATATGAGGTTCCGGAGAATATACCGGAAGAGACGTTCCGGAAAGCCAAGAAAAAAGGGTTTTCCGATTTTCAGATTGCCCGTTTTGTACTGAAAGACGGCGGGAGCATGCGGGAGAAGATGCTCCGGATACGGGAATTCCGGAAAAAAGCCGGGATTTATCCCTTCATCAAACAGATCGATACCCTGGCAGCCGAGTACCCGGCACAAACCAACTACCTCTACCTCACCTACAACGCATCCTCTAGCGACATCATTCCTGAGCAGGACGGGCAATCGGTCATCGTCATCGGTTCGGGAGCTTACCGGATCGGCAGCTCGGTGGAATTTGACTGGTGTTCGGTTAACGCCCTCACAACAGTGAGAAGAGAGGGCTACCGATCGGTAATGATCAATTTCAATCCCGAAACGGTCAGTACCGATTACGATAGTTGCGACCGGCTTTATTTCGACGAGCTTTCGTTTGAACGGGTACTGGACATCCATGAACTGGAGCAACCCAAAGGAGTCATTGTTTCGACGGGCGGACAAATCGCCAACAACCTGGCAATGCCTCTCTTCCGGGCCGGGGTGAACATCCTGGGAACTTCTCCGGAAGACATCGACCGGGCGGAAAACCGCCACAAGTTTTCTTCTTTGCTGGACAGGCTGGATATTGACCAGCCCCGCTGGAAAGAGCTCTCCGACCTGGAAGAAATCCATGCATTTGTCGACGAAGTGAGATTCCCC
>JAZDGR010000111.1:0-3349 GCA_043806735.1 bacterium | reverse complement strand
CCACCTCCCCCACCTGCTCCGATCCGGCCTTCCGGCATTCCTCCTCAACAATGTCAAGAATATTTAAGGCGATCGAAAGTTCGTGCATAATTCATGGCAATTCATGGCAATAAATGGCAATAAATGGCAATACATGGCAATACATGGCAATCATTGCAATCAACAAATCCTCGGCAGCTGTTCCCCCGTCAGGTAATCAATCCAGCGCCGGCCGCCCAGCGAGGTGTTCAGGATCACCTTGCCCGGATGCTGTTCCGTAACCTGTCCGACGATGGCAGCTTGCACGCCCAGCGGATGGCTCTTCATCACCTCAAGTACCTTAACGGCAGCCAATTCCGGAACCACAAATACCGCTTTCCCTTCGTTGGCGATATACAACGGATCCAGCCCCAACAGTTCGCAGGCATCGGCAACACCCGGATTCACCGGAATCTGGTCTTCATCCAGTTCGATCCCTACCTTCCGCATCCCGGCTAGTTCGCATAACACCGTTGCCATCCCTCCACGGGTAGCGTCGCGCATGAAATGTACATCGGGACAAACATCCAGCACTTCCCTGATCAACGGGTACAGATTGGCACAGTCAGATAGAAGAGGCGACTGCAAACGGAAAGACTCCCGCCGGAGCAACACGGCAATACCATGCTCGCCCGGGGCGCCGTTGACAAGGATCAGGTCCCCGGGCCTGACTTTTTTTCCTGAGCCGATTTCGGCCGTCTCATCCGCAATAGTTCCAACGCCGGTTGTGGTGATAAAGACCTTATCTCCTTTCCCTTTCGGGACCACCTTTGTATCCCCGGCAACAATGGAGACACCGGCCTCTTCAGCAGCCATTGCCATCGACCGGATGATCAGCTCCAGTTCGCTGATCAGCATTCCCTCTTCCAGGATGAATGCGACACTCAGGTAGAGAGGTTTGGCCCCTGAAACGGCGAGGTCATTCAGGGTACCGCAAACCGCCAGTTTCCCGATATCTCCTCCCGGAAAAAAGATCGGATCCACCACAAAGGAATCGGTAGTAAAGGAGATGCGGTTGTGGGGCAACTGTAGTACGGCCGAGTCCGATTGTCGGGCCAGGACCGGATTTCTAAACTGCCGGATAAAATGGGTACGGATCAGGTCGTTCATCAGCGCCCCCCCGCCCCCGTGGGCCAATAGAATCCGTGGTTCTTCCATCAGTCCCGGTTATATTTATACACAATGGCGCAACTTCCCTCCGCCGAAACCATGCAGGCGCCGACGGGACTGGCTGGCGTGCAAGAGGCGGCAAACAAAGCACACTGCTGTGGAGTTTTCAATCCTTTCAGGATCTCCCCGCAGATGCACCCGGCAGGCTCCTTCCAATGGGATTTTTTCAAGGCAAAATACTTCCGGGCATCGAAAGACTCAAACTCACTGCGGAGCTCTAATCCGCTTAAAGGGATCATTCCTAGCCCCCGCCAGGTTTCGTCAGCAGGTTCAAATACCGTTTCAAGCAAACGCAACGCTTTTGCGTTCCCCGTGGGTTTGACGACCCTTGTATATTGGTTCTCTACCGTGGGACGACCCTCTTCGAACTGCTTCACAAGCGAATGAATCGATTGCATCACATCCATCGGTTCGAAGCCGGAAACCACCACCCCCTTGCCATATGTCTCAGGGAGAAACCGGTATATTTCGGTGCCTGTAATGGAGCTGACATGTCCGGGGGCGATGAATCCATCAATTTTCAGTTGCTCATCCACCAGTGCACGAAGGGCAGGAGGCATCACTTTGTGCGCGCTGAACAGAAAAAAATTAGCCAGGTTACGCTCCCTGGCTGCCGAAACGTCATAGGCGCTGGCTGGGGCTGTGGTTTCAAATCCGATCCCCAGGAAAACCACTTTTTTATCGGGGTTCTGTTTCGCCAGGGCAAGCGCCTCCATGACAGAATAAACGATCCGGATATCGCCACCCCGGCTCCGTTCCTTTTCGAGACTTGATGCGGATGCCGGAACCCGGATCAAATCCCCGTAGGTAGCAATGATTACATCCTCATGCCGGCTCAATTCCACACAGCCATCCAGGTATTGCCGGCTGGAAACGCACACCGGACATCCGGGCCCTGAAAGAAGTTCCACGGTGGCGGGCAGCATGGATCTCAATCCGAACCTGTGAATGGCCATGGTATGGCCACCGCAAACCTCCATCAACTTAACCCTCTTCCGGGAGATCCGATGGATCTCCCGCGAAAGGCCCTGAATGGCTGCTTTATTCCGGAAATTGCTGGGGAAGATTTCCATCCTGCTCAACTGGATTGTTCTTTTCAATTTCCCGGATCAGCCTGATCGTTTCTGCTGCTTCCTCCGGATCAACCTTCCCGATTCCGAATCCGGCATGAAGCAGGATAAAATCACCGGGACTGACTTCTTCCAGAAGCCCGATATTGGCTTGGTATTCAATCTCTCCGATCGCTACCAGAGCCTGGCCATTGTCCACGCGGATTACTTTCGCCGGTATACCCAAACACATAATTATTTCTTCGTTTTGCTGCGATCACCAGTTGCCCGAGAGCAATCCCGCCGTCATTGGGGGGGGCCGCAGCATGTGTATAAACCTTGAATTGACTTCCCTTTAGTTTCTTCAATACATGTTCCGTGAGGTAACGGTTCTGAAATACTCCTCCGGAAAGAACTACCTTGTCCAATTTATATTCCCTTCGAATCCCGGATGCCGTTTCAAAAATAGCAGAGATTATGGAATTATGAAATTTCGTCGCAATGATTCCCGGATCCGTACCCGACCGGATGTCCGCTACCATCTCAAAGAAAGCCGGTTGAAAAGAAATTGATGGACCTGGTTGAACGGGATAAGCATCCTGAATCCCTTTCCGGGTGATGGCCTCCAGTTTCATGGGACCCTCCCCTTCGTAACCCGATGTAAAACATAAACCGAGCAAGGCGGCTACCGCGTCGAAATAGCGCCCTGCCCCACAGGTATCCGGACAGTGTACCCCCTGCCTGATCATCCGGAGGATCCACTCTGCCTTAGTTGGCCCGATCTGTTTAAGAAGCGGTATTCCCAGGTCGGTAAGATCCTCTCCAAAAGCCCGGTATAAACAGGAAAGCGCCATCCTCCAGGGTTCTTCAACCGCTTTATCACCCCCCGGCATAGGCAGGTAGTCAAAATGGCTGACCCGTTCAAAACCGTTCAAATCAGCCACGAAAAATTCAGATCCCCAGATCCTGCCGTCGGTTCCCAGGCCGGTTCCGTCAAAGGCGATTCCAATCACAGGTTCGTCCAGCCGGTGTTCCGCCATGCAGGAAGCGATGTGTGCGTGGTGATGCTGGACCCTTTAGACAGGAATGATTTTTCCCTGTTTCCGCACACT
>JAZDGR010000110.1:0-2634 GCA_043806735.1 bacterium | reverse complement strand
CTTTGATAAAATTATTGCCACTTTAAGGCAGTGGAGATCACGTTTTCGGCAAAATTATTATCCAATGAAAAATACTGAAAGTTTCATTCCTGATTTGAAAGAGCTTGGACTGCTGATGCTGGGGTTTCTCCCATGGATGCTTTTTCTCTTTTTTTCCGGCCACACCATGCTGAGCCTGAAGATCGCTATTGTCATAAGTCTGATTGCTTCGGTTACCCTTGGTTTTGGCGATCTGAAACGAGGCTTTATCCTTCAATGGGGTACCTGCATCTTTTTTTTAATTTGCCTCATTATGGTTGATTTCCTGAATAATAAATGGATAGCTATGGAAATGGATTTAATATCAAATCTGGCGCTTGCCGCCATCATGTGGTTTACTGTTTTAATCGGGAAACCATTTGCTTTGCAATACGCCCGGAGAGGTTTGCCGAAAGAACGCTGGAATGAGGTAAATTTCATCCGCGGTTGCAGGTTCATCACCGTGGTATGGGCCTGTCTGATGAGCTTTGCGGTATTGGTATCGATCCTCAAGAGAACCACCTGGTTGCCTTTTTCCAACGGGATTTATTTTGATATAACCCTCCTGAATATTTTGGTCGGACTTACTTTCACCACTATCTTTAAAAGGAAAAAACGGTTGCAACGCGAACGTGCCAAAACTGGTGATCGCGGAATTTGTCAAAGACAGGTTTAATCATGGATTCAGACCGGTTTTTATCTGTACACTCTAATCACATCTTCCTATGAAACTATTCCGATTGAGCCTTCTCGCAGTGGCCGTCATAGTTATTGTATCCTGTAAGAAAACAGGACCGGAATATCTGCCCGGTGGAGAAACGCAGATTCAACAGGATCTGAAAACCATGCTGGAGCAGGTCCTGGCAACCTATAAGCAGAAATTTCCCGCCTATCCGGGGGGCCTGGCCATGCAGGTGATCTCAAAGAGAGGATCTTTCTTTGTGTCGTCGGGCATGGGAACAGGGATTTCCAACCAGGTGCATTTCAGGGCTGCCAGCAATACCAAAACATTCACCTCAGCTGCCATCCTGCTGCTGGCACAACGCGGGAAACTGAAGATTGAGGCGAAGATCACGGATACGATTCCGGGGACACAGATGACTTATCTTCCGCTCACAGCCGATTACCAGGTTCCTTTCCGCGACGAGATCACCATCTGGCAGCTGCTGCATCACCGGGCGGGTATCTTTGACATTTCCAATGATAAGATCCCGGATACGGTTTCGGTGCAGGTTCCCTATAAAGGAATGAATTATCTCGAATATATCATGCTCGCGGATCGGTGGCACACATTCACCTTTGATGAGCTGGTGAGCGTCGTTGCCACCTGCAGGCTCTATTCTTTTCTTCCGGGCACAAATTATCATTATTCCAATACCGGCTATTCAATGCTGGGGAAGATCATTGAGCGGGTTTCGGGCCAGACCTATCAGCAGTTTCTGACTGAGCAGATCGTGGAACCCATGGGTCTTGGTAGTTCCACTTTCCCGTACCTTGGTACTGACATCCAGATCCCCCCGCCTCTGGCAAAAGGATATATCTATACTCCGGATACTATTATGAATGTGACTGAATCCAACATCTCGGCTAACGTGGCAGAAGGAAACCTGATCACCACTCCGGAGGATCTTGCCCGGTTCCTGCACCTTCTCCTGAGGGGAGAGGGGGTGTTGCTTCCTTACTGGATCAACCAGGTGATGCTGACTCCTCCTCCGGGGAGCACACCGGGTGGATGGTACGGTTGCGGGATCCAGTATGCCCTGAACCTGGGTTACGGGCACGGGGGGTCCCATGCAGGGTATCTGTCGCGCATGGTGTCGGACCCGCAGACGGATTTCACGGCAGTGATCTTCACCAATGCCTGGAACCTCTGCAATGAAAATGCATCCATCAACGAGCAGCAATATTTCCTGCTCGATGAAGCCTGTTACCGGGCAAAGGTCATCGTTCAGTAGGGAATCCCAGCAGGTCTCCTGTTTTTTTTCGATCGGGGCAGATACAGGGATCAGTCTGCGCCCGGTACCACCAGTTTCGTGGTCATCATACGGATGTTGCCTGTCTCCTGTTCCGTGACAAGTCCCCGGAGATAATAGACCCCGGCAGGTAGTCCTTCGGGGATCCGGACCGGCTGGATTATCTTACCCCTGACATGGCTGATCCGGATCGTCGAACCAACCTGTTGCCCGTATGAGTTGAACAGTGTCAGGGTTACATCCGACCATTCCGGAACGAAGAATTCCAGGGTTGCTTTATCGGTAACCGGATTGGGATATACCTTCATGGATAGCTCTTGTCTGCCGCCTCCATGCTCCGTGATCCCTGTGCTGAAGGGCCGGAGTAAAACCGCCCGGTCCATGATCACCTCCAAAGGATCGGGCCCGATTTTCGTGATCGTGTTCACGTAAAGGCGGAAAATAAAAAACGCTGTATCGTTCACATTGATCCCTTCCAGGGTGTTGTTGGTGTCGGATGGTACTAAATAGATATAGGGATTTCCGGGGATGGGATGGCGGGTAAAGGTCCAGGCGTACAAATTGTCGGCGATCGTGGTATCGGAAATAAACTGCCTGGCGCTTTTTGCCAGCATCAGATTGGAGATTCCCCCGAATCCGTTCA
>JAZDGR010000109.1:0-40757 GCA_043806735.1 bacterium | reverse complement strand
CGGCCTGACCGACAGCGTTGACCTGATCATGGGCACTTTTTCGAAATCGCTTGCATCCATCGGCGGATTCATTGCCAGTGACTGGGATACCATCAACTATATAAAGCACCATTCCCGCTCCCTGATCTTTTCGGCCAGCATAACTCCGGCCTCGGCGGCGACGGTCATCGCTGCCCTGGAAATCATCCGGAGCGAGCCTGGACGAATCCGGAATCTATGGGATCTGACCCACTATACGATCGAGCGGTTTAGAACACTTGGATTTGACATCGGAAACACCGTAACCCCCATCATTCCCATTTATGTGAGGGATAATCTGAAAACCCTGATGCTTACGCGCATGTTGCTGGATGAAGGGATCTTTGTTAATCCGGTGATATCCCCTGCCGTTAGAAAAGATTCTGCACTCATTCGTTTCTCGCTCATGGCCACGCACACCCGCGATCAGGTTGACATAGCCCTGGACCGGTTTGCCAGGCTGGGGAAAAAACTCCAACTAATTTGACGATCTTAGTTGCATAGCAAATAGAGATAACGTTAGAACGAGTCGATTCAGCCGGCGGGCTGAAACGGTTCATTGATTTCCAGTTTCGCCTCTATAAAGACAATCCATACTGGTGCCCTCCCCTGCGGATGGATGAATTGAAGACCCTACGAAAGGATAAAAATCCCGCATTTGAATATTGTGAAGCGGAATACTGGATTGCGTACCACGGGAAAACCCCTGTTGGGCGGATAGCCGGCTTTATTAGCCACAAGGCAAACGAGCACTGGCATGAAAAATTGGTCCGGTTCGGATGGATTGATTTTATTGATGATCCGGAGGTTTCTGCAAAGCTCATCGAAACGGTTTCCGAATGGGGAAGATCCAAAGGGATGACGGGGATTCACGGCCCGCTCGGATTTTCCGATATGGATAATGAAGGCATGCTGATCGAGGGATTCGATCAGTTGGCAATCATGACATCGATTTACAATTATGCCTATTACCGGGTCCATATGGAACAGATGGGCTTTGTCAAAGCCGCTGACTGGGTTCAGTACGAGTTTGCGATTACTCACATCCCCGAAAAATTTGAGAAGACTAAGGAGTTGGTTGAGAAGCGGTACGATATCCGGGTGGTGAAAGCGAAAAAAGCAAAAGAACTGCTGCCCTATGCCCGGAAGATGTTCCGCATGCTGAACGATGCTTACCAGGACCTATACGGTTTTGTCGCACTCACGGAGAAGCAGATGGACGCTTACACGAAGCAGTATTTTAGCTTTATCCGGCCGGAGTTTGTTTCGTTTGTCGTCAACAATGATGACGACATCGTCGGCTTCGGAATCTCTCTGCCGAACTTGACCTACGCCCTTCAGAAATGCAACGGGCGATTATTCCCTCTGGGGTGGTACTACTTGCTGAAGGCAATCAAAAAGAACGAAATAATCGATATGTATCTGCTGGGCGTCCATCCCGAATACCATGGAAAAGGCGTCGCGGCATTGTTTTTCTATGAGCTGCACAAAGCCTACCTCGATTTCGGGATCAAGAAAGCCATTTCCAGTCCACAGCTCGACGACAACCTCAAAGCATTGTCAATCTGGAAAAACTTTCCGGGCAGGAAGAACGTGTTGCGACGGGTTTGGATTAAGCATTTTTAGTATGCCATGTGTATTAATTACCGGGGCGAGTGGGTTTATTGGCAGTCACCTGGTTGAGGAGGGATTAAAGAGGGGATACTCGGTTTTTGCTGCCATTCGCAAAACCAGTTCCCGCCGGTACCTGCAGGATCCGCGCATCCAGTTCCTGGAACTGGATCTCTCTTCCCCTGTGCAGTTATCGGAAGAGCTGTCGCGCTGCAAATCCATCGGAATCCGGTTTGATTACATTGTGCACAACGCCGGCACGACCCGGGCCCGGCGGAAAGATGAGTACCGCCGGGTCAACTATCTTTTCACCACCTTTCTTGTTAAGACGCTTCAGGAGCTTACCCTGGTTCCAGGCAAGTTTTTACTGATGAGCAGCCTTGCCGCGTATGGTCCCGGAGATCCCGTTTCGATGGAGCCGGTTTCGGAGGAGAAGGAACCTGCACCTATAGATTCCTATGGAAGAAGCAAGCTGGAAGCAGAGCGGTTTCTTCAGTCGCTTCCCGGTTTTCCTTACCTGATCCTTTGTCCTACAGGTGTTTACGGCCCCCGGGAAAAGGATTACTACCAATTCTTCAGAACGGTTCAGAAAGGTTTTGAACCCTATATCGGAACAACGAAACAACGGATCAGTTTTATCTTTGTGAAGGATCTGGCCCGGCTCGTATTTGTGGCGCTTGAATCAACTATTACAGGCAAAACCTGGGTTGTTTCAGATGGGGAAGCATATACTTCAGGTGATTTTTCCGCGATTGTCAAAACGGCACTGCAAAGAAAGACCTTTTCATTCGTACTCCCTCTTCCGGTGGTGCGGTCGTTTGCCGTGATTCTTGAACTGCTTTACACTCCTTTGGGAAAGATCCCGTTGCTAAACCGGGAAAAAGTTGCCATACTGGGCAGCGCCAACTGGCAATGTGATCCTTCCGTTATTTTCCGGGATCTGGGTTTTTCACCGGACTATACTCTCCGGAAGGGGGTTGAAGAGACGGTGATATGGTACAGGCAGCAGGGGTGGCTCTAAAAACAACAAAGGCAACCAGATGGTTACCTTTGCTGTTTTGGTCAGGTAATAATTAATGCACAGGCGCAACATCCCACCAAACCCTGTTCCAGATATCGCCATACTCAGGGGTATTGGGATTATAAGAGATTTCATCCGTAGGATAAGGATATCTCCTCGGGATTTCCGGGCGGGCTCCATCCGGGTTCGGCACCAAATAGGGAAGTCCGGTCCTTCTCCAGTCGTTGAATGGCTCAGCCTGGTAGTACAGGGCAATGTATTTCTGAGTCATCACTTCGTTGAAAAGAAACGGGCCTGTCATCGTCTGAAGCACTGAGTCATAGGCAGCTATGTACAGCGGGTTCAGTACGCCATGTTTTTCCATGGAAGCGGTCACCCCGGCCAGTATCGATGCGCGGACGGCAGCGTCGCCTGCGCCCGTCATGAATTCGGCTTCTGCCTGCATGAAGAGGCATTCGGCATAAGAGATGAAGGGAACCGGTGAATTCGGATCGGCCACTGCCGGACCTGGCATACTGACCTGATCACTGGTTCCACCGAAACCGTTTCCGCTATATCCACCGGCAGCATCCGGATAGGCATATACCAGGATGCGGGGATCCTGACGGAGGATCAACATGTCGATGAACGTGGCATGCATGGAGATATCTCCGCGCTCGTTCATAAACTGCCACAACGGATTTTCCTCGGAAGGATTCACGCCGAAGTTGAATTGCAGGTCGTCGTCATTGGAGGCAAAGGCCGAGGGCAATGCATTCAGTACATTCAGATAGGCATTGGCATCGCGGTGTACCAGGTGCAGGGCATAGCGGGCCTTAAAGGCATAGGCTGCTTTTTTCCACAGTTCCAGATCACCGCCATACATCATGTCTCCGCCAACAGCTTCAAAATTGCCGGTGATGTCGAGGTTGGCAATGGCTTCGTCAAGAAGCGCCTGGATGGTTTGATAAATCTGTTCCTGGGTGTCGAACTTGGGTTGAAGGTTTCCTACTCCCTGGAAGGCTTCAGTATAAGGAATATCATTCCAGAAATCGGTGCAGATTCCAAGGCTATTCGCCATCAGGATCTGGGCTACTGCAAGGTAATGCGGATGGGTACCGGTCGCTTTCTCCATGATTTTTTTCAGATCCATCATGGTTGTGGAATAGTTGGTATTCCACTGGTTATTGACATCACCTTCCCTGAGATAATAACCGGCAGTCGATTGCGATTGCCGTGCAATACCCTGGATGTATTGCAACCAGATACCGGTGACGCGACAGATGTCGTTTCCTCCGACCGTATTGTATGCCATGTTAGCTTGGACCGCAGGCAAAATAGTACCTATCGGAACGTCCGACGGGGCATCCGGATTGATGTTGATATCGGTATCGATCCACTTATCGCAAGCGGTAAAGATCAATGCCGCAAGAACGAACACCCCAAATATTTTGATATTTACTTTTTTCATACCTGTATTTTTTGAGTTTAAGTTGTTCATATTGTTTAACTCCTGGTTAAAATGCCACATTGAGACCAAGGGTGTAACTCTTGGTTCCCGGCATGTTGAAATAATCGATACCCTGGGCATTTGAATTACCAAGCAAGCTGGTTTCAGGATCGACGCCTGTATAAGGGGTGCTTAACCACAGGTTCGTCCCCGTAAAGTAAATATCCAGTCCCTTGATGAAGGTGTTTTTCAGGAGTTTCGTCAGCGAATAGGATAAGGTAATACTTCGCAAGCGCACCCAGTTTGATTTTTCGATAAACGGGGAGGAGGGACCATTAAATCCGCCACCTTCTCTCTGGCGCCACCACTCACCCATACCTACATAGGTGGTGGTATTGGGTATACCGGTGGATACAATGTTGCCATCATTATCGAGATGTCCATACACACCTTCATAAAGATACGGGATATCCCGGGTATTGGTTGTGAAGGAAGTTCCGAAATGAACGATAGCTCCACGGGTTCCGTTCCACATTTCTCCGCCATCCTTGATATCAAGCAGGAAGTAGAAAGAGAGATCTTTCCAGCGCAGGGTGGAACCGATGCCCATGGTCCAGTTCGGATCCACGTTCCCCAAAGGAACCATGTCATTCCCCATCATGGGATACCCATAATAGCGATTGTAATCGGGAGAAGTCGGATCGGGGCTGCCTACATCGTTGATGAGGAGGTTTCCGTTCGCGTCATAAATCCAGTCATAACCATAAATGGTCCGGTAGGGTTCCCCTACAACGGCACGGATTTGCGGATCGGTAAAGCCGCCCAGGAAGAGATTTTCAATCCCCGGTGCCAGCGCCAAAACTTCGTTGTTCAGCTTGGCAAAATTCACCTGAATGTCCCATTCCCAGTTCTTCGATTTGATGGGAATTACATCGAGAGTGACTTCATTCCCACGGGTTCTCATGGCTCCTGCATTCTGCCACATATTCAGGGAGCCTGTCGAGGCGGCAATCGGTACCAGGAGAATCAGGTCTTCCCCTTTGTTGCTGAAATAGGTATAGGAGAGGCCAATCCGGTTGTTGAGGAATTTCAGATCGGCACCGATTTCAAAGTTTTTAGTCTTTTCCGGCTTGAGCTCAGAATTACCCAGCGTTTCAGCGGAGGTCCCCCATGCGAATCCCGGATAGCCCATCAACGGCCAGGTGGTCAGGCCGGTTGTCCAGCCATCAGCAACGTAGGGTGTTCCAAAATAGGTTGCTGTGGCATAGGGAGGAGCATCTTTGGCAACGATGGCGTAAGAGGCACGGAGCTTTCCGTAGGGAAGAATTTTATTATCCTTCAGGAAGGGGAGTTCGGTGAAAATAAATCCACCACCCACCGAGGGATAAAAGAACGAATTTTTCCCCGCAGGCAGTGTCGTTGACCAGTCGTTACGTCCGGTAACACTTAAGTAGAGCATGCTCTTCCAACTGAGCGACAGGTCGCCATAGAAGGCAGCTCTTCTGATCTTGACCGTGGATTCGTAGGAATTCTGAGTGACGGCATTGTTGAGGTTGTAATAGTCAGGAATAACCAGGCCCCAGCCGTCGGTTGTCTGCGAATGGAAATAGAGTTGCGACATGTTGTTTCCCAGCAAGAACTTCAGATCGAAATCGGTGAAAAGCTCTTTTTCAATAATCATGATGAGGTCGGAGTTGAAGTCTTTATTTACTTCCATGGTTTCTTTGATCCATCCGGCAGGATAAGTTCTGGAATTAACGGCCAGTTCATCATTCACTTTGCGATCCCACCAGTCAACGCCAACACGGTAGGTGAAACTCAGCCACTTGGTGGCATACCAGTCGGCCTGGATATTTCCAATCAACCGGTTTGTCCGGTCGGCATATTTGTTCATTTCAGTCGTCCAGTAAGGGTTGTCATACCCGCTGCCACGCCGGTAGTTACGTTGGGATCCGGCAGGTCTTCCCGACGGGTCATCGATCCCGATGATGTATCCGGCGTTGTTGTTGAAGGAGGGAGGCGTTCTGAGCAAACCCAGCATGAGTCCCGAAGTATTTGAACCCTGTTGGATCCGGTCTCCGGCTGTGATCATGTAGTTGGCGTTTCCGGCGATCTTGAATTTGTCGGTGATCATCGTTTCCCCGCTCAGTTTGAAGGTATTCCGGCGGAAGGTGTTGTTCGGGATAATCCCTTTGGATTGGTTATTGGAGAAACTGAAGTAGAAATTGGCTACTTCGCTTCCGCCAACCAGGGAGATTGAGTTATTGGTGGTGACGCCGGTCTGGAAAATGTCATATGGATCGTAACTATTCACACTTAGTCCATTTGCCAGGGAATCGTGTTTGCTTACGATCTGGCCGTCGACATCAAAGGTTCTCCATTTGAAGTTTGGGTCCACATAATAGGAACAGGTATCCATCAGAGGACCCCAGGTGGCAGAATAACCCGAAACCCACTGTCCTTCCAAACCGTCGGGTCCACCGGTACCCTGTGCAAACTGTTTCTGCAGTTTCGGGAGCTGGCTCACCTGGTCAAAGGTGATGGAGGTGTTGAAATTCACCGAGATTTTCTTCCCTGTAGTAGCTTTCCCTTTTTTGGTCGTAATGATGATGGCTCCCGAAGCGGCACGCAAGCCGTACAGTGCAGTTGCAGCGCCACCCTTCAGCACGTTGATAGAGGCAATGTCGTCGGGGTTGATGTCAATGGCGCGGTTGGAAGTAGCTACCCCGTCGACACCGTAATCCCCCCCAGAGTTGCTGATAGGGACTCCGTCAACCACGAACAAAGGTGCGTTGCTCTGCGTCAGTGACTGGACGCCACGGATGGAAATGTAGGAGGATGCACCTGCAGTACCGGCCGAACTGATAATCTGCACGTCGGCAACTTTACCCTGCAGGGCGCCGATAAAGTCAACCTGACCCGATTTGGAGATGTCATCCCCGCCGACCTCCTGCACCGAATAGCTCAACGCTTTGGTTTCGCGGGGGATCCCGATGGCAGTGACCACCACCTCATCCATGTTGAGGATGTCGGGATTCATCGTAAGGTTAATGGTATTGGATTCTCCCAGGGTGATCTCCTGTGTTTTCATCCCGACATAGGAGAAAACGATCACGTTGTACTTTGTCGGAACAGAAAGAGCGTATTTCCCTTCCAAATCTGTTGTGGTACCCAGGGTAGTCCCTTTCACCAGAACGGTCACCCCCGGAATCGGCACGTTATCCTCCGAAGAGATTACCACCCCGGTTATGACTCGCGTCTGCGCAAGAACTCCTTGCAATCCTGCAAAGAACAGCAGGGCAAGGATCATCGTAAATTTTCTCATAACTGTTGATTTTGGTTTGTAAATGGTTTACTAATCAGCGATAAAAAAACGAGGAAAATATTGTAAGGTTCCTGACCTAACCGTACAATATCATAATATATTGAGTTTACATTCTCCGAAAAACTTCGACCACTCTGCAATTTTAATAATTAAATTCTTTGAAAAGAAAATAAAAGTAACAAAAATAGTAAAAATTTCACCTGAATCTCTTTCTAATAGAGTCTCTTAACCGGAGGATAAAAAGAAGGCTGCCATCCGGCAGCCTTCTTTTTCTAGATGAAGAAAAATTTAGTTTTTATCCCAGAAAAGTTTTGTACTAACAGCATCTCCACCAATAGCAAGACCAGCAGCAGCACGGTTTGCACCATTTAAGGTTTGTTCTGCCACTGGATAGGTTAAACGCAACGGAAGCACACTCTCGGCATCAGGAGGAGGAACAAGAACGGGAAAGTCTAGCATCCGGTATGCAGTCCAACTCTCAAACCCGCGATTATAGAGTCCGATCCATTTTTGTTCCCCGATTTTTTGTTGCCATGTCCCGGTAGCCGTTGAATAGGCTACTTTTGTTTGAGCAAGATAAGTTGTAGCGGCATCATCACTTAAACCCCAAAATTCGAACGAAGCTCTAATAGCATTGTTATAATGTTCTTCAGCCGATCCACCTACGCTGAAACCTCTCTCAGCTCCTTCTGCCAATAAGAATTCAACCTCGGCCAGATCAAAAAGATCTGATTCGAAAGTAGGATCTGTTATTGGCACAGCAACATGCGAAAATTGAAAGTAATCGTTGGAGACACCATAAATTCCTCCAATATACAACATACTATCGCCAACCGTGGTAAAATATGATGATCTTCTGGGATCATTTAAATCGTTCATAACATCCACCAGCGTGTTGGCTCCAACAAAATCATTTCTGCCGCTGAGAACCAGATTTTCATTAATGGGGTTATTATTGGGCTGAGAACTCATATACGTGATTGTAGCATTCAGTTGATTATCTGTGATTACGTTCGGAGCAGCCTCAGCAACAGTGGTGCTCGCCAGAGCGTTATCAACATCAGACAGAAGCATACCCATCCTTAATTTCAGGGAATTGGCAAATTGATACCACGCTATTACATCACCTTGATACATATTATCCTCAACACCAAAACTCCATTCGTCTTGATCCATCGATGCAATTGCTGTACTAAGCCTGGCAATTAGATCCTTGTAGATGGTAAGGCCATCATCATATTTGGGCAACAAAATAGCTGGATCCAACGCCTCGGTATAAGGTACATTCCCAAAAGTTTCAACAAGCACACTATACGTATAAACCGTCATGACCTCAACAATGGCAAGTTTGTTTGTTAAGACAGCCGGATCATCGCCTGGCAGGGTCCCTGTTTCCTGCAGCACTTTTGCAGATTCCTTCAAATTCATCAGAACATCTCTGTAGAGAACATTCCAATGATTGCCAGGAATTGGCCGGGTCACTATATCATAGTTGGCTTCATCAGTATACGTAGTTTCAGTCCATTGCTGAACAAACATACGCCAAATGTTCAGGTTAACATTTGGCGTAACCATTTGGTTGGAAAGATACCTCTGGGCTCCCGTAAATAATGATTCACCGGGAACCTCTGTTGGATCTTTGGTGTTAACATTTAACTCTTCAAGTTTCGTACAGGACGAAAACAGCAGGAAGGTCAATAAAATTGCTAATATATTTTTCATAACTTTTTATATTAGAAGGTGAATTTTAAGTTTAAACTAAAATCACGTGTTGAAGGCAGTGACCCTGTTGAATATCCTTGCAGGTTTCCTGCTCCCAATCCTGATTCAGGATCTGCATGAGGCATGTTTTTAAAGATGATCCAAAGGTTTGAGGCCACAGCTGTCAAAGTAATTCCTGTAATGAAAGTTTTGTTCAATAGCTTGGAAGGCAATGTATAAGATAAAGAGACCTGCCGCAGTTTGACATAACTTGCATCATAAACAAAGGCTTTATTCGGAAGCCTTGAGTACCCGAAGGCGCCATAATTGGAAGCGGCTATTCTGGTCGTGTTGGTCGCTCCGGTGGATACGAGGTAAGCTTGGCCTTGTGCGTTGTATTCGATATGGCCGTTAACACCTTCATTGATAAATCCACCGCTGTTTGAAGCATATCCCTTGCTATGATCGCTCGGATCAACCCAAACAATGGGATCTCTAACTGGATTGCCGAGGTCGTTCAGATAGGAAGTCTCTTCATACAAACCGGTTGCCAATCCATAATACATGTCAAGCGAAAAGATGTCCCCGCCACTTTGAACATCGATCAAAAAGCCGAATGCCCAGTTTTTGTAGGTCAGGGTATTTAACAAACCACCTTGCCAATCGGGGTTTACGTTTCCGATCACCTGATCAGAAGTAGCTGTTCTCAGATATCTCCCGTTTGTTGAATCTATTGCTCGCTGTCCATCATCATAATAAATATAATCTGTTCCGTAGATCACACCATACGGTTGTCCAACCATTGCATTGATGCTAACTCCTCCCTGGAATCTTCCTAACTGCAGGTTATTAACACCTTCCAGTAAGCTAACAACTTTATTGTAGTTCTTAGACCAGTTTAACGTGATATCCCATTTGAAGTTTTTACTTTTCACCGGTGTTGCATGGAGGACAAGTTCGATTCCGGAATTTTGAATTTCACCTGCATTGATTATTTTAATGTTATAACCGGTGCTGGTTGAAACCGGAAGTGGTAGAATTTGATTAATGGTATTGGTTTTATATAGCGCCAGATCAAAACCAATCCTTCTGCCGATAAAGTACATTTCAAGACCACCTTCTAAACTTTTGGTGTTTTCTGGTTTCAGATCAGGGTTTTTCTGTGTAGTCGGAACCGCTGTCGTCAAACTGTTAAATGGCGATAATACAAGGTAATTATCAACAAGCTGATCAAACCCCGGGCTATTACCAACCATGGCATAATTTAACCTGATTTTTCCGAAGGAAAGCCATTTTGCTTTAGGAATAATATTGGAAAAGATGAAACTTCCGGCAATTGACGGATAATAGTATGAATTATGATCAGCGGGCAACGTTGAAGATTGGTCTCGTCTGATCGTACCATCAAGATAGAGGAAGTTTTTATAACCTAACGAAACACTGGCATAGATTCCGTTAACCCTCACTGATGAAGCAAGTTCCTTTGTAAGGGGTAGCGGTCCCGCACTGTTTTGTAATGAATAGAGGTCTGGAACGGCCAAACCCCCACTGGTCGCTGAGATCATACGGCTATAATTTGTCTTTCTGATGTTCATCCCCAATATAGCTTTCAGGTTAAAGGATTTCGACAAATCTTTATTAAAATTAGCCATTACATCATAATTATACTCACTGAAGGTAATATCCCTTCTCATGTAGCCAGATTCTTGATCGCTTCTGCCTATACTGCCGTCAGGTCCGGTGCCAATGCCAAACGTACCGGGCACACTACCAACTGCTCTTCTTTCTTCCTGTAGTTCTGAGTATGTGTCTACCGAAAACCGGCCAAAAATGTTCAGCCATTCAGCGATTTTATAATTGACAGCCATATTGCCAATAAAACGATTTCTGTGGTCGGTTTCATAGTTTTTATATCGGGTCCAATAGGGGTTATCCCAGTAAATCGGAACCGCAACGGACGGGTCAGCATAATTCCAGGTAATATTTCGCTTGGTCAGGTCATAGAGTTCTTTCTGTTGTTGAATATCCACATTGATTTGATACCACTGACGGAAAGATCCCATGATGTTATCATTATAACCTGTTGAATTACGCCCTGTTGCCGTGTTAATGGAATAGTTCCCGTATCCTGAAACAGTTAACCTGTCGTTTACATTCCAGGTTCCAATCAACGCTACATTGTTTTTAACCAGCTTGCTGTTAGGCATCAATCCGGATTGTGTAAAGTTCGTATATGATAACCTGTAATTACCTCCGTTGAACGAATTTTCAATGGCAAGCGAATTGGAAAAAGTTACCGGTTTTTCAAAAAAGGTGATGGGGTCGTTTTCAGCCGCATTCCATGGAGTGGGTTTGAGGTAATTCGGAGATTGAGGGTCAACAGCGTCCCATTGATATACGGGACTGCCATCAAATTTGGCGCCGTACGAAGCATCTTCAGAGGTTACAACCCATTGCGTTAATATACTGGTTTCGGGATCTTTCGGATCAACTGTGATCGTTCCATCAGTATTGATATATCGCATATACCAATAGTTTCCCGGCCCATCATAGTACGTTCCATAGCCTGCACCGTAATCTTTTTGATAATGAACAAATGTTGATTTATCAACAAAACCAATTGATGCACTGGTATTGAAGATAACGCCTATACCTTTTCTTTCGACTCCTGCAACCTTTAATCCTTTCTTTGTTGTTATCATGATAACGCCGTTTGCAGCCCTCGAACCGTACAATACAGTTGCAGCGGATCCTTTCAACACGTTAATAGACTCGATGTCTTCCGGATTAATATCCGAAGCAGCATTGCCATAATCGTAGCCTGTTCCGGCCTGGGTTTGAGCACGCGAGTTCGTCACGTCATTATTAACAGGAACACCATCGATAACAAATAAGGCCTGGTTGCAGCCTGTCAACGATTTGTTACCCCTTAACAAGACATTGGTGGAACCACCCATATTCGTGTTTGATAATACTTGCAACCCCGCGACTAATCCTGATAGGGAATTCACAAAATTATCTGTCTTGACAATGTTAATCTGGTCACCTCGTACTTCCTCGGTTGCGTATCCAAGGGACTTTTTTTCACGGGGAATACCGAGAGCTGTGATCACCACTTCATCAATATCCAGGACACCCGCCTCCATCGTAATGTTGATGGTATTGGATTCACCCAAGGTAATCTCCTGCGTCGTCATCCCGACATAGGAGAAAACGATCACGTTGTACTTTGTCGGAACAGAAAGAGTGTATTTCCCATCCAAATCCGTTGTGGTACCTAGGGTAGTCCCTTTCACTAGCACGGTCACCCCTGGGATAGGTCCACCATCATCAGAAGATGTGACCACACCGGTTATGACTCGCGGCTGCGCAAGAACTCCTTGCAATCCTGCAAAGAACAGCAGGGCAAGGATCATCGTAAATTTTCTCATAACTGTTGATTTTGGTTTGTAAATGATTTACTAATCAGCGATAAAAAAATAAATGAAAACATTGCAAGGTTTCTGACCTAACCGTACAATATGACAATATATTGAGTTTACATTCTCCGAAAAACTTCAACCACTTTGCAATTTTAATAATTAATTAGTTTAAAAAAAAGAAAAACAGATAAATTTTTTTTTCCTGAACCTTACAATTTAATTTTCAATAACATAATGTTATTTAGATTATTCCATATCTACGGTAATATATGCCGAATGATATGACAAGCAGTATGTACAGGGCGGTTACTATCCATGAAATATCGCTTCTGAAGAGATGAACGAGCACAACCAGGAGCGCCGGGATAGAAAAAAGAACGTATCCGATTTTGCGCAGTTTCCACAGAAATATTACTCCGGCGAATGAGGTAGCATGAAGGAGAAATCCGGTCAGGAAGAGCCCGAGGGTAACCCCCTCCGACAGGGCGCTTTCCGGAAGATACTGATGGACAATCTCCGTGATCCACCCATTGTACAATGCAGCAGTCAGAAATAAGAGGGCCATCAACCCGAAATATATCCAGGAAAAGATGCACAAAGCCGATAAAACCAGCGGACGGATTCTCATCTCAATGCATGGATTTCAACTGTGTACTATAGAGAATGATGAATAAACCCGAAAGGAGCAAGTCCAGGATAGAGGGTCCGGGCATCTTCAGGAAATACATGGGCGCGATCAGCAGCAGGATCTGGGAGATAGTATAGACATGGAACCCGACTTTTCGTAGTCGCCACATCATCACGGCTCCCGTAACCGATCCTCCGTATAACAGGGCAGATACGAGGAAGAAAGAAGGAGGGGCGCTGAGTAAGATCTCCATCCCCGGCAAATCGAATTTTTCTGCCAGTTCCTGGACGACTGTCTGGAAAGCATCAAAGAAAGAGGCGATTATCAGTCCGGAAAAGATATTCAATCCGCTTCCTGCAAAGGTCAGGATACACAGGATCATCAATAGTTGAGGCCGCTTCGGAGCGGGTTCCGAAGCGGGCGGAACAGGCAGGTGTTCGTCCATTACATCCCTACGGGGTTAGCAGAAGTTGGATTTATCGCCGGAATAAACCGATTTTCCGAAACCCAGGATCGGGAGGAAAATAAACCGCAGGAAGAACAGCCCCACCGTGAATGCCGCACTTTTGCCGAAACTTTTGGAGAGGCTGTTCAGGATGATGATGTAGATCACCAGGTTCACAATGGGGATCAGCATCAACAGGATAAACCACCAGGGTTTTCCGGCGATTTTGATGACCTCCAGGAAATTGTATATTGGAATGATAGCGGCCCACCCGGGTTCGCCCGCTTTTTCAAAGATAAACCACAAAGCGACGACCTCGAGGATACAGATTAAAATTGTGAATACAATGATCGGGATCAGCACGGCCAATCCCAATGCAAGCCAGGAACATGTTTCCATAATACTACGGTTTTAAGGTTGCCCAAAGATAAAATAAATATGATTACCAAGGCACCATTTATCCCAGGGTTCCAACTAGCTGTTCTACTTCCTCGAGGATCTCGCATGATTTCACCAGCGCCTTCATCTTGTTATGGTCGGGGTACAAGGGGCGATCGATGTCGAGGAAATCCACATGCCGGCGGATCACCTCTTTTGCTTTTGCCGTTCCTTTGCCGAATTGATACTCTCTGAAGTCGAGCGCCTGGGCAGCAGCCATGAACTCGATCCCCAGAATTCCGTATGCGTTGTCGAGGATCTGGAAATTTTTCAGGGCGGTATTCATTCCCATGGAAACAAAGTCCTCCTGGTCGGCCGCTGCAGGGATCGACTGGATGGATGCGGGCATGGAGAGGATCCGCTGTTCCACGATCAGCATGTCGGCGGTATACTGGCTCAGCATCAATCCGCTGAACATGCCGGCTCCTTTCGTCAGAAATGCCGGCAATCCGACGCTCAATGCGGGGTTGTTGAGCCGGTTCATACGCCGTTCCGATAGGACGCTCACCATGGTGATTACTATGCCGGCCATATCCATCGGAACCGAAACAGGTGATCCCTGAAAGTTGGCGCCGGAGAGCTGCAGGTTTTCTTCCGGGAAGAAGATTGGATTATCTCCCACACCGTTCAGTTCGATCTCCACCTGCGAACGGGCATAAGCCAGTGCATCATGGGCTGCTCCGATCACCTGCGGCGTCGACCGCATCGAATAAGCATCCTGCACCTTGCATTTGATCTTCCCTTCCTCGAGATCGCCGCCCCTGACGCATTTCAGGATGGCGGCCGCGCTCCGGATGGCTCCTTTGAATCCGCGCACTTCGTGAAGTTTCGGGCTGTAAGGACGCATGTTGGCTTTCATGGCTTCAAGCGACATGGCAGACGCAATCTCGGCCTGTTTCAGCCAGCGGTTTGCATCGTACAGGAACAAGGCGCTCATAGCGGTAAGAACATTCGACCCGTTGATGGTAGCAAGTCCGTCGCGAGCTTTCAGTCCGGGCACGGGAATTCCTGCCCGGTCCAGGGCTTCTTTGCCGTCGAGGAATTCTCCCTGAACCCAGGCATGCCCTTCGCCCAGCAACAGGAGAGCGATCTGTGACATAGGGGCCAGGTCGCCACAGGCACCTACGGAACCTTTCTGGCAAACATACGGGGTGACCCCTTTGTTCAGCATGTCGACCATGGTCTGGGTGATTTCAAGGCGCGAACCTGAATTCCCGTGTGCATGCACGTTGATCCTGCCCAGCATGGCTCCACGAACCCATTCGATAGGCATCGGATCGCCAATTCCAGCAGCATGGTTGTAGATCAAGTACTTCTGAAAATCCTGTATCTGGTCGTCGTTCAGAACCACTTCAGAAAACTCACCGATCCCGGTGTTTACCCCGTACATGATCTCGTGTGCCTCGATCTTCTTTTCAAGCATGGCACGGCATTTATGGATCCGTTCAACAGCTTCGGGGTGAAGCTCTACTTGTTGGTTGTGGCGGGCTACATTGACGACATCTTCAATGGTAAGGCCCGCGCCGGTTATAAGTAAGGTCATAGCAGAAAATCAATCAGGTTATTTTGTGAAACCGGGGTTTGTTCTCCGGTAGACATATTTTTAACGGTGACCTGTCCGGAGGCCATCTCATCTTTCCCTGCAAGAACCACATAGGGGATCTGCTTGCGGTGAGCATAATCAAGCTGCTTTTTAAGTTTTGCAGGTTCGGGATACATTTCTCCGGGCACCCCGGCAAGGCGGATAGAAGATAGGAGTTTCATGCTGAATTTCTCCTCTTCGCTGCCGAAATTCACAAAGAGTACCCGGGTGGTAGTTCCGATGGCTTCGGGGAAGCGATTCAGCTCCATGAGCACGTCGTGAATCCGGTCGGCGCCGAATGAAATCCCGACTCCGGAAACGCCCGGCAATCCAAAGATCCCGGTGAGGTCATCATACCTCCCGCCTCCGCACAAGCTGCCGATATTGACCTCTGAGGCGAGCCCCTCGATGATGATCCCGGTATAATAGTTCAATCCTCGCGCCAGCCTGGTATCGAATTCGAATTTGTTCCGGATACCCAGTTCTTTGCAGTACTTCATCACAAAGCAGAGTTCCTCAAGCCCTTTTCTGCCGGTCTCCGAATTTTGGAAAAAATCTTCCAGAAATCCCTTTTTTTCCTTGATCTTTCCTTTGATCCCGAGGACCGGTTGCAACAGGGAGACCGTTTGGGCAGAGAATCCTTTTGATAAAAGCTCCTGAGTGACTTTTTCGGCTCCGATCTTTTCCAATTTGTCAAGAGCAACCGTAAGGTCGGTCAGCCGGTCTGCAGCGCCGATCGTCTCTGCGATCCCAGTCAGGATCTTGCGGTTGTTCAGCTTGATCACCACCGGGATATTGAGACGGGAAAAGATCCCGTCAACAATCTGGATCAACTCTACCTCGTAAAGGAGGGAATCACTGCCAATCACGTCGACATCGCACTGAAAAAATTCACGGTACCGGCCTTTCTGAGGTTTGTCGGCTCGCCACACCGGTTGGATCTGGAACCGTTTAAATGGGAAGGTCAGCTCTTGCTGATGCTGGACCACAAACCTGGCCAGGGGAACGGTAAGGTCGTAGCGGAGACCCTTCTCGCTGATAAGCTGGGAGAACCGTGTACTATCGTGACTGGTGACTAGTGACGGGTGACTGGTGACAGGTGACTGGTGACTGACTTCCTGACTTTCTGACTTCCTGACTTTTTCAAGAAAATCCCCTGAATTCAGGATCCTGAAGAGCAGTTTATCGCCCTCTTCCCCGTATTTACCCAGCAGGGTAGAAAGGTTCTCCATGGCCGGGGTTTCGATCGGCTGGTATCCGAACACCCGGAACACCGACTTGATGGTATCGAAGAGGTAGTTTCGCCGCACCATTTCAGCCGGGGTGAAATCACGGGTTCCTTTGGGGATGGAGGGCTTTTGGGTGGGCATTCGGATCAATTTAGGGCAAAGATAATATTATTGCCATTAATTGCCATGGATTGCCATGGATTGCCATGAATTGCCAAGAAAATTTCAAATTTCCTAATTTCCTTATGACCGTATGATTAATTCTTCTAAGGCATCGGGATATCCAATCGGGTCAATATTCCTTCAATGTATTCCTTTGTCCCTCCCTCTCCCTCTTTCGGGGCCCAGGAGGCGAAGTTTTTATCGTCGATCGGACTGTAAGGTCCGTCTTTGATCTCGTAGACGATGGTGCCAGGTTCGAGGGCAAAGATCGAATGGTAGATCCGCTCCGGGGAATCTTTTGCCTGCCGGTTTACATGGTCAAGGAGGGGTTTATCAATCCGGATCATTGGTTAACTGGCGAACTGGTGAACTGGTGAACTGGTGAACTGGTGAGCTGGCAATACATGGCAATAAATGGCAATTCATGGCAATCTTCCTTCACGCCTTCAACTTCTTATATCTGATCCTCGTCGGGGATTCGTCGCCGAGCCGTTTTTTACGGTTTTCTTCGTATTCGGAATAGCTTCCTTCAAAAAAGCAGACCTGGGAGTTGCCTTCGAACGCCAGGATGTGAGTGGCTACCCGGTCGAGAAACCAGCGGTCGTGGGAGATGATCACCGCACACCCGGCAAAGTTTTCCAACCCTTCTTCCAGCGCCCTGAGCGTATTCACATCGATATCGTTGGTAGGTTCATCCAGCAGCAGCACGTTGGCTTCCTCTTTCAGCGTGAGGGCAAGGTGCAGGCGGTTTCGTTCGCCTCCGGAGAGGGTGCCGCATTTCTTTTCCTGGTCGGCGCCGCTGAAATTGAACCGAGCCACGTAGGCGCGCGCATTCATAGAGCGTCCGGCCAAGGGGATGATTTCACTATTTCCGGAGATGACCTGGAACACGGTTTTTTCGGGAGCAATGGCTGTGTGAACCTGATCCACGTATCCGATTTTCACGGTATCGCCTGTGGTAAATGTGCCTGCAACCGGCTTTTCAGTCCCGATGATCATCCGGAACAGAGTAGTTTTTCCGGCGCCGTTGGGTCCGATTACGCCAACAATGCCGGCCGGAGGCAAGGAGAAGTTAAGGTTTTCAAACAGCAGGTTCTCTCCAAACGATTTGGAGACACCCGCCGCCTCAATGACCTTGTTTCCCAGCCTGGGCCCGTTCGGAATGAAGATCTCCAGCCGTTCTTCCTTTTCTTTCACGTCTTCATTCAGCATTTTTTCATAGGCATTCAAACGGGCTTTCCCTTTCGCGTGGCGTGCTTTGGGCGACATCCGCACCCATTCCAATTCCCGGTCCAGGGTCTTCTTCCGTTTGCTTTCCGTTTTTTCTTCCATCGCCAGGCGCTGGGATTTCTGTTCCAGCCAGGAGGAGTAATTGCCTTTCCAGGGGATTCCCTCTCCGCGGTCAAGTTCGAGAATCCAGCCGGCTACATTGTCGAGAAAATAGCGGTCGTGCGTGATGGCAATCACGGTTCCTTTGTATTGCTGAAGATGTTGTTCAAGCCATTGAACCGATTCTGCATCGAGGTGGTTGGTCGGCTCATCGAGCAGGAGGATGTCCGGTTCCTGAAGCAGCAGGCGGCACAACGTCGCGCGGCGCCGTTCGCCTCCCGAGAGAATGCTGACCGGGGTATCCGGTTCGGGGCACCGCAGGGCATCCATCGCCCGCTCCAGCTTGCTGTCGAGGTTCCAGGCATCATGCTGCTCCAGCAATTCAGTAAGGGTCCCCTGTCGTGAAATGAGCTTTTCCATCTCCTCGTCGAGCATCGGTTCGGCAAACCGGTTGTTGACCTCTTCGTATTCCTTCAGAAGGGAAACAACCTCCATCACCCCTTCCTCCACAATTTCCCTGACCGTCTTGTTCTGATCGAGCAACGGGTCCTGTTCAAGAAATCCAATGCTGTACCCGGGGGAAAAGACCACCTCTCCCTGAAAGGATTTCTCCAAGCCTGAAATGATTTTCAGCAGCGTGGATTTCCCGGAACCGTTCAACCCGATGATGCCGATCTTGGCTCCATAGAAAAAAGAGAGGTAGATATTTTTCAAAACCTGTTTATGCGGCGGGAATGTCTTGCTGACATTCACCATGCTGAAGATCACCTTACGATCGTCGGACACCTTGTTAAATTACGAAGTACGAAGTACGATTTACGAATTATTAATTAACTGGAGTATTTTCGCGGTCTCTGTTTCCCAGGAGTAGTTTTTCAAGACAAACCGGTACCCGTTTTCAGCGATCCTTCCGGCGAGGGCCGGGTCATGTAACAACGTGAGGATATGCTGTGCATATCCCTCCGGGGTGTAGCCCACCAGGATCTCTTCGCCTTCTTTTGCGTTCAGCGCCTGGTTTGCCAGAGGAGAGGTGATGCACGGAACTTTCAGGGCCATCGCCTCCAGGAGCTTGTTCTGCAGTCCGGTCCCCAAGAGCATCGGGGCAATGAAGATCCTGGCCTGGGCATAGGCTTCCCGCATATCGGGAACCCATCCGCTGACCTCTATGTTCGGAGAACGAAGCACCAGTACCCGCATGGTTGGAGTGGCTCCCGCTATCAGCACCTTCAGGTCGGGCTTCTTTTTCAAAACTAGCGGAACGATTTTGTTTACCAGGAATTCAGCACTGTGGATGTTAGGCGGGTATCCCATATTCCCCGTGAAAACCAGATCATAGGTTTTCTCGCGTGCCAGGGGATGAAAGAAGGCGGTATCCACACCATTGGCTACTACGACAATCTTTTCCCGGTCGGGATGAGGGATCAGATCACGGTCGGGAATCGAAATGATCATTTTGTTGTCGAACCGGTCGAAGACCATCCGTTCGTAGGCCAGTAACCGGCGGTATTCCAGTCTCAGGAAGGGGCGGACAAGAAACGAACTCGTCGCCAGCCTCCGTTCGACCCCTTTTGAAAAAACGTCCTGGTAATCCAGGGTTTTCCTGATCGGGAGATCTTTCACGTACTCGGCCATCCGGATCAGCTGACAGAAAATGTGATCGGGCCGGTATTTCCGGATCAGCGAATGCATGATGCGCGCCGTAGATGCATTATAATAATATCCGACCTGGAGAGGTTTTCCCGTAAACAGAGCTTTGGTCAGATTGCTGAGAATCGTCCATTTGGATAAGGGAATGATGTGAATCGCACTGGCATATTTACTAAGTACCGGGATAGCCTCCTCATGAAGCACGCCTTCGTTCAGGGCACAGATGATGATTTCATGCTGTTTCGAAAGATGGGTAATCTGATGAAAGGCCCGCAGTTTATCGCCTTTTTCCGTTGGATAAGGTACACGAGGTAAAAGAAAAAACAACTTCATGGAAATGGCTTCAGTCGGACAAAAATAGTAAAAACTGATTTACCCGGAGAGTTGTTGATAAAAATGGATCAGCTTGCGGATGATCTCTGCCTGGTCATAGGTTGTTTCGACCAGAACCCGGGCTTCTTTACCCAGGTTCCGGCACCGGATTTCGTCGTGGAGGCAGAGGGTGACCAGTTCGACAAATTCACAGGGGGCGTTGGCGATCAGGATATTCTTCCCGTTCGTACAGTCGATCCCTTCGGCCCCGATACGGGTGGAAATGATGGGTTTTCCTGCCGCCATTCCTTCGATGATCTTGATCCGGATACCGCTTCCGGAGAAGAGAGGTACGATTATGATCCCTTTGCCGGATATAAATTCCCGCGCATCTTCCACCTCCCCCAGCACGACCACACCGGGAAACTCCATCCGGAGCATCCATTCCGGCATCTCCCGGCCGGCGAGGTAATAACGCAGTTCCGGGAACTCTTTGTGCAGGTCAGGCCACACGTGATGCAGAAACCATTTCACTCCTTCCGCATTTGGAATCCAGTTCATCGCCCCGATAGTACACAGCGAAAAAAGCCCGGTGGATTCAGCGGGTGCGGGATATTTCTTCAGGTCGATGCCGAAGGGGATAGAGACGATCCTGACGGATGACGGATGACGGATGACCGATGACGGATGACGGATGACGGATGACGGATGACGGATGACCGATGACCGATGACGGAAGTACTCCGCGTCGTTCTCCGTGATGGCGGCAATCCCGTCGACCCGGTTGATCACACTGTGTTCATAGTTCTTCAGGGTTTTCGCCAGGTGACGGATGTACCATCTCTTCACCGGGTTTGCGGTGGATTCGGCTACCCGCGACCAGATCAGGTGTTCAATGTTATGGGCCCGAAGGACAATCGGGGCGCCGGAATAGTTGCGGATGGTATCCAGGTACGGGCTGACGTATAGGGTTTCGAACTGGACGATATCAAAAGATTCCTGTTTCAGGATTTCGATCAGCCTTTTGCGGAAGGAGGATGAGATAAACCGTTCCACGTGGTAGGATCTTCCGGAGAAGAGATTCAGGAATGCCTTCCAGGGATTTATCCGCAGATCCACGTCGATGAGTTCGATACGGGTCTTTTTTCTATACTCGTCCGGGATCTCATCAGGGTGAATATTATATTTATAGGAATTCACAGCGACTACCTTCACCTGGTGACCGGCGCTGATCAGCCCTTCAATGATCATGTTCATGGCAATCGGACCGCCTTCTTTGGGAGGCCAGGGAGATTTGTTGCAGAGGATGAGGATGTTCATACAGTGGGGCTCATTGGGATCCGGAACAGTTTCTGTAAAAATTTCAGCCAGGAATCCACATCCAGGAGGGAGGCATCGATGGACGCCTTGTAGGTAAGGAAAATGCCGATGGGGAGCAGCATGAACGGCGCTATCCACATTCCCTGCCAGGCAGGCATTACGCCTTCGGCAGTGTACTTCTCTCCCGTAAAAGAGACAATCCAGAAGAGCACAAAAAAGAAGGTGGCAACCACCGCGGGCATCCCCAGTCCACCTTTCCGGATGATCGCTCCCAGGGGCGCCCCGATGAAGAACAGCAGGAAGCAGGCAATAGAGAAGGTGAACTTTTTCTGCAGGACGATCTCGTGTTTGTGAACCAACTTGGATTTCCCGTAAATATTCGATTTATGCATCTGGATGTTTTCTTTCATCGAGCCGGAGGTTGCTTTGGCTGCCTGTGAGATGGAATACCAATCCTTGCGGTCGAAATTCAGCAGAATGGCATTCTGAAAACGGGCCAGACTATCCCGGGAGAAAGTAATTAGAGTGTCGGTTTTGGAATAGAACTGATAATTCAAATGGAGGGCATTCCGGTAGGTTGCTTTCTGATTGATGACCTCTTTTTTCAGCGAATCAATGGAAATCCGGAGGCGGGTGATATTCTGCATCTCGTAATTCTTCTTGAAGAGGGCCTCATCGGTGCGGGTGAGCTGGAAAGCGGAGAGATCGAACAGCTGGTTTTGTTCCCTGAAACGGGTGCGTTGAAAAGGCCGACTCACTTCATGCCGTCTCTGATCAACCCGTTCTTCGTAATTCATCCCGTTATAGAGGTGGAAAATCAGGTATCTTTTATCGGGAGTCAGTTCCATCTTCCCCCATTCAGCCGTGGTAACGGAAATGTTGCCTTGGTGCTTGGTATGGTCGTAAATCATGATATCCCGGATGGTGTTGCCATCTTTTTCTTTCTTTCCAACCCGGATCACATAGCCATCGATCCCGTCATAGAACACCCCGTTTTTCAGGTTGAAACCCAGTTTTTTGGACCGGACGTCATAAAGGAGCGAAAGAAACTTCAGGTTGGCTTTCGGCAGGATCACGTTCGAGAAATAAAATGCCAGTCCGCTGATGAGAAAGGAGACGATGATCAGGGGGGCCATCACCCTGCGGAGTGAGATGCCTGCTGCTTTGATGGAAACCAGTTCGTAATGCTCGCCCAGGTTTCCAAAAGTCATCAGGGAGGAGAGGAGGATCGCCAGCGGCAGGGCCAGCGGTACGAAGGTGGAGGAAGCGTAAAAGAGCAATTTGAAGATGATGTACCACTCCAGCCCTTTCCCCACCAGGTCATCCACATATTTCCACAGGAACTGCATCAGCAGGATGAAAAGGGAGATGAAAAAGGTCAGGATCAGTGGCCCCAGGTAGGATTTCAGGACAAACCAGTCGAGTTTTTTCATCAAATCTGCAGGAATCTCCTGCAAAGATAGAGATAGTTTGAAAACGTTATTTTTAATCCTGTATTTTTGCAACTAGCAAAAACACAACCAGACTTATGCAGATCACAGAGGTAAAAGATAAAAAATCCGTCAGGGAATTCCTCCGGGTTCCCCGCATTATTTATGCGAATGATCCCTACTGGGTATGCACCCTGGACAGGGAGATCGAGTCGACCTTCGATCCCGGGGAGAACGTCTTTTTCCAGCATGGGGAAGCCATCCGCTGGGTGCTCAAGGAACCTGCCGGAAAGCTGATCGGCCGGGTAGCTGCATTTATTAATAAGAATAAGGCTTATACTTTTCAGCAGCCCACCGGTGGAATGGGTTTTTTCGAATGCATCGATAATAAAAAGGCGGCTTTCATGCTGTTTAATCAATGCCGGTCGTGGTTGCAGGAGCGGGGGATGGAAGCGATGGACGGACCGATCAACTTCGGGGAAAACGACGTTAACTGGGGCTTGCTGGTGGAAGGATTCATGCATCCGGGGATCGGGATGAATTACAATCCTCCTTATTATCGAAAGTTCTTTGAAGATTACGGATTCAAGTTTTATTACGAACAGGTTTCCAACCATCTAGACCTGACACAGAAGTTCCCGGAGCGGTTCTGGAAGATTGCCGAATGGGTCATGAAAAAACCGGAATTCACCTTTGAGCATTTCAGCTTTGCCAAGGCCGACAAGTATATTCGCGACATGAAAGAGGTATACGACGATGCCTGGCGGTTTCATGAGAACTTCACTCCGCTGGAGGAGCGCCTGTTGCGTAAATCGCTGGAGAAAGCGAAGCCGTTCATGGATCCAGAGCTGATCTGGTTCGCTTACCACAAGGATGAACCCATCGCTTTTCTGATCAATTTTCCCGACGTAAACCAGATCCTGAAACACCTGAACGGGAAAATGCACCTTTGGAACCAACTGAAGTTCCTCTGGCTGAAGCACAGGAAGGTAATGACCCGCACCCGCATCGTAATCATGGGTGTGAAACCCAAGTACCAGCGATACGGGATTGAGTCGGGAATTTTCTGGCACCTCGACAAGGTCAGGCACCGGAATCCACACCTGACTGAGATGGAACTAAGCTGGGTGGGGGACTTCAACCCGAAAATGCGAGCCTTGCATGAGTCGGTCGGAGCTACCTTTGCCAAACGTCACATCACTTACCGCTGCTTGTTTTCCGAATCGGCGGAATATCAGCGTTCTACCATCATTCCTGTGAATACGAAAGAGCAGGCGATGAAAGAGGCTTCCGGGACAGAATGATCGATTTTTGAGAAAAAAAATTGCATAAAAGAAATTATTACCCTATTTTTGTTTCTGCTAACGTTGGATTAATTAGGAAATTCATTATTTGTTTAACCAAAACCCTTTGAAAATGAAGAAAATTCTCCTCTTCAGCCTCGCCTGTATCCTCGGCCTG
Source organism: bacterium (assembly GCA_043806735.1). Taxonomy (GTDB): domain Bacteria; phylum Bacteroidota; class Bacteroidia; order Bacteroidales; family FEN-979; genus QYOJ01. Next base: position 16,247 of record JAZDGR010000109.1, on the reverse strand, counting down.
GCTGTTATGGCTCAAAAGGTTCAATTGAAAAACACGGTGCCTACTCAGAAACAAGTGACCGGGCAAGCCGTCGCCAATGAACCTGTAAGATCCATTGTATTACCTGTTACTCCGGGGCCTTCAATGGTAAACTCGGATAACCCGGATATAGTCAGCATCATCACCATCGGTACTTCCGCAAACGGTTACGGATACGGTTATGCCGGTGGTCAAAAGACGATGGTTTGGGCGGATGACAATCTGGATGCCGTGATCAATTTTCACCGTCTGGGCCCGGGGGCAGCCCCTCCCAGTTTATCCGGATACCTGGGATTTGATATGGGAACAAACGGCGCGATTGGAGCCGGCGACTGGGTAATCAACCAGCAAGTCTATGCCGCTACCCTGAATGCCGGTGGCACTTACTACGCCGATGCCGGCCGGTATCCGCAGGGACTTATTTACAACCCCGGGGGAACCGTTGTTGACAATGCGTATTGTGTCTTTTATGCCCCGAACTTGTCGAATGCCCTTTACACCTGGGGCGGACAAAGCTATGGCCGTGCCAAGCTGACGAATACTGCCGATTCGACCAAACATCTTTACTGGTACTCCCCTCCACCCTATACCTATATTCCGGATGGTATGATGATCACTGCAGGAGGTACCGTATTGGTTACCGACTTGAATCAGAGCTGGGAATCCGGCCTGGAGTATCAGGGAAGCATCATTCTCAATACCGGTATCTGGAACGCAACCGACCTCGATTTCGAATATACCATGAACCTGATCGAACACCCCACGCTGGATAACCAGCGCCCGGTTAACGAACGCATCGGCGCTTCACCCGACGGAAATACCGTTTGGATCGTTTCTCTGGCCAACACCGGGAATCTTCCCGCGGTTGGTGGAGTAATGGAAAGGTTTTATCCTGTCATGTTTCAATCGATCGACGGCGGCGCTACCTGGAGTGATCCGATTGACGTGCAGTTGGATGGTCCGACCGGGCTTCCGGCTATCCTGAACTTCCTTAGCGATTACCGGATCCAGCAGTTATACACTCCTCCTTACCCGGCCCGTGATGAGATCCCATACACCACCGCTTTCGACTGCGACATCGTCGTAGATAAATGGGGGAACCCGCATGTTGGCGTGGTAGTTGGAGTGGCTGCGGATGGCTATTCGATCGCTACCGGCGACAGCGCCTATGCTGTTTTCGACATTTTCTCAACGGATGACGGCGTTACCTGGTGTGCCGTGTTGATGGGCCACCCGACCACTTTCCGCGGCACCTTCGGAGACATATATGAAGATAACCGGGTCAACGCTTCCATCAACCCGGCCGGCGATAAGGTGTTTATCAGCTGGATCGATACACAGATCCCGGGTGTTACCGACAACATCAACCCGGATGTATTCCTTCGCGGATTTGACCTGGTTGCAAACAAAATCACAGCCGCTCCGGATAATGTCACATTCCTGTCGGATGTAACCCAGCAAGCTTATTTTGCCTGTGCATCCTATTATACCTTCACTGACGGGGATGATTGCCGGATTCCGATCGTCACTGAGCTGCTTTCCGATCCCAACGACCCGGTCCAGCCTGTCACCTTCAAGTATGTTGCCGACTATGAAGTAACTCCTTCTGACTTCACGCTGGATGCAGGTCCGTGCGTTTTCCCGGTCGGGATTGATCCCAAAGTACGGGTCAACACTCTTTCGATCTACCCGAATCCTGTCAAGGATCTGGCGGTAGTCAACGTAAATTTAATGGAAGGCAGCAACGTTCAGATCTCCATCACCAACATGCTTGGTCAAACGGTACTGAACCTGAACAAAGGTTATCTCACTGCCGGAGCGCAACAGCTCACCCTGGATGTGACCAGTCTCAAAGCAGGGGTATATTTCTGCACCGTTCAGATCAATGGCGAAAAATATTCGCAGAAAATGATTGTAGAATAAGTCTGAAACTTTGAAAAAAAAGAGCTTCATGTTGACGAAGCTCTTTTTTTTATATACATTTGCTGACGGATTCATTAAATGTTTCACTTAAAACCAAAACCTTATGAAAAGAATTTACCTTCTATTTATCGCTTTTGGGTTCGTTTTTTCAACTATGGCGCAACTCAGGCCATATATGATCAAAGCGAAAAGCGATGTAAAAGCGCCCCGACCCACTCTTAGGATTGACGATTGCATTCCGGGCCAGCAGCATCAGGGCGGACCCACCACCATCAAATCCGTGTTGGACGACCCCAACCTGATGAATTCCATGTACGATATGCAGACCAACGCTGCGGAACAGAACCGGTTCTATCTCTATCCCGATGGGACGATGGCCGGAGTTGCCACCATGGCGCATACCGATAACCCTTTCTCCGACAGGGGAACCGGGTATAATTACTTTGACGGAACGGTCTGGCCCGGTCCTCCGGCCGCCCGGATCGAATCGGTTCGTACCGGTTGGCCCTCCTATGCACCGTTGGGACCGAACGGCGAAATTGTAGTAGCTCACCAGAGCGCAACCCTACCGCTGATCATTTCGAGAAGAGACACCAAAGGAACCGGCGCCTGGACACAAACCGAACTGGGACCCCCAACCGGCGCTTCCGGAGTGTTGTGGAACCGCACGGTGACAAACGGAGCTGACCACAACAATGTCCATATTATTGCCATGACTTCCCCTGTTGCGAACGGCGGGGTTGCGTGGAACGGCCTCGACGGCGCCCTGATCTACAACCGCTCCACCGACGGCGGAGATACGTGGGACGGCTGGCTGCAACTTGACGGGATGACCAGCACTGAATATTTAAGTTTTCCTGGAGATGGTTATGCATGGGCAGAACCCCTGGGCAACACCATCGCGTTTACAACCGGCGACAGCTGGCAGGATCAGTTCCTTATGAAATCGACTGATAACGGAGATACCTGGACCAAAACGCTGATCTGGGAAAGCCTTTACAACCTATGGGCAGGCGGCACGCCAACCGATACCTTCTATTGTCCCGACGGATGCTCGGCCCTTGCCTTGGATCAAACCGGGAAAGCTCACTTGTTGTTCGGCTTGCAACGGGGAAATGGAGACGCGTCAGGAGCCAAGTACTTCTATCCTTATACCGATGGGTTAATCTACTGGAACGAAGATATGCCGGAACTTCCGCAGGATCTAGATCCGGATACCCTCTTTGCCCACGGGAATTATATCGGATGGGTACCCGATACCATGATCTACTATGACGGAGATCTGGCCTATTATTACAACTCCCTGAGCAGCTTCCCCACCCTGGAGATTGATGAAAATAACCTCATTTTTGCTGTTTGGGCCAGCGTGGTTTTGAATCTGGATCCGGATAACTACCTGAGGCGGCATCTTTTCGCAAGAGCTTCGATAGATGGTGGAGCATCCTGGCGGGAAAACATCCCGGACATCACCGATGATTTCCTCTATACCTGGAGCGAGTGTGTATTTCCCTTTGTAGCTCAGACCAGCGACGATAAACTCTATGTGCTGATGCAGGAAGACGAGTATGCGGGGATTTATCTCAGAGGAATGTCGGGCGCTCCGGGCCAGACAGCTCCCACGACCAATAACATGATCCTGTTAACCCCGACGAAAATCGAAATAATCGATCCCCAGCCGGGAATCAATGAAAAGGACAATGCTTCCTTTACCGTATCCCAGAACTACCCGAACCCGGTAAAAGACAGGACGCTGATCACGGCGAACCTAACCAAATCAGGAAACCTTTTCCTGGTGATTACCAACGTGGTTGGGCAAAAGGTGCTGGATGTTCAGAAAGGGAATGTCAGCGCAGGCAGTCATCAGTTTACGATTGACGGTTCTCAGTTGAACACGGGAGTCTATTTCTACACAGTAAAAGTGGATAATACGTCAGTGACGAAGAAGATGATCGTCGAATAGGACCCTGAATTCTTTATCCAAAGAAAAAATCCCGGTTTTTCCGGGATTTTTTTTTGAAGGTAAGCGCGAAAAAATTTACATTTGCTAAAAAATAGATAGTTATGAAAAAAATTACATTTTGCCTTGTCTCAATCACTTTCCTGTTTGTTTCAGGGAGTATGTTGGCGCAAAGCTTTGTTGCGCCTAAAAGCCATCATTCTGCTTACAAAACCATCAAACCCACAGCTTCTCAGAAAGGGACCAACGGGATCATCGGCCAGTTGCCATTTAATCCTTATTCGGGGAACAAAGGAGTGCTGGACGATCCGGTGCTGATGATCACCCGCTACGACCTTCAATCAAATGGTTCCAGCGAGAACCGGATCCACCTTTATCACGACGGCACCGTTGGAGCAGTAACCATGATGTCGCATACCGATGGATTTTCAGACCGCGGAACGGGAACAAATTTCTTTGACGGAACCTCCTGGGGCCCGCAACCCACTGCGCGGATCGAATCTTCCAAATCCGGCTGGCCCTCCTATGCGCCCTGGGGAGCCGGCGGCGAGATTGTAGTCACCCATCACATGTTGGATGGCCTGTTTGTGATGACCCGTCCGACCAAAGGAACCGGACCCTGGACCGAATTCATCCTGGTCGGCCCTCCGGGAGCGGTTGACATCTCCTGGCCCCGGGTGATTACCAATGGTCCAAATAACATGTATGTCCACATTATTTGCCTGACCTATGTAAATTACCAGGGGCTTACTCCTTATGCGCTGCTCTATTACCGTTCGCTTGACGGCGGCGTTACCTGGGATATCACCCACCGGATCATCGAAGGGATGACCTCGGCCGATTACCTGGGCTTTACTGCCGATATGTACAACTGGGCCCAACCCAAAGGAGATACCCTTGCGTTTGCGTTCGGCGATTCCTGGACGGATCTTGCCGTGATGAAATCGTATAATAACGGCGATGACTGGGAAAAAGTAGTCGTTTGGCCATGCCCCTATAATTTCTGGGCCGGTGGTACTGCGACAGGCACTTTCCTGGCGTGTGACGGAACCGTTGCCGTAGCACTCGATCAGTACGGAAAAGCTCATGTGGCATCCGGGGTCATGTATTCAAGCGGCGATGAGACCGGCGCCAAATTCTGGGTTCCCAAATCCGATGGAATGCTTTACTGGAACGAAACCATGCCGCAGTTACCTGAAGTGCTGGACTGGGACTCCCTCTATGCCAATGGAAACCTGATCGGATGGGTGACCGATACCAACGTATTTTATGTTGAGGACAGCCAGATCGCTTATTATTATAATTCCATGACCAGTCAACCCACGATTTGCGTGGACGACGACGATTATGTGTTTGTCACCTGGTCGGGGATGACCATGAATACGGATCCGGATAATTACCTGCTCCGGCATATTTATTCGCGCGGCTCGGGCGATTACGGAAACACATGGACAATGAGTCTGATAGATCTTACTTCCGACTTTCTGTATTCCTGGAGCGAATGCGTTTACCCAAGTGTCTCTTTTACCAGCGACGATAAGCTGTATATTGTTTTCCAGGAAGACGATTATGCTGGCGTTTCCCTGAACACTACCGGTCAGGGCCAGCATTTTGTCACCCAGAACAATATCCGGTTCCTGAATCCGACCAAAATGAGCATCCTGGTTCCTGTCGCAGTCAATCAGATAGAAGAGAACTCTTTCAGGGTTTCCCAGAATTACCCCAATCCGGTGAGTGGCAAAGCTTTCGTAAAAGTCAATCTCACCCAGTCAGGGACCCTTGGAATGGAAGTTTCCAACCTGATGGGGCAAACGATCATGAACCTCTCAAAAGGGACCTGTTCAGCAGGGAATTACGAGCTGGAGATCGGTACGCGCAATTTAACTCCCGGGGTTTACTTCTACACCGTGACCTTTAATAAGGAGAGGGTAACGAAGAAGATGGTGGTGGAATAAGGATGCTTCTAACCGAAGTTAAAGCCCTGGTGGGCAAGGATATCCGACTGGAGCTAAAGCAGAAGTACGTGCTGAACGGGATTCTGCTTTACCTCCTTTCCACGGTTTTCGTCACCTACCTTGCATTTGAGAATATCATCACCACGGAAACCTGGAACTCCCTGTTCTGGATCATCCTGTTGTTTGTAGGGGTGAACGGGATCAGCAAAAGTTTTGTCCAGGAGAGTCCGGCCCGCTATATCTATTATTATACGATCGCCAGTCCGCAAGCCGTCGTCCTCTCAAAGATTCTTTACAACCTGCTGTTGATGGCTATCCTGGCGTTGCTTTCCTTCGGGATGTTTTTACTCCTGATGGGAAACCGGGTGGTCAACCTGGAACTTTTTCTGCTCGCGCTGATCCTCGGGAGTTTCGGCCTCTCCTCCATCCTCACGATGGTGGCGGCCATCGCATCCCGCGCCTCCAACAATTTCTCGCTGATGGCGGTTCTCAGTTTCCCAATCATCTTACCCTTGCTGCTGACCCTGATGAAGATCTCCCGGATTGCCCTGACAAACGCGGATTGGACGGGGAGCCAGGGGCCGGTCATCATCCTGCTGACGATCAATGTGGCAGTGATCATCCTGGCCTATTTGTTATTTCCGTATCTTTGGCGCGATTAAAGGAAAGTTAGAAACCAACTGCCAACTGCCAACTGCCAACTCTGACTTCTTGACCGATGACCGATGACCGATGACTGATATTATTAAAAGATTCTGGTGGAAAGCGCTGGCGGCGGTGCTACTGCTTTATGCGGTGATTTACGGGTTTTTCATTCAGGTGCCGGATACTATGATCGGGGAGTCGCTGCGCAATGTCTTTTATCATGTGGGGATGTGGTTCGGAATGACCGCCATGCTGGTCACCTCCTTTATTTTCAGCCTGCGGTACCTGAGAGGATTCAGGGAAAAAGAGGACATTGTGGCACTGGAAGCGGTTAACGTGGGCGTTCTGTTCGGCATCCTGGGGTTGATCACAGGTATGATCTGGGCGAAGAGCACCTGGGGAGCTTTCTGGGTACGGGATCCGAAACTGAATGGGGCCGCTGTTGGGATGTTTATTTATGTAGCCTATCTGATCCTTCGCGGATCGATCGACGACCGTCATAAACGGGCCAAGGTTTCTGCTGTATACAACATCTTCGCGTTCGTCCTCTGGATCGTGTTCGTGTTGGTGTTACCTCGGTTGGCGGGTTCCACTATTCATCCCGGTCAGGACGGTGCACCGGTAATGGCGCTGGATCTTTCCCCCGCCACAAGAACCGTATTTTATCCTGCCATGGCAGGCTGGATATTGTTGGGCTTCTGGATCCTGAACTTGAGAGTCAGAATGTTGAAATTAAGAATGCGGAATGAGGAATGAGGAATTTCGAATTTCCTTAATGACTTTAATGACACTAATGACTAATGACCAATGACCTGATATGGAACCGAATTCAAAACTAATTATCGTCGTCATCGTTTTGGCGGTGATTCTCGTGGGGATCTTTGTTTACCTTTTCTTTATGGACAGGAAAATCGGGAAACTTGAACAAGAGAACCAAGAGAAGAAACACAGGCAGGAAGTATGAAAACGATTCATATAGTAATTATACTCGTCCTGGTGATCGCCATCGGGGTTGTGATTTCAACCCTGACCGATTCCAGCACCTATGCGAATTTTACGGTGGCGGCCGATAATCCCGGGAAAGAATACCATGTAATCGGCACACTTAGTCCCGACAAACCGCTGGTGTATGATGCCGAAAACAACCCGAACGAGTTTATCTTTTTCATGCGCGATGAAAACGGCCTGGAAAAACAGGTACTCTATCACAACGCCAAACCCCAGGATTTTGAAAAATCCGAGAAAGTCGTACTCATCGGTTCGATGAAAGGGGAGGTGTTTGAAGCTAAGAGCCTGTTGCTGAAGTGTCCCTCGAAATACAACGACCAGGACAAACCGGAGAAATTCGGAGATAAACGTTTCGGCTCACGAGAATAAACCATCAGGTGGCTTTTAAGAGTCTTTCCCAGTTTATTTCCGCCCTGGAAGATGCCGGGGAGTTGATCAGAGTGAAGGGGTATGTCTCCCCGAAACTTGAGATCCCGGAGATCGTTGACCGGTTCTCCAAGCACCGGGGCAAAGCCCTCCTTTTTGAAAATAACGGCACCGAATTCCCATTACTGATCAATGCCTTTGGCTCAGAGAGGCGAATGTGCATGGCGTTGGGAGTGGAGCGTCTCGATGATATCGGCAAGGATATAGAGGCCATTGTACAGGCATTTCTTTCCCCTAAAGAGACTCTTCTTGCCAAAATGAAAACCCTTCCATTGCTGAAGAAGTTGTCGTCATGGATGCCCCGCCTGAAAAAAGGAAAAGGGGAATGCCAGGAGGTCGTCATGGAGGTTCCCGACCTCACCCGGCTCCCGGTACTGACCTGCTGGCCGGCCGACGGCGGGTCGTTTATTACGCTCCCCTGTGTACACACAGTAAGTCCACAGTTGGCAGTTGGCAATTGGCAGTCACCAGTCACCAGTCACCAGTCACTAGTCACCAGAAACCTCGGCATGTACCGCATGCAGGTATTCGGACCTGATCTTACAGGCATGCACTGGCACCCGCATAAGGGATCGGCCCATCACTACCAGAAGTACCGGAAGTTAGGGAAACGGATGCCCGTATCGGTCACCCTCGGGGGAGATCCGGTATATACTTATGTCGCCACAGCTCCGTTGCCCGACAACCTGGATGAATACATCCTGGCGGGATTTCTCCGGAAGAAACGGGTGGAACTGGTCAGGTGTCTCACCAATGAACTGGAAGTGCCTGCAGATGTCGATTTTGTGATCGAAGGGTATGTCGATCCCAACGAAGAACTGATCCTGGAGGGTCCGTTTGGAGACCATACCGGTTTTTATTCCCTGGCCGACTATTTCCCACGGTTTCACGTAACCTGTATCACCCACCGCAAAGGAGCTATCTATCCGGCTACCATCGTGGGGATCCCTCCGCAGGAGGACGGCTGGATCGGGAAAGCCACCGAGCGGATCTTCCTCCCGCCCTTAAAAATGAGTGTAGCGCCCGAACTGACCGACATGCATATGCCGATGGAAGGGGTATTTCATAACCTGGTGCTGATAAGCCTGGAGAAACGCTATGCAGGACAGGCAGAGAAAGTAATGAACGCCTTATGGGGCGCGGGGCAGATGATGTTTAACAAAATCCTGATCGCTGTGAATCCTGACGTCGAGCTGACGAATTACCGGGAGGTGGCCAGAGCGGTTTCCAGGCACGCAGATCCGTTGAAAAAGATCCTCTTCAGCAAAGGACCGCTGGATATTCTGGATCATGCCAGTCAGGCAGCAGCTTCGGGAAGCAAACTGGGGATTGATGCGACCCGGGAAATTTCTGACGCTGCCTCTTCCGGAGAAGAACTGGTCACCGGACAAATTGATAAGGACAAAATTGGGTTACGTTTCCCGGAAATAACCGGCATCAACGATACATTACTTAACGAGGGGATCTCCGTGGTCATCATTGCATTCCGGAAAGCCCTACAAAACCATTGCCGGATGCTGGCCAAATCCCTGGCCGACGAGCAGTTGCTCAAGGAGGTTCGGTTTGTTGTATTTGTGGATCAACCAGTGGATCCGATGCATGTCTCCTCGGTCGTCTGGTTGGCGGCGAACAACCTCGATCCGGTCCGCGATTGCTTTATCCTGGAACAGACCGGAGGAACCCATGCCTGCCTGTTCCTCGATGCTTCGAGAAAAACCAAAGAGCTCGATGGGTTTACACGTGCCTGGCCCAATGTCATTGTGATGGATGATGCAACCATCCGCACGATCGATGAGAGATGGAGTACGTTAGGGTTAGGCCCTTACATAGTTTCGCCATCGGTTCAGTATAAGTCACTGAATATCAGAGGTGGGGCGATATCCTAATAGGGTTTTTTTAATTTTGGATTAATTTTATACATTTGTCGGTTAAATCGGTACGGATGAGGAACTATTTACGATTCACCCATTTCCTGATTTCCTTATTTCTTTTTTCCGTTTCTTTTTACGGACAGAATTGCCTGGTGCACGGGAGGGTGACCGATGGAGAAACTTCGGAAGCCATGCCGTTTGTGAATATAGGCATCAAAGGAAGGGCGATCGGGACCTTCAGTGACAGCAACGGATTTTACCGGATCGAACTGCCACGGGGGGAGCATACGCTGGTAGCATCCTGTGTCGGCTATGACAAAGAGGAACGGCATCTGGTAGTGGACGGAAAAAAAGAGATTGTCCTCGATTTTGTGCTATCGCGCAGCACCCAGGAACTCAATACGGTGGTTGTCACCGGATCCAAATATGAGCAGAAGGTCCAGGAATCGATCTCTTCCATTGAGGTGTTGAAATCGGGAGCCATTCATGCTTCCAATCCTACCAGTATTGATAAAGCCATCGATAAGATCCCCGGGATCACCATTGTGGATAACGAACCGCAGATACGAGCCGGGAGTGGTTTCAGTTCGGGACTTGGCAGCCGGGTGATGGTGATGGTTGATGAGATGCCGGTCTTACGAGGGGATGCAGGCCGGCCCAGCTGGGGATTTCTCCCGGTTGACGAGGTGGAACAGATTGAAGTGGTCAAAGGTGCCGCTTCTGTCGTATACGGCTCGTCTGCCATAACCGGGGCGATCAACATCCGGACGGCCTATCCGAAAGATAAGCCCATCACCAAACTGAACACCTTTCTCGGGATGTATAATAAACCTTTCCGGAGATACGCCACTCCCTGGTCGGGATTGAACCCGCTGATCTATGGGATCTCACTTTCCCATCTGCATAAATTTGATAACCTGGATCTAAGTGTGGGAGCCAGTTACTATGTTGACCAGGGATACATTGGTGGAACGCCGGAAACGGTACCCGATTCTGTTTTCAACAAAGGGGAGTTTGAAAGAAGGGCCAAATTCTATTTTAATACCCGGATCCGGAATAAAAAGATTGACGGATTGACATATGGATTGAACGGGAACTTTATGTACAACGATAATGCACAGACCTTTTTCTGGTATGATGCAGATACAAACATCTATCGCTCTTATCCAGGGGCCTTATCCCATTTCAAAGAGTTAAGCTTCTATGTGGACCCATATATCAAGTATTACAACGAAAAGGGAAACAGTCACAGCTTTAAGAACCGGATTTACTATGGAAATACCGAAGCGAATAACAATCAGTCGAACCGGTATCTGACGGTATACAGCGAATATCAGTATACACGGAAATTCAAGAAAATCGGAGATCTGACGATGGTTGCCGGGATCATGAATGCTTACTCCTATTCATACGGGCAGGTCTTCTCCGGGATACTGGCCCCTGACAGTACCACCACGGCCAACGAATATAATACCTTTGAATCGGACAATGTGGGCATATATATCCAGCTGGAAAAGCAGTTTTTTGACCGCCTGACCATTCTCCTCGGTGGCCGCTGGGAGTATTACCAGATCGCCAATTTCTATGAAAACAGACCGATTTTCAGGGCCGGACTGAACCTGAAGGCCACACGGGGTACTTTTATCCGGGCTTCGGTAGGCCAGGGATACCGGGCTCCGTGTATCGGAGAGCGATACATCACCACCAATTCAGGAGGATTTGGATTTTACCCCAATCCCAACCTTGTTTCAGAGACCAGTATATCGTTTGAAGTGGGGGTGAAGCAGATGTTTAAATTTGGCAAATTTGCCGGCATTGCCGATCTGGCTGGGTTTCTCGAGAATTATGACAATTATGTCGAGTTTAACTTTGGCAATTGGGGACGAAATCCCGATTTCACTAAAAATATGGGATTCAAATTTTTCAATACTGGACCAGCCAGAATTTATGGGATTGACTTCACACTGGCTGGGCAAGGAGAGATCGTTCGAACGCTCAAAATGGATGTTTTAATTGGATATACTTATACGGTGCCACAATCCACCGATCCAAACTATGCTTTTTACGTTGATCCAGCCGGACATAAGTTCACTTATCTTACAACATCCTGGGGGGATACCGCGAATGCGATTCTCAAATACCGGATTCAAAGCTTGCTGAAAGCCGATATTCAACTGACCCGGAAAAGATGGTCCGGAGGTATAAGCGGTCGTTATTATGGATACATGCAGACTGTCGATAGATTCTTTTACGATGCTGAGAGAAACGGATGGATGAAGTCGGGCATAATCGAATACCGTGAAGACCATAATAAAGGATCTTTTATCATGGATATGAGAGTCAGTTATACCCTCATGGGTTTTACATTTTCTGTGCTTGTCAACAACCTCTTTAACACCGAATACTCTCTTCGTCCGGTGACTATAGAACCTCCGCGAGTTACATCATTACAGGTCATTTATACAATTTAAGTTTGAATCAAAAGACTAACACAAAAAACACAAATTAAAAATCAACACGAGCTATGAAACAAATGATTCTCCTTTTTTTAACCGGATGTTTAATCCAGATTGGGTTCAGTCAGTCGGTTCTTCCAAACGGTGATTTTGAAAATTGGTATCATGAAGGAACTGCACCGAATAATTACATGCAACCCGGTGATTCCATTCCATTTGGCCAGTTAAATACAAATTTCTGGCAAACGCTGAATGAGCTGGCCTCTCTTCCCTTTCCAATCGGCCCGGGCCCCATCACTGTTTTCCGGACCGATGAAAGATATTCCGGACTATGGGCCGCCAAGCTTGTTTCGGATCACTTTTATGTTCCGCCTACCGATATATTTATCCCTGGCATGCTGGGAACGACCAAGCTGGATATGCTGTATAGCACCATCCGCCTGGGTAAACCTTGTCCAGGTTGCAAACCGTTGAATTTAAGGGGATATTATATGTTTCAACCTGTAAATGGCGATTCCTGTACTGCCTTGCTCGCCGTGACCAAATGGAATTCAACGACTAATTTCAGGGATACCATTGGTTATGGACGTATAGATTTTAAAGATACTGTTTCGACTTATACAGCGTTTGATGTCCCAATTGTGTATTACAATAACTTCGTACCGGATACCATGACCATTTTGCTCGTTTCAAGTGGCGGATTCAGTGTTTCAGACCTTCAGGGAGGCACTGGTCAGATTGGCAGTACGATGTGGGTGGACGATGTTACGGTTGATTACCCTGCCGGGATAACACAGGTACTGATGCCGGAGGTGGGTGTTAAAATTTATCCGAATCCAGCCACAGAAACCATCCAATTTGCCTTATCCCACGAGCTTGATAATGGAAGAATCGAGATCTTTTCCACGGAAGGAAAATTCATCGATTCATTTCCGGTCAATGGAGTTACTATTAGTTTTATGGTAACCAAACTTGCCAACGGCACTTATTATTACAAACTGACGGATGGGAAAACCATGGTAAATTCAGGATTTTTCCTTGTACAGAAATAAATTAATCTATCAGATCTATGACAGAAGTTACCAGTTCCCGGATGGCCATGGAGCTCGAAGATACTTACGGAGCTCACAACTACCATCCGCTGCCCGTTGTACTCGCCAAAGGAAAAGGTGTCTTTATGTGGGATATGGAAGGGAAGCGGTATTATGATTTCCTTTCCGCCTATTCGGCTGTCAACCAGGGGCATTGCCACCCCCGCATTGTCAACGCGCTCATCGAACAGGCACAGACCCTCGAACTCACTTCCCGGGCCTTTTACAACAATGTGCTTGGCGCCTATGAAAAGTTCGTCACGGAGTATTTCGGGTACGACCGGGTGTTGCCGATGAACACTGGCGTCGAAGGGGATGAGACCGCACTGAAACTGACCCGCAAATGGGCCTACAAGGTGAAAGGGGTTCCTGAAAACCAGGCAAAGATCATTTGCTGCGAGAACAATTTCCACGGGCGCACGATCACGGTGGTTTCCATGTCGACCGATCCCGTGGCCCGCAAGGATTTCGGTCCGTTCACCCCAGGTTTTATCATCATCCCTTACAATGATCTAGGCGCGTTGAAAAAAGCGCTGGAGGATCCGCACGTGGCCGGATTCCTGGTCGAGCCCATCCAGGGGGAAGCCGGGGTTTATGTACCCGATGAAGGGTACCTGAAAAAGGCCTATGAACTGTGTAAAGAGAAACACGTCCTCTTCATAGCCGACGAAGTGCAGACCGGCATTGCCCGCACCGGGAAGCTTCTGGCCTGCGACTGGGAAGAAATCAAACCCGATGTGCTCATTCTCGGGAAAGCGCTCTCCGGAGGAGTTTATCCGGTTTCAGCCGTCCTGGCCGACGATCCCATTATGATGGTGATCCACCCGGGGGAGCATGGTTCTACGTTTGGAGGAAACCCTGTGGCCTGCAAAGTCGCCATCACCGCTTTGAGCGTGGTAAAGGAGGAGAAGCTGGCTGAAAATGCCGAGAAGATGGGAAAGATCTTCCGCGAGGAATGCAGAAAAATCGACTCTCCTTTTATTGAACTGGTCCGCGGGAAGGGCCTTCTCAATGCGATTGTCATTCGTCAGCATAACGGAAAAACCGCCTGGGATGTCTGCATCCGTATGAAGGAACACGGGTTGCTGGCCAAACCCACGCACGATCACATCATCCGCTTTGCACCTCCGCTGGTCATCAACGAAGAACAGGTACGGGAGGCCGTAGGGATCATCCGGAAATCCCTGAAGGAGTTGGAATAATGCCCTAAAACTCCGCAATCAGCTTCAGGTTAAACGTCCTCGGGGTGAGGTAATTCGGCACCGCGTACTGGTGGTCGTTGATGTCGGTGATCCAGAGGTAGGAGATGGTGTTGCTGATCTGGAGCAGGTTGAAGATGTCGAGGGAGATCCACATGGAATTAAAGGCACGCAAGGGATTTTTCTTCGATTTGAACCGCGTCCGTTCGCTGATCAATTGTTTGGAAATGCCCAGATCGACCCGGCGGTAAGGCGGGATCCGGAGGGTATGCTGACTTCTTGGGGAATCGGGCGGACCCACAGGAAGTCCGGTTCCGTAAAAGAGGGTGATGGCGACTTTCCAGGTGGGGAATTTCGGGATGTAGTCCTGGAAAAAGATGGCCAGGTTTACCCGCTGGTCTGTCGGCCGGGGGATCCACTCTCCCTGGTAATATTCCTCAGTCTGGAGGATTGAAAAGCTGGCCCACGATTCGGCTCCCTTGACGAATTCCCCGTTGATGCGGAAATCGATCCCCGTGGCATACCCGTGGGCATCGTTGGTACCATAATACCGGATGTTCAGGTTATCGATTTCGTAAGGGATCAGGTTCTTCAAGTATTTGTAATAGGCTTCGGCTACAAATTTAAAGGGCCTGCCCCAGGCCCGGAAGTAGAGGTCGCTTCCCACCAGCGCCTGGATAGAGGTCTGGGATTTGAGGCCGGGCACAATGGTTCCTTCCAGGTTTGTCAGTTCACGGAATGCCGGCGGCTGGGAATAGTACCCGGCGGAGATGCGGAAAACTGTTTCGGTCTTCCAGTGGGGCTTGAAGGCGAGATTGACCCGCGGGTTGAGGTTGAACTCACCGTTGTAACTGTACCAAAGCCCCCGGATTCCGGCCGTGAGGGAGATGTCCGTTTCACGCAGTTTGAACGTCCAGGTATCCTGGATGAAAGCAGAAAGCAGGTTGGTTCCGAGGGTTTGGTTTGTCCGGATGAAGTTGATCAGCTCCAGGGAATCGTGAGGCGGATTGGGGTTCCCGATTGAATCGGGCGGGTGGGGGAGGGTATATCCCGTCGAATCCTGGAGTTCCCACTGGTTCATGACATTTGCGAAAAATGTATACTGATACTTGATTCCCCACTGTACCTGGTTGATGGTTTTTTCCCACAATCCCAGGTGTTGGACATTGAAGACCGTCCCGTCGAGGGTATTCCGGGCATGATCCATGTAGGCTCCCACGCCCATGATCTCGGTGACCTGGCCGTACTCACTGCTGCCCTGGAAGATTTCCAGTTTCCCGATCCAGTACTCGCCGGAGATGTCGTACGACTCGGTTTCATAGGTCTGGTAGATACTTGCAATAAAGCGAAGTTTCAGGGACGGAAAGGGTCTGTAGGTAACGGTAAGTCCGGTCAGCCAGTTCTGGTTCCGGTCCACCTCGTGGCCGTCGAAATAGATCTTGATTTTGTAAGCTTCGTCCAGCGTACCGAAGCTGGTTTCCCGTGTTTCCGGGATCAACTTAAAGGTGTTGTTTGAGAAATATCCCAGGAGAGACAGCTCAACTTTTTTCGAGATGTCGTAGTAAAGCATTCCCTGGATGTCGAAGTAGCGGGGTTTGTAATTTCCTTTGGTGTCAAGCCCTTTCAGAAAGTAGGTGTTGGTTTTATACCGTGCTCCCAGCAGATAGGCAACTTTTTTGTTTGCCAGGGTGCCTTCCA
>JAZDGR010000108.1:0-5081 GCA_043806735.1 bacterium | reverse complement strand
TGAGGGGGTTGTTTACGGAGCAGGCAGAACTTGTTGCCTCGAGGTTGCGGCTCGACGACACCGACAGCGCCCTGGCTTGTTATGACCGGGCCTGCGGGTTCCAGACGCTCATTCCGGATGATCCGGAAGCGCTCCGGGCGCTGGAGGAGCTTCATCGCCGGATGCTTCCGGTCAGGTACCGGACACTGACCGACCGGGGGAGATATTTGTCCATGACATTCAGGTATGAAGAGGCCTACCAGGTTTTTACGCAGTTGAAAGCCATCGGCGAGACGATCGGAATGCCTCTGGACGAATCCCTGGACAGCCTGTACAGGAAAGCCTATAAACACCACATGCTCAACGAGATCTCGATGGCCACCGGGATGATCTGGAACGACCAGTTGGATCAGGCACAAACTTACGTTCAGAAGATCGAATCGGTCATGGATGTTTACAACATGGAGCTGGACCCTGACCTACAGGCCGCGTTGAACGGGTATCGCCAAAAAATTGAACACAGGATCTGCCAGAATTTACTGGACGAGGTCCAGTTGCTCTCGATTAGAGCACAACGGAACCTGGAGTTGCTCCAGTTTGACATTGCCGTCACCCAGCTGGCAGAAGCCAGGCTGACAGCACGGAAAAAACCCGATTGTGAAATTGTGACAGCCTCCCTCGCTGATACGATCAACCGGTATATTTCTGCTGCCTTTTACCAGGAAAAACTGAAACAGGTCAGGCAGCTGATTGCCATTGGCCAGTATAAGGATGCGATCCAGATTGCCTTCGACAACGAGAACTTTTACCGGAATACAAACCTGGAAGCCCTGAAGGTCCCGTTTGTATCGGCCGAAACCCTCATCCTGAGCGCCTCCCTGGTCCCGTTCACCGCGGAGGCAGTGACATACGGTATCCGGTCGGGAAACCTGGATGCTTCCTGGAAATACCTGACCTGGCTGAAAATGCAGGAAGCCTATGCAAAAAGTGTACGGGAACAACAGGAAATGGTCGGTCAGGCCCTGGCAGCGAGGGATTTCAGTAGCAACCCCACGGGGAATATGATTGAAAATGTGAAACGGTACACCGGGGGAAACCGCTGGTTTGCTATCTTTGAAGAGGCATACTACAGCAAATGGAAACAATTGTTCAACGAAACGTTTATTCATTAACTCACGAAGTATGGACCAGAAGCTATTGTTGATAAGCAATTCTACCAATGCGGGGGAAGATTACCTGGCATGGCCAAGGATGTTTATAAAGGAATTTTACCGGGAATCAGGAGCGAAAAGTATCCTCTTTATCCCGTATGCCGGAGTCAACCTGGCCACGGAAAGCGTTGCAACCTCCTACGACGTGTATGAAAAACGGGTAGCCTCTGTTTTCAGCCATCTTGCCCTGGACATCTATTCAATCCACCGGGAACCCGATCCGGTTGCCGCTGTCAGAAATGCCGAAGCAATTGCGGTGGGAGGAGGAAACACCTTCCACCTGGTAAAGAAACTGCACGAAACAGGGGTGATGGAGGCCATTCGAAAGAGGGTGCGGGAAGGAATCCCCTATGCAGGATGGAGCGCCGGATCCAACGTCGCTTGTCCGACTTTGAAAACCACCAACGATATGCCGATCAGCGAACCGTCATCGTTTTCTTGTATGAATCTGATCCCTTTTCAGATCAATCCCCATTACCTGGATACGAATCCCACAGGGTTTGCAGGGGAAACACGCGAACAGCGGATCCTGGAGTTCCTTACGGTAAACCGAGACATCTATGTGGTCGGATTGAGGGAAGGCTGCTTGCTGAAACTCGTCGGGAAAAAACTGGAACTGGTCGGCAACCGGTCGCTTCGTGTATTCAGATTCGGGGCCGAACCCAAAGAATATCCCACCGGCGAAAACCTCGACTTTCTGCTCTATTGAATAACAAGTTTCCCAGTGTACGGCATTTTCCCGGGCGCTGTCAAGCGAATAATGTAAAGCCCCGGTTTCAGGGATTCCAGGTTCAGACTTTTTATTCCGGGCTCCGGAGGGTTTTTCAGCATCAGAATCCGGCCGCTCTGATCAAACACGGTAACTTCCAGTTGAGTTTCGCCGGTTTCAAGGTAAATCAAGCCATCGGTCGGATTTGGGTAAAAGAATACCTGCATGGGATTTCCGCTGGGGCCTCCCGAAGGATCATCGATGGTTGTAAACACCGGCTTAGGAAGTTTCCGGGTGGTGTATAACCTGTACTCCCCGGGTTGAAACACAAGACGGTCAGTCACATTTACAACCACCAGGGAATCGCCGGTATAGAACTCGTACCAAATTCCGGTCCTGGTGAAACTGGGAACTACTTCCCGTTCCATGACATCAAAATTTCCAAGAACAGTTACATCCATGCTGGCATGGCGAAGCCAGATGCGTTTGATTGGAGGGCTCACGTCCAGCGTAAAATCCCGGGTTTCAAATGCCGGCTGATTGACTCTGAGGTGGGTCAGGGCTGAAAAAACATGGTTCGTGTACCGCCTTCTCCATTGCTGGTAATAATCCCAACGAATAGGCTTCGGATCCAGGCGGGATGCGGAGGTGCCGGTAGGGTAGTTAATGGAATAATCGTACCCCAGCTCCTCAAACTGCCAGATCATCTTGGGTCCCGGGATGGTGAAGAAAAAATTGGCCGCCAGTTCAACCCGCTTCAGTCCGGTGGTTGTGTCTTTCACGTTATAGGGGGGCAGCGTCTTCCCACTGGTGATGTTTTTAACCATCATCCGTTCCTCATCATGACTTTCCATATAGGCAACCAGGTTGGGATCATCCCATCCGCGTTTTTGATAGGATGCCCATGAAAAATCTGATTTCCCGTTTTCATTGAAACCTTTGGATCCTTCCCCATAAGCGCCAGTCATGTTTCCCCACAGAAGCATGTCGTTTGCAGCTAATTCGACCTCTTCGGAATTGTCGGCAAAATGTTCCAGGATCACATAAGTATCGGGATTGACCGACCAGATGACATTGGCATAGTTTTTCAATATGTTGATCCGGCTCTGATCGTATTGACCCCAAAGGCTTACATTATTCGGGTATGAATTCTTTTGGGTGAATCCTTTGGAAAGGTCAAACCGGTACCCATCGATATGGTACTCCTGGATCCAGTATTTGATCAGTCGTTCCATATAGGTTTTTGTATCCAGACTTTCGTGGTTGAAGTCGAAACCGACATTGTACGGATGTTTCGGAATAGGGTTTAACCAGGGATTATCAGCCGAGGGCCGCTGGCTGGCGCCATTCCAATATAATCTGACCAAGGGGGACTGGCCGAAATGATGATTGCAAACGATGTCGAGAATAACCGCAATTCCTTTGGCATGAGCTGCCTCCACGAATTGTTTGAGGGTGTTCTTCGGGCCATAATACTTATCCACTGCAAACGAGAAATCGGGATTGTATCCCCAACTGATGTTGCCTTCGAATTCCATGACCGGCATCAACTCAATTGCATTGACGCCCAGGCGTTCCAGGTAATCCAGGGTGTCGATCAGGGAAAGGAAGGTATGTTTAGCGGTAAAATCCCGCAACAGTAACTCATAAATAACAAGGTCGGTGACAGGGGGAGGAGTGAACGGATAAGGTGACCAGGGATAAGGTATCTGGCCGGTCTGAAGATAGGTTGCGATTCCGGTCGCTTTCCCAAATGGGTAAGGTTTCAGGTTGGGGTAGGTGGCGGAGCTGATGTACTGGTCATCAGGGTCGCTGACTTTATCGGCGTATGGGTCGCCGATATGCAACCATCCATCCACCAGGTACTGAAAAATGTACTCCTGTTGAGGGATCAGATTGCCAAGTTGAATCCAGAATCGTTTTCCGTCAGGAGTCCGATTCATGTAATATAGGGAGTCAAGTTGCCATTCGTTGAAGTCACCGGTCACGAAACCTGTCTCTTTCCCGGGAGCGAAAAGACACAGAATGGCGGAAGATGCATCAAGGTAATTGATTCCGTCGGAAACTCCTGCGGGAAGATCCGCCACGGGAGGAGGGGGAATGACCTGGTAGGCGAAGGAATCGACGGCTGAGGCGGTATCGTTCGTTGCACGGATCTTTACGTAATGGCACACCCAATTCTGACCGAAGTTATCGGCGAGGATGGTGTCGGTCAACTGCTGACCGGCTACAGATCTTACTATGCTGTCGTTGACGATCAGGAATAGCGAATCGGCCAGCGGACTGAAAGCTTCGATACGGATCGTATCCAATTGATGCAATAACAGGTTTTTTTCAGAAGGCTGGATGATGTTTACGCTGGTGTAGGAAGGATATACATCTGCAAAGATATCGCTCCCGTCGCTGTTCCGGCCCACTTTGGATCCATTGGAATTCCGGAATACAAAAGCCATTTTGAGGATTTGTTCGGTTGCCGGAACTCCGTAGTATTCCCGGACCGAAGGCTTGACATCGAGTCTGTAAAGATTGTTTCCCAGCGGAACCATCAGGGCTTTCGGAATATTTTGGTTCCAGGATGCAACGACATATTTCCAGTCGGTAGGAGAGGTACTGAGGTTGGTGATCACTCCCGTATGGGCATAGATGGGAGGCGATACGTCTTGCAGTTCCCCGTTGCCCTGGGTAGCGTCGAAGAAAACCTGGCAGGAGTCTGTGTCGACCGGAAACGGCGGCGCTGTCACAACCACCTGGGATAAGACCGGAGTGGTCACAAGTAGCGAGACAATTGGGATAAGTAAGAGACGAATAGGATTCATCGGACTGTATATTTTCTGCAAAGGTACATAAAAGAAGCAGGGGCAATTCATGAATTGCCCCTGCTTCAGGTTCCTTTTTCAGGATGCTACAGTTTCTTAATATTTCAGGAATTTTGCCGTAGCGGTGCTCTTATCCTTGCCGGAGAATTGCACAAAGTAGACTCCGGATCTGAGGGTGCTTGTTGGCAGTACGAGTTTTTCGACCGCGATATTGCTCACCGACAGTACCTCTTGTCCCATGTTGTTATATACCACAATCCGGGAAATCTGACCGAGGTGTTCGAAGGTGATTTTATCCATCACCGGATTCGGATAGAAGTTTACCCAGGTATTCCCTACCTCCTGGATGGCCAGTCCGCCGATCTT
>JAZDGR010000107.1:0-16239 GCA_043806735.1 bacterium | reverse complement strand
TGCGGGAACCTCACAACACGACCGATACGATCGACCGCAAGCGGTTGATCAAAGCCATCCGGATTGCCTTGCAGGAGTCGTGGCAAACAGAACACCACCGGCCTTTCCCCAAACTGGAAGCGAAAATTTTCGGGATCGACGTGGAACGGTCCGTACTCCGTGAACGGATTACGCGGAGACTTCACGACCGGCTTGCTTCGGGAATGACCGATGAAGTTACCCGGTTGCTCGAATCAGGCATTCCCCCGGAAACACTGAAATTTTACGGCCTGGAATATAAATTCATTACGCTGTACCTGCAGAAACAGCTTTCGTACGAAGAAATGGTTAGTCAGCTAAACCGTGCCATCCACCGGTTTGCCAAACGGCAACTAACCTGGTTCCGGCGGATGGAGAGACAGGGTACGCAGATTCACTGGATTGATCACACCCTGCCTATAGACAAGCAACTCGCGGAGATTAGTTCCCGTTTTCGCGATTAAACTGTCTGCTTATTTGGATTTATCTGGGAACGGCGGAATATCGGGCAGCTTTTCAGGCCAGTTTTTCAACTCTTCCAGGATCAGCTCGATGGCTTTGTTTAACTGTTCATCTTCCCCGGCATATTCCTTTGCCGGGTCATTGTCAACCCACACATCCGGTTCCACGCCTACCCCTTCGATAGCCCATTTGTTTTCCTCAAAATCATAGTTGGCAAATTCGGGCTTCTGCAGGGAACCTCCGTCGATAAATGGCAGGGAACCCCTGATGCCGATCACGCCACCCCAGGTACGCGTTCCCACCAGCTTTCCGAGCTTGAGTTTTTTGAATTGATAGGGAAACAGGTCTCCGTCGGAAACCGAATACTGGTCGATCAAACAGATCTTGGGTCCCCAAAGGAACTCCAGGCGGCCCGGGTTGGGTCCGGTATTGCGGGCCATGCGCATGAGTACTGCCTCCCGTTCCAGCCGCTCGATGATCATGGGTGAAACGTTCCCACCGCCATTGCCGCGGTCGTCGATGATGAGGGCACGTTTGGTGAGCTGAGGATAGAAATGCTTGACGAATTCGTTCAGGCCTTCCGCACCCATATCGGGGATGTGAATATAGCCTACCTGTCCGTTCGTGGCTTCGTCCACCTTCCGGGTGTTGTTTCGAACCCAGTTGTAGTAGTAGAGATTCGCTTCGTCATCAACCGGTACCACCAGGATTTTGCGGGCGCCATCCGGCAATGGCTTGCTGTTGACCGTCAGTTCCACCTGAACCCCCGCTTTGTTGACCAGCGAGGCAAAAATATCGTTCATCTCCCGGGTCGGAAGTCCGTCCACTGCCACGATGTAATCCCCCACATTCAAATCCACACCGAGTTCGGTGAGCGGTGCGCGGGTATCTTTCGTCCAGTTTTCTCCTGAAAGGATTTCCTCAATCCTGTAATAGCCTGAGGCATCCCTCGAAAGCGTAGCGCCGAGCAAGCCCACCTTGATCCGCTCCGGTTTCGGTTTATCTCCACCACTCACGTACGCATGACCCACATTCAGTTCCCCCACCATTTCGCCGATAACGTAGTTCAGATCATTCCGGTTCTTCACAAAGGGCACCAACGGGACGTACTTTTCGCGGATGGCATTCCAGTCCACCCCATGCATGTTGGGAGCGTAAAAGAAATATTTCATCTGACGCCACGATTCGTTGAAAATCTGGTTCCACTCGGCCTGCAGATCTACCAGGATCTTCATGTTCGACAGGTCGACCCAATCCTTTACGTCGAGTTTCGATTTCGGCAGGTCGATCACAGCATATTTCCCCCCTTTTTCCAGCAACATTTTCTTTTTATCCGCCGAGATCTCATAACTCCCGAAATCGCCCAGTTCAGTCTCTTTTTTATCTTTCAGACTGAAGAGGCACAGCGTGGGTGTCCCGCCCCGCTTGTTCTTCACATAGTAGACATTGTCCTCCAGGGCAGTGATGCCCCAGTAGGTTCCGGCATCCCCGGGCAGGGCAACGATCCGGTCTATGATGCCGGCGGTATCCACAGCCATATTTAGTCCGGGTTGTCCGCCCTTTTTCTCGTCCCCGGATGCCTCTTCCGCTTTTCCAGTATCCTTTGATTTTGTCTCCTGGGTTCCGGTTTGTGCAGCCGGCTCCTCTTTCTTCACCGTAACTTCATCATTTTCGTAAGCAAACGGGGAAGGAATGCTTTTGGCCAGGGTCACAAAGTAAATTTTGGTCATATCCTGGTAAGCGTGGTTCCACTCCGTCCAGCTATAAATGGGGTTGAAATCGCGGTTAGAGGTAAAAAAGAGGTACTTTCCATCAGATGAGAAGGAAGGATTTCCCACGCCAAACCATCCGTCGGTAACTGGGATTGCCTTTTTCATCGCCAGTTCATACAGGTAGATTTTCGACTCCCCCCGCTGAGCAGGCTGGGTGTAAGCAATCCATTTGCTGTCGGGCGACCAGACGTAGTCATTGTACTCCCACTCGTTGGTTTGCGCCACCACTGTCACTTCTTTCGTGTCGATATCCACGTACTGCAGGCGAAGCATTTTATCGCTCCACAAAAGTTTCTTACTGTCAGGCGACCACACCGGGTTATACTTGTAGGTATCTGCATTTTTTGTACTCTGCACCGGTGGTTCCGATCCATCCTGGTTCAGGATGTAAATTTCATCCTCCCCGGTTTTATCCGATGTAAAAGAGAGGTACCTTCCATCGGGAGACCAGGCCACATCGCGGTCGTGGATCCCGGGAGTCAGTGTCAGGTCTTTGGTGATCCCCGACTTGACCGGAACGGTAAAGATGTCGCCGCGGGCGCCGAAACCGATCCGCTTTCCGTCGGGAGAGAGGGTGGTTGAATTGATGAATTTGCCGGCATCCTTTAACTGGTTACGGCCGGTGATGAGATCATTGGCGATTTGAATGTGTACCTGGGTCACCTGTTCCGTTGCCAGGGTAAAGAGGTAGATATACCCCCCATTCTCAAACGCAATAGCCTGATCTCCCAGGGACGGGAACTTCACGTCGTAGTTGGTGAAGTTTGTCAGTTTTCGCGTTTCTTTCGTTTTATGATCGTACACGAAAAGGTTCATGGTACGGTCGCGGTCGGAACAGAAATAGATCCTGTCGCCCTTCCACATGGGGAAGATGTCCTGGGCCGGGGTGTTTGTGACATTTTCAGTCTTTTTGGTGTTGAAGTCGTAGATCCAGATGTCGTCGGCCATGCCTCCCCGGTAGTATTTCCAGGTACGGAATTCGCGGAAAACCCGGTTGTATGCCAGCTTCGACTGATCGGGCGAGTAGCTGCAAAAGCCGCTGGCCGGAAGGGGTAGCTCCTCCGACAATCCCCCGGATTTGCTGACCAGGAACAACCGGCCCTTGAAATTGTTAAACGATTGCTTCCGTGAGCGGTAGACAATATGGTCGTTATCGCGCCAGGTCAGCACGATGTTGTTGGGCCCCATCCGGTCGGAGATGTCGTCGCGGCCCAGAGTAGCCGTGTAGGTTAACCGTACGGGATCGCCTCCGGATGCCGGGATCAGGAACACTTCAGTATTCCCGTCATATTGCCCGGTAAACGCGATGTGTTGACCGTCGGGCGAAAAGCGGGCGAACATTTCGTATCCGGCTTCGTCGTTGGTGAGTTTGCGGGCCATTCCACCGGTTTTTGCCACTGTATACAGATCTCCGGCATAGGTGAACACAATCTGGTCGCCATAAACCGCCGGAAACCGGAGCAACCGGGCTTCCTCCTGGGCGAAACCGGATCCCAGGAAACAGAATGCAAATAGAATCAAGGTTAGTTTTTTCATGATGGAGGGATTGAGTGAGACGTAAGCGAAAGCCCAAATTTACCCAGAAAAAAGGGAATGGGAAGAGGTTTTCGACAATTCCCCGGATATGGCCGACAAAAGAGTTAAAATTCGTATTTTTGAAATTCCAAATCCCAAATCCCAAATACAAAATCACTAATCCCTAATCGCTAATCACTAATCACTTATGTCAATAAACGTAACATTCCCGGGCGGCGTCAAAGTCAACGCCCACATCGAACCCTTCGTGATTTCAACAGATCAACCGGTTAAAGCCGGAGGGGAGGGATCCGCGCCTGCACCGTTTACCTTGTTTCTGGCCTCCCTGGCCACGTGCGCAGGGTATTATGTCAAGGCCTTTTGCGACTCACGCCAGCTCGATACCACCGGCATGCACCTGACGATGGATACCGTGCATGATCCAGAAAACAAGATCATCGAGAAATTCCTCATCCGGATTCATGTCCCGGCCGGTTTCCCGGAAAAATACGACGGAGCGCTGGTCAATGCCGCTGCCGTATGCGCGGTGAAACGGCATCTGTCGGAAAAGATCATGCACGAGATCGTGGTAGTACGTGAGACGTGGGACGTGGGACGTGAGACGTAAGACGTGAATCCCGCATCCCGCATCCCGTATCCCGCATCATTAATAAGTGTTTCCCTGATGCAATTTCCGGGATTTTTGTAAGTTTGATCCGTAACTCCCGCCCTGATGACCCGCTTATTTAAAATACTGTTCACTGTTCACTGTTCACTATTCACTTTTTTCTTTCTCAGCGGGTATCCCCAAAAAGTAGCCTTGGTTTTATCCGGCGGGGGAGCCAAAGGCGCAGCGCACATTGGCGTAATCCGTGCCCCGGAGGAGCATCAGGTGCCGGTCGATTACGTCGTCGGAACCTCTATCGGGGCCATCGTGGGAGCCCTCTATGCGGTGGGTTACACCCCGGATGAGATGGAACAGCTGATGGATTCGGAGGCGTTCAGCAACTGGGCTGCCGGGGTGATCGATGAACAATATTCCTATTATTTCAGGAAAGGGGATCCCAACGCCTCCTGGGTTTCCCTGGATTTTAACCCCAGAAAGAAACTGACTACGTTTCTGCCAACCAATCTGATCTCTCCGTACGAAATCGACTTTGAGTTTATGCGGCTGCTGGCACCCGCTTCGGCTGCCTGCAATTACAATTTCGACAACCTGATGATCCCCTTCCGCTGTATTGTTGCAGATATCGATTCTACCAAGCAGCTGGTCATGCGCAGCGGAAACCTGAATCTGGCCGTACGTGGGTCCATGTCAATTCCATTGATATTCAACCCTTTGCAGTACGACGGGAAATTGATCTTCGACGGAGGGATGTACAATAACTTCCCGGCAGATGTGGCTACCGAAGAGTTTCACCCGGATGTCATCATCGGTTCCCGTGTAGCCCAGCGTTACAGCAAGGCGGATCCGGACGATATCGTCAGCCAATTGCTCACCATGCTGATGGAGCGTCAAAGCGATACTATCACTTATCCCAATTCGGTGATGATCGTTCCCAACATCCCGAAAATCAACCTGCTCGATTTTAGCCTTACCGATCAATTGGCCGACAGCGGATATCTTGCGTCCATCGCAAAGATTCCTGACATTCGGAAACTGGTTCACGACAGCATCTCGCCAGAAGACCTGACCCGGAAACGGGATCGTTTCAAAGCCAAAGAACCTCCGCTGGAATTTGATTCCATCATTGCTTCCGGATTGACGCATTACCAAACCCTTTACATCAGGAAAATTCTCAAACACGGTAGGAAAACCATTTCCATCGATGATCTGAAGAAAGGATACTTTCGGTTTATCGATGAAGGTTACGTGAAGACCATCTTCCCGGTGGCCAGGTACAATCCCAAAACCGGGTATTATGATCTTTATCTCGACATCCAGAAAGCTCCGAATTTCAATGCGCAATTCGGCGGAAACCTCTCGCTGGGGACCAGCAATGAGGGATTTTTGCAACTGCGGTACAGATATCTCTGGACCCATGCCATCCAGGTGCTTGCAAACGGGTACTTCGGCCGTTTTTACAATTCGGTAAAAGCAGGTGTCAGAATGGACTTCTCCTCGAAACTCCCCTGGTTTCTCGAACTCTATTACACATACAATAGCTTCAATTATTTCAAGAATACCATCTATTTCTTTGATGACCAAACCCCCTCCTACCTGAAACAGTGGGAGAGCTTCGCCTATCTATACGGGGGAATCCCTGTCACCAACAAAGGGAAGGTCATGGTAGGGATCAACAATGCCATCACGTCGGCCAATTATTACCAGACCAATGATTTTTCAAGGCTGGACACGGCCGATCAGACCAATTTTAACTTTGTCGCCCCGACCGTATGTTTTGAGCTGAATAGTCTGAACCGTAAACAATTCGCGAATGCCGGCGCCCGGTTAAAAATCCTCCTCTCCTATGTGAACGGCCGGGAAGTACTCCTACCCGGATCCCATTCCGTTGACACGACCGAGCAAACCAGGTATCATGAATGGCTCGCAGTTAAGCTTCTGTATGACAATTACTTTGAAACGCTGGGTCCGTTGAAACTGGGCTTCTATGGGGAGGTGTGTGTATCCAACCAGCCGCTCTTTCTTAACTACACCTCTACCATGTTGTACGCCCCTGCCTTTCAGCCGCTTCCGGAAATGCAGACCCTGTTCCTCCCCCAGTTTCGCGCCACCAGTTATGCTGCCGTGGGACTGAAAACCATTCTACGGCTTTATAAAAAACTGGAACTTCGCGCTGAAGCATACATTTTTCAACCCTTTCAGCAGATCCTTCAACATCCGGGAGATTATACCCCGTATTATGGTCCTATCCTGAGCGACCGGTCGTACCTCGCTTCGGCCACACTGGTTTACAATACGTTTCTGGGGCCTTTGAGCGCCGGAGTCAGTTTCTATGATAAACTAAAAGACCCCTTCTCTTTCAATCTGAATTTTGGTTATATCATTTTCAACCGTCGGGCGCTTCCTTAAGCCGTAAAATTTTGGTTTTCTTAAATTAATGCTATTTTTGCAACCATTTAGATCAACACACCGGCATTGTTCGGACACTCTACAACAAGTTATTTTATGATGTTTTTTAACCAATGGAAAACAGAACAAACACTGATCAGAATCCTGAGCAGGAGAATATTTCCACCCAGGAGGAGAATTCTTTACCTGTTCCCGTAACAGAAGAGCCTAAGGAATCCACCCCATCCGCAGAGGAAACTCCCATCGAGAACCCGCCTACCCTAGAGGAAACCGGTTCACCCCCCGAACCTGAAGAGTTCCCCTCCAATCTGGAAGACATATCCGAACCAGTTCCAGCCGAAGAACCGGCCGGACCGGTTTTGGAGGAATTGCACGAACAAGAAGAGGAGGAAAAAGAACATGAATCGGATGAGGATTTCGGCCATCATTCACGGGAACATCTCCTTGAACTTCTCGAAAAAGCCGTGGTTGACCCCGATATCAACTCGGTCAAAATCCGGATCGCCCTTATCAAAGTCGCTTATCTGAAGAAGAAAGAAGAACTCCTTCATCAGTATGCCCAGGCGGCGGATGGCGAGACACTTCCTGCATCTCCTGAAGAAGCAGACGAACTGGACAAACGGTTCGATACCCTGTTCAGCGTATACAAAGCAAACAAAGGCCGGTATCTCGAAGAACAGGAAAAACTCAAGAAAGAGAACCTGAAGAAGAAACTTCAGATCCTGGAAGATCTCCGCCAGCTGATCAATTCGGAGGAGACGCTGAAGAAAACCTACGACGAATTCAAAGTCTTACAGGATCAGTGGAAAGAGATCGGGATGGTGCCCCGCAGCGAGATCAACAATCTCTGGCAAAATTACCATTTCCTGGTCGAAAAATTTTTCGAGAAAGTCAAGCTGAACAAGGAGCTGAAAGACTTAGACCTTAAGAAAAACCTCGAGGCCAAGATTGAGCTGTGTGAGAAAACAGAAGAGCTGCTGCTGGAAACATCGCTCCTGAAATCCTTTAAACAACTCCAGAAATACCACGACGAATGGAAAGAGATCGGCCCGGTACCCTCCGATAAAAAAGACGAGATCTGGGAACGGTTTAAAAATACCACCGACAAGATCAATGAACGTCGCCGTGAACACTATAACCGGATCGAAGAGGAGCAAACACGTAACCTGGAAACAAAAACAGCTCTTTGCAAGCAGGCCGAGGAGGTTCTGACCCTGCGAAACGAAAGCCTTAAAGAGTGGCAGGATCATACGCACAAGGTCAATGAGTTTTTAAAGATCTGGAAAAGCGTAGGACCGGTTCCTCAAAAACACAATACCGAGATCTGGTCGCGATTCAAAACCTGTCTCGATATCTTTTTTGCCAACAAGAAGGAGTTTTTTGATAAACTCAAGGACCAGCAGATGCACAATTACAATCTGAAATTGGAACTTTGTGTACAGGCTGAAGCGGCGAAAACAAGCACCGACTGGAAAAAGACAACCAATGACCTGATCCGGCTTCAGGAAGAATGGAAAAAGATCGGCCCGGTTCCCCGGAAGCATGCGGATAAGATCTGGAAGCGTTTCCGGACAGCCTGCGACGAGTTTTTCAATACAAAATCCTCCTATTTTTCCAACATTCATACCCACGAGGAGGAAAACCTGAAGAAAAAGAACGAACTCCTGCAACAACTGAAGGAGTATCCGTTTGGAGAAAATAAAAATGAAAACCTGAAGGCGCTCAAGGAATTTCAGCGTCACTGGACAGAGGTCGGATATGTTCCCATCAAAGAGAAAGAACATTTGCAGAATGAGTTTCGGACACTGGTTAATCAACATCTCGATAAACTGAAGATCAGCGAGGTGGAGATGACTGCCGTGAGTTACCAGTCCAGGATGGAAGCCATGAAGAATGATCCGCAGGCAAGGAAGCTGATGGGACGTGAACGGGATAACCTCATGGCAAAAATCAGCAAGCTTCGTGATGACATTAACCTATGGGAGAACAACATCGGTTTTCTGGCCAAGTCGAAAAACGCCATCATCCTCAAAGTCGAATTCGAGAAGAAAATCGACAAAGCGAAAAGCGAATTGAAGGTGATGGAGGCGAAGCTGAAGATATTACGACAGCAGTGACGGATATGGCTGGTAACTCCATAGGAAAAACGCTTGTACTGACGACGTTCGGTGAGTCGCACGGAGCGGCTGTGGGCGGAGTGCTGGATGGATTTCCTTCCCTTGTAGAAATTGACCTTTCATTCATTCAGTCGGAATTGATCCGCCGGAATCCTGCAGGGTATCCCTTCTCCACCACGCGAAAAGAGGAGGATAAACTGGAGATCCTATCTGGAATCTACGAAGGGAAGTCTACCGGCGCTCCCATCGCTTTCGTGGTCTACAACAAAGACAGCCGGCCCGAGGATTACGATCACCTGAAAGAGCTCTACAGGCCGTCTCATGCGGATTTCACCTACGATGCGAGATACGGGATACAGGATCCGAGAGGAGGCGGACGTGCTTCGGCACGCACCACCCTGGCTGTTGTTGCCGGAGGAGCTTTTGCCAAACTGCTTCTTTCCCTGCATCACATCTCGATCACAGGATATGTTTCACAAATAGGCCCCTATACCCTTCCCAAAGATTTCGTTCTAACCGACCGGGCACTGGTGAAACTCTCTCCCCTCGCTTGTCCGCATGAGAAGACCACACAGAAGATGCTCGATCACCTGGATGCATTGAAAAAAGAGGGGGATACAGCCGGGGGCATCGTCTCCTGCATCATCCGGGGAGTCCCGGCCGGATTAGGCGATCCGGTATTCGATAAACTCCAGTCCGACCTAGCAAAAGCGATACTGAACATCCCTGCGGTGAAAGGATTTGAGTATGGTTCGGGATTCCGGGCTGCAACCATGAAAGGTTCGGAGCACAACGACGAGTGGATCAATGAAAATGGCAAATTAACCACGAAAACCAACCACTCCGGCGGCATCCAGGGAGGAATTTCCAACGGTATGGATATTACGTTCAATGTGGCTTTTAAACCGGTTTCTACCTTAGGTATGGAACAACACACCATCGACAAAGAAGGCAATCCGGTCACTTTTGAAGGTAGAGGGCGTCACGATGTATGCGTGGTTCCGCGGGCAGTACCTATTGTCGAAGCTATGGCGGCGCTGGTTCTCGCTGACAAGTTAACGGGGTTCCTGCTGACTTAAGCAATGCCAGCTCCCCATCCCCCAGATGATTTCTACGGAATCGATGCCAACGACCTGCCGGTCGGGAAAACACTCTTCCAGGATGGAAAGGGCCACATCGTCTTCGCGGCAACGATAGGTCGGGACAATTACAGAGTGATTGGAGATGTAAAAGTTGGCATAGGATGCAGGCAGGCGCTGGTCTTCGAAAACAACCGGCTTGGGCATGGGGATTTCAACGAGTTCAGGCTGCTTGCCTGACTGCAACCGGAACTCTTTCAGTTTCTTCAGGTTGTTATGCAATGGTTTGTGGTTAGCATCCAGTTTATTGGGCTCAACCATGGTAATCAAGCCATCCTCCCTGAAAAACCGGATACAGTCATCAATGTGCCCGTTGGTGTCATCGCCGTCAATCCCTTCATCCACCCAAAGAATCTGTTCCACGCCATAATAATTCCGGAGATATTCCTCAATCTCATGCTGAAAGAGGTTGGGATTTCTGCTCTCATGAAGTAAGCAGGCTGTTGTGGTCAGCAAAGTCCCTTTGCCGTTAAACTCAACCGCTCCCCCCTCCAGTACGATGCCCGGATAAAAAACGGGAAGATCCAGGTATTGACCTACCAGCATCGGGATCTTATCGTCCAGATCGTAAGGATATTTGCCGCCCCAGCCATTGTATTTCCAGCTGATGATCACCTTGGGCCATTTGGCTTCCGGGTTGACCAGAAAAGCCGGACCATGATCCCGACACCAAGCGTCGTTGGTCGGATTCAGGTAAAAGGTGATGTAGTCCATGTCCACTCCCAGTTTGTCCAGCTCTTCCCAAACTTTTTCCTTTAATTTCTCATCCCGGATGTTGATGCAGACCTGTTCCCCTTTGGAAATCTCTTTGATGAACCGGTTGTAATACGGGAAGATCCGGGGAAGAGTTCCTGGCCATGAATAGGATGTTTCGTGCGGGTAGCTGAGCCAGGTCGCCCGGTGAGGTTCCCATTCGGCAGGAAAGCGGTAGCCCAGTTCATTCGGCGTATGCTGTTCAAGGTCAAACATTTAATATTGTCATTAATTGCCATTAATTGCACATGAATTGCCATATATTGCCATGAATCGCTATGTACTGACAAATTTTCACTGACTCGCCAGTTCACCAGTTCACCAGCTCACAAATTAATCATTTATCAATAAACCGCCGTAGTATCGGCTTGTAACTATCAATCCTTCGGTCCCGTAAAAACGGCCAGTGCACCCGGATCTCGTCAATACGCGCCAGGTCGAGTTCCTGAACATGGGTTAGCTCTTTGTCATGCGGCGCCTGGAATAGCAGGTCCCCAAAAGGATCCGAAACAAAGGACCCTCCCCAGAAATTCATAGCTCCCTCCCGTCCGGTGCGGTTGACCGATACCACAAAGACGCCGTTCGCCACCGAATGCCCTCGCTGAACCGTCTGCCATGCCTGGTATTGCAAGCGGTTAGTCTCGCTATCCTGGGATGCTGCCCAGCCAATGGCTGTAGGGTAAAAGAGGATCTCAGCCCCTTTCAGGCAGGTGATCCTCGCCGCTTCCGGATACCATTGATCCCAGCAGATCAGCACGCCCACGTTCGCATATCTTGTGGCAAACACCTGGTAATCATCATCCCCGGGAGTAAAATAAAACTTTTCGTAATAGCCAGGATCGTCCGGGATATGATGCTTGCGGTACTTTCCCAGATAAGCCCCATCGGCATCAATGACTGCCGTGGTATTATGGTAAAGTCCGTGTGCTCGTTTTTCGAACAGCGAGGCAATGATGACAACCTCCAACTCCTTTGCCAGATCCTGGAAAAGCTTCGTGGCCGGTCCGGGAACAGGTTCGGCCAGGGCGAAGTTGTCGTAATTCTCCTGCCAGCAGAAATAGAGTGAGGAGAAGAGTTCCTGGAGGCAGATGATCTGAGCTCCACAGGTAGCGGCTTCCCGGATCTTTCCGATGGCTTTATTGATATTTGCCTCTTTATCAGCGGAACAACACAGTTGGATCAGCCCGACTTTTACAGGTTTGTGGTTCCTCATAATCTAACCGATTTATGGCGTTAGAAAATATTTCGTTACAAATCTTTTACCATTATGAATGACCTCGAGGATATAAATTCCCTGAATAAGATCTCCGTATGGGATAATCCTTCTTCCCTTCATGATCCCTTCCTCTGACAGAACTACCATCGATTGCCCGGTCATGCTGTACAAATTAATCCTCGTCTGCTCCACCCGGTTGAACCCAAAAAAGACCAGCAGCCGCCTGGTCTCATGATCCTGATAGATATGGATGCCAGATCCCGGATCTTCAGAATGGATTCCTACCGTATAGTCAAGGAACAGGTCATCAACAAAGAGAACCGTCCCAGCCGTCATCACCTCCTGGGCGGAAGAAAGGGCGATGATGTTCATGGTATCAGGCTGAAGCAGCGAATCATAATCGATCCAGGCTGAAAAAAGAGTCCAGTCGGCCACTGTATCCTTGGTTGAAAACTGCCCGATACCGATCTCCATAGGAATGGAATCGATGGTCTTGAATAATCCGATTCCAATAGCACAGCTATCGCCCCCTTTCGGGAAAAACCGGTAATAGCCCTTCAGGTGGGTGGGCATATCGTAAACTGGCGCTCCTCCTGTGATTTCAAAGGAGAGGGTGGCAAGGTCGATGGTCAGTTTTCCGCAGGTCATAAAGCCGGGGACCTGACCAACGAGAAAGACATCTTTCGACTCCAGCCGCGCGGAATAATTTCCCGATTGGTGTTCCGTACTGCGCGTCACTACCGTCGTCCCAAAAAAGGGAATGGCGGAGATCTCCTCATTCGGGGTATCCCAGCTATCGGGATCCCAGTAGTCTCCGTAATTTGTCCACTGCTCAAAATCGTTATTAGGGATCGGGGTTAAGGACTGTCCATAAAGAACTGCAGAAAGAACTGCCAGGAAAGATACTAAACCTACCCTTTTCATTGTTTATATAGAGGTTAATTTCCCTGTAAAAGTAAGATAAATTCGACTATCTTTGAGAAAATTCCGTCCCATGAAAAAAGGGCCGAAGGTCTTTCCATGTATTTATTTTCTGCTCTTACTAGGGTTGCTTTTTCCTCCGGCCGGGTCCCTGTTTGCCCAGGATAAATGCGGCGTGGAGCTTGACAAGAAAGATGAGAAAATATACCAGGATGGGGTAACCGCTTTTCGCCGTGGAAATTATGTCCAGGCTGTCCAGGTGATGAAAGGGATCCTGAACCGGAATCCGGATCTGGTCGACGCCTGGTATATACTAGGGATGTCGTACATCAACCGCCGGGATTCGGATTTTGGACTGGCGGAATCTTGTTTCCGGAAAGTACTGGAGCTCTGCCCGTTATACGACCCTTACGTATTCTTCTACCTGGGCGAGATCGCCTACAGTTCCGATCAGTTTGAGCAGACCATTCAGTACATGACGGAGTTCCTGAAAGATGTGGATAAAATCAAAAAGAACGAAGACTACAACCGGGCTGTTAACCTCCTTGAGTACTCCAAATTCTATCTGGAGATGGTAAAAAATCCGGTCCCGTTCCAGCCGGAAGTTGTTGCGGGGATCTCAACCCAGGAGGATGAGTACCTTTCTATTCTGAGTCCGGATAACCAGGTTGCCATGTTCACCCGGGAAAAAAAGATTCTTCCCGATAAAAATTCGCTTCTGCAGACACCCGGTTATAAAGAAAAATTCATGTTCAGCATGCGGGATTTTGATGGAACCTTTTCGGAAGGGGAAGAGATGCCTGAGCCGTTCAACATCAACGATAACGAAGGCGGTGCCACGCTTACGGCCGACAATAACACCCTTTATTACACTGTTTGCCGGTACGACAGAACGAATCACTACCTGAACTGTGACATCTTTTTCTCGGAAAACAGGAATGATGAATGGCAAGAGATCCAGAGTGCCGGCAACAAAATTAACAAGCCGAATTCCTGGGAAT
The DNA here is from genome assembly GCA_043806735.1 of bacterium. Taxonomy (GTDB): domain Bacteria; phylum Bacteroidota; class Bacteroidia; order Bacteroidales; family FEN-979; genus QYOJ01. The sequence goes on along the minus strand of JAZDGR010000107.1, from coordinate 2,291 downwards.
CACAACCAAGCGTTTCCACCGACGGAACGGTCCTGTTCTTCGTCAGCGACCGTCCGGGAGGCTATGGAGGTTATGACATTTACAAGACGGTCAAAGACGCTGACGGACGTTGGACCGCTCCAATCAACCTGGGGCCCCTGATCAATACTACCGGGAATGAAAAATCTCCTTTCATCCATCCCGACGGCAAAACCCTCTATTTCTCATCCGACGGATGGATGGGACTGGGAGGGTACGACATTTTTTATTCCCGGCTACAGGATGACGGCGCCTTCCGTAAACCTGAAAACCTTGGATACCCGATCAATTCTCCGGATGACGAGGTCGGTTTTTTCGTCAGCACCGACGGCACCCGCGGTTTCTTTGCCTCCAACAAACTGAAAGGGAAAGGAGGATGGGATCTCTACTCTTTTGATCTCTATGATAAAGCGCGTCCCGAGAAGGTCCTTTTTATTAAGGGAACGGTGAAGGACGAAAACAGTTTTGAACCTGTAAAAGCCCGGATCGAGCTGAAAAATGTGGAGACCAAGAAAGTAAATGAAGTAACGCTCGATACAAACACCGGGAAGTATGTCGCCGTAGCTCCGTTCCAGAACGACTACATCATGACCATTAAAAAAGAGGGGTACGTTTACGAATCAAAATACATCTCGAAAGTCGATACTACCTTCAACGCACCGGTCAAAGTGGATTTGGAGATCCAACCTATTGAGCTGGATAAGTCCTACCGCATCAATGACATTTATTTTGCGTTTAATTCGTACGACCTGACCCAGGAATCAAAAGTGGTTCTGGACCAGCTGATTGAATTCCTGGAATTGAATCCTACACTTTCTATTCAGATCCAGGGCCATACCGATGCCATCGGCAACGATGCCGCCAACCTGATCCTTTCCGACAACAGGGCAAAATCGGTCTATGAATACCTGATCGCCAACCATGTAGCCCGCACCCGCTTAACCTTCAAAGGATTTGGCGAAACCCAACCATTGACATCCAACGACACAGAAGAGGGGTGAGCCAAAAACCGCCGGACTTGTTTTGTGATCACCCGGAAATAGTTTTCCATTTTTTTTCGTTGACCCAACTTTTTAAGCAAGAAAGGTGTCTATTATGTGGTGAAAGTAGTGGATGTGGTGGAATGACTAATGACTAATGACTTAATGACCATATTATGAAGATCCTGATTGTAGACGATCATGTGCTGATCAGAAAAGGGCTGAAGACCTTGCTGCTCAGTTACAATCCAACGTGGGAAGTGTATGAATCAATCAACGGCATCCAGGCGATCATCCAGGCGCCCAGGATTCGTCCCGATATCGTGTTAATGGATTTTTCGATGCCGAAACTCGACGGGCATAAAGCAGCCAGGCAGTTGATCCGCGACTTACCCGGGATTAAAATCATTATGATCTCCGGATTCATCTCGTCTGAAAATATCCGCGAGATGGTCGATGCCGGAATCATGGGATTAGTATCCAAATCGGCCGGGACCGAAGAATTGCTGGAAGCGATTTACCACGTGTGCAACGGGAAACGCCATCTTACAGTGGAATCTTCCTTGAACTCGCCAGAAGATAAACCCAAGAAAAAAACAGGCCTGCTCACCCCGCGTGAACTTGAAGTAATGCGCCTCCTGGCTCTCGGTAAACGACCAGACCTTGTTTCCAAGGAACTGGCAATCAGTAAGCGTACCCTGGAAGTACACAAGACTAGTATTTTTAAAAAATGTAATATTCACACCACGGCAGAATTGGTAAGGTATGCTTACAAAAATAACCTTACATGAAAGTCGTATCTTTGAGAACAATTTTTACCACGTGATTACCACAAAGACACGAAGGCATGGTTCATCAGTTGAACCGGTTTGACTGTTATTTGTTCTCGTTTCCTTCCCACTCCTGGTTGTTTCGCAGAGTACCTTTGAAAGGCAATATGGAGGTTTCAATGACGACATCGGCAAATGCGTGAGACAAACACCGGATCTCGGATACATTATCTGCGGTTATACCAGAAGCTTCGGCGCCGCTGATTATGACGGGTATATCATCCGGACAGACGAATCAGGGGACACCGTATGGACGAAGGTAATCGGCGGGCCTGGATATGATGCGACCTATTCGGTGGCCCTGACGGATGATAACGGCTTCCTGGTTTGCGGTACCTATTTCCATCCTGGATCCCATTCCGATATCTGGCTGATCAGACTCAATCCCGATGGGGATACCCTGTGGACAAAACAATTTGGCGGAAGCGCCTACGAAATGGGATGGTCAGTGTGTGAAGCTTCT
>JAZDGR010000106.1:0-20478 GCA_043806735.1 bacterium | reverse complement strand
TCGCCCAGTTGAATTCCGTCGTAATCATAGACCAGGGCTTTGCTTGACGCTTTGTGCATGTATATGGCGATCATCCGGTCGCCGGCCAGGTTCACCCCCTGTAAAACATCGGCCTGTTCGGGAATGAGAACCTGCCAGTTTGCGGATTCCGGTTTTAACGGATCCATCAGGACAAGCTTCTGTTTCGGCGCTTCGCAATTGGTGAGTACAAGCAGGTTGTCCCCGAGGTTATCAACTACACTATAATCATGTTCAAATCCTTCGACCAGGGATTTAAACGGAGTGTCTTTCTTTGTCAGGTCCTTGTAATACATGGCATTGCCGCTGGTCGACTCGGTTTCATACAGGATCAGAAAATGTTCATCCTCCGTGACCGCTGCACCGTAATTCCGGAGCGGGTAGTTGGGATTCCGGTAAATGAGGAGATCCTCGTTTTGCAGCGTTCCCACCTTGTGATAAAAGACTTTGTGAAATTCGTTCTTGTTCGAAAACTCTTTCCCTTTGACGGGTGCATCGTAGCGGCTATAATAAAAGCCATCCTGCTGCCACGACATCCCGGAGAACTTTACCCAGTTCAGTATATCCGGAAGCTCTTTCTTCCCTTCGATTTCGAGGATATGAATCTCGTTCCAGTCTGATCCGCTACGGGCAATGGTGTAGGCCAGGTACCGCGCATCGTGCGAAACAGACAAGTCGGAGAGCGCTACCGTACCGTCTTTGCTGAAGGTATTCGGATCGAGCAGCACTTCCGGTTCCCCGTCGATTCCTTTTTTGATGTAAAGCACCGATTGATTTTGCAGTCCGTTGTTTTTAAAGAAGAAATAGTAGTCTCCTTCCCGGAAAGGCACTCCGTACTTCGGGTAATCCCAGATCTTCTCCAGCCGTGCGCGGACCTTCTCACGATACGGGATCTGTGCCAGATAATCGTTTGTAACGGTATTTTCGGCAATCACCCAGGTTTCGGTTTCGGCCGAAGTATCGTTTTCAAGCCAGTGGTACGGGTCGGCAACCAGCGTGCCGAAGTAATCAGTCACCGTATCCACTTTGGCGGTTTCCGGATAGGTCACCTTGATCTGGTGTTTGCAAGCAATGATGGAGAAAAGTACCAGCGCTGCGAAAAGAGGAGATAATTTTTTCATGGTTTTACGTTTAGTAGGATACAAATTGCTTTTGTGTGGCTAATTCGCTGTAAATTTATGCCTTAATCCGGAAATCCAAAACCTCTCATGTCATGTTTCATCGAGTAAATTCCACCGATCGCCAAGTTTTTCGGAAGGGTTTAACCCTCGCAGTTCCCGTTTTCATCCTGATGCTCCTTTCCCAGGGCCTGCCTTCCTGTAAAAAAGACCCGGGATTTGACAGCAGCGCCGTCACCATGAGCCAGCTGAAAGGCACCTGGCGTGGACGGATGACCACCTTTAAGAATAACACCCGGGTCGAGAAAACCGGGGATATTTCTCTCTTTGAAACCCTGGGGGGAAACATGCTAGACGGGATCTTTGAGCTGGGGCAGATCAACTTCCTGGAGGGATTTATGTTTCAAAACGGAACGCTTTACTTCCACCTCATCCTGAGCGACTCCACCAACCCCCAATGCTCTAACTGGAACCTGGGAGGATATGTCTACCTGCAGGAAGACAACCTGATGGTGCTCCGGATCGCCGGAAACGAATGCGGCCCGCTGGGGAAACAGTTTGTCACCTACGAAGGGTATCTCATCCTGGTGAATCCGGATATGGATCCCTCGGTTTATTATAGTTTTGCCAACACCGGGCATACCTGGAATTACGCCACTACCCTGAAGAACGGGGACACCTGCACGATTTCGAACGAGATCATTTCCGAGCCTTCCTCCTCTTTTTATACGGTCAAAGAGACCAATGATTGTGGCTGGCCATTTGGCAACCGGCAGTTCACCTGGCAGGTGGAACCGTTCCGGTTCTCCGTCCTGTCGGGAATCTCTACCACCGATATTCTCTATACATTTTACCTCGACGCTGTGGTTGGGAAACCTTACCGGTTTGTCAGCGGCGGCGACACCACCTGGCTTACGTTAGCGGAGACCGATGTTCCGGTCAATGTTCCGGCCGGCTCCTTCAAATGCGGAAGGTACGCCATCGAGTCGCATCTTCATACCGGCGGGGACACCACCTCGATAGGTGCGATCTGGCTAAGCAAGCCGTATGGCTTCGTCAAAATGAATTATACCGAGCCATTGGATTCTACGGAGGTACAATCGAAAGTGCTGAAAGTAGTTAATTTTTAACTATGACCCGCCATGAAACCGGTATCCGGAATCCGGTATCAAAATAATCCCGCTAACATTCCCTCATCCACCCTGTTTGGAAGCGTCACGCGCAGCCGGGGTTCTTCCTGCATGGCGCGCTGAATGGCGAAAATGGCTTCGGGGTTGCGCGCCCAGGCGCGACGGGCAATGCCGTTGTTGACGTCCCAGTGTAACATAGTTCGCAGTTTCCAGTTGGCAGTTTCCGAGCCGTCGAGGAGCATCCCGAAACCTCCGTTGATCACTTCTCCCCAGCCAACGCCGCCACCGTTGTGAATCGACACCCAGGTTGCGCCGCGGAAGCTGTCGCCAATGACGTTCTGGATCGCCATATCGGCCGTAAACGCAGAACCGTCGTAGATGTTCGAGGTCTCGCGGAAAGGAGAATCGGTGCCGGAAACGTCGTGATGGTCGCGGCCCAGGACAACCGGCGCCGAGATTTTTCCGGTTTTAATCGCGTCGTTGAAAGCTGCTGCAATTTTCGTACGCCCTTCACAGTCGGCATAGAGGATGCGGGCCTGCGATCCCACCACCAGGTTGTTCTTCCCGGCTTCCCGTATCCAGTGGATGTTGTCGCGCAGTTGCATTGTAATCTCTTTTGGGGCTCTGGCAGCGATCTCCTCCAGGATCGTGGAAGCAATATGATCACTCACCTCGAGGTCCTTTGGATTCCCCGAGGTACATACCCATCGGAACGGGCCGAATCCGTAATCGAAAAACAGCGGTCCCATGATGTCCTGCACGTACGAGGGATAGATAAAGGAGCCATCGGCCTTTACCACTTCGGCGCCGGCACGGGAAGCTTCCAGCAGGAACGCGTTGCCGTAATCCCAGAAGTACATCCCCCGGCCGGCCAGCTTGTTGATGGCGGCGACCTGTCGCCGTAACGACTTCCGGACCTCCTCCTTAAACTGATCAGGGTTTTTGACCATCAGTTCGTTGGATTCTTCAATGGTCAGCCCAACCGGATAATATCCGCCGGCCCAGGGATTGTGCAGAGAGGTCTGATCAGAACCCAGTTCCACCTGCAGTTCCGATCCGGCAAAGCGCTCCCAGAGATCCACTACGTTGCCCTGGTATGCCAGCGAAACCGATTCTTTGTTAGATTGAGCTATAATCATCCGATGGATCAGCTTGTCCAAGTCGGTGTATACTTCATCCACCCACCCCTGCTCGTAGCGCTTCTGAACCACTTTGGGGTTGATTTCGGCGATGACCCCGATGGCGCCTGCAATCACGGCTGCTTTAGCCTGGGCTCCCGACATCCCGCCGAGGCCGGAAGAGACGAAGACCTGGCCGCGAATGTCGTTCGCAGACTGGTGACTGGTGACCGGTGACTGGTGACTGGCAACTGGTAACTGCCAACTGGGGGTTGGAGGTTTTCTTCGGGCGGCGTTCAGGATGGTGATGGTGGTGCCGTGCACGATTCCCTGGGGACCGATGTACATGTAGGAACCGGCCGTCATCTGGCCATATTGGGTGACTCCCAGGGCGTTATACCGTTCCCAGTCGTCCTGACTCGAATAGTTGGGGATCATCATCCCGTTGGTGATTACCACCCGGGGAGCGTCTTTGTGCGACGGGAACAGTCCCATCGGATGGCCGGAATACATTACCAACGTTTGTTCGTCGGTCATTTCCGCGAGGTATTTTATGGTAAGCAGGTACTGCGCCCAATTTTGGAATACCGCTCCGTTTCCGCCGTAGGTGATCAATTCATGCGGATGCTGGGCGACTGCAGGATCGAGGTTGTTCTGGATCATCAGCATGACGGCCGCTGCCTGAACCGACCGGCAGGGATAGTCCGAGATCGGACGGGCAACCATGGGGTAGCGGGGCCGGAACCGGTACATATAGATCCGGCCGAACCGTTTCAGTTCCTCTGCAAATTCCGGAGCCAGTGCCGCATGATGCTTCCGGTCGAAATAGCGCAGGGCGTTTCTCAGCGCCAGTTTTTTTTCTTCCCCTGATAAAATATCTTTTCGTATCGGGGCGTGATTCAAATTGGGGTCATAGGGTTGGGCTTCCGGAAGCTCATTCGGAATACCCTGAAGGATCTCTTCTTGGAAGGTCATTGTGAAAAATTATATTTACACAAAGATAAATGAATTGCCATATATTGCCATATATTGCCATACATTGCCATGGATTGCCATATATTGCCATATATTGCCATGAATTGCCAAGATGCTCACCAACTCACCAGTTCACCAGTTCACCAGCTCAGATCTTCTCCTCCACATGCTTCAGGATCTGGTAAAGGAACTCGCGGGAACGGAAGAGTTGGGCTTTAACGGTGCCCAGCGGGAGGTTGAGCGCAGTAGCGATCTCTTCGTAGGACCACTCTTTAAAATAGCGCAATTCTATTAACATGCGATAGTGCGGTTTAAGCTTTTCCACCACCTCACGCATCAACTGGATCTTTTGCTTTTCAATCACCCTTTCAACCGGATCGGGCGTGGTGGCTGGAATGTTGGAGGGGTGATCCTCCTGGTCGCCGTCGTTGTTGCCCTGATTGTCGGCAAACACGATGCGCTTCGATCGCCGGAGAAAGTCGATGCAATTATTGGCCGCGATCTTGAACAGCCAGGTGCTGAAGGCATAATCGGGGGTGTATTGATGCAGGTTGCGGAATGCTTTCCCGAAAGCTTCAATGGTCAGGTCTTCGGCATCGGTCGGATTGTTGGTCATCTTCAGCAACAGGAAATACAGCGAATCGCGGTAATTATTCAGCAACCCTGCATAGGCCTTTTGGTCCCCGTGTTCCCGGGCTTGGATGACCAGCCGGTAATCGCGTTGCGCTTTTTCGGTGAGATGGGAGACTACTTCCATTTCCGGGGGTGTCGGATGAGGTTCACGGCGCCGATGCCGGTCTGAAGGATTAGCAGGACCCACTCAAGTAGCGGGATCCAAACGATCAGATCATATTCCTGAAGCCGGTATATCCACCGTCCGAAGACGACATACTGACTGATCCATTTGAGCAAAAGTACGCCGAAAACAAATAGCCAGGCAAATTTCCAGGTCAAAAGAAGGATAAGCAATATCCAGAAACCCAGTTGTGTACCCGCGTAAAGGCCCAGGAGAAACTGATGTTTGAACTTATAATGGCTTCCTGTGGAAAAGTGGCGTCTCTTTTGTGTGATCCATCTCCCGAGCGAGGTTTTGGGTTCCGACCAGGTGAATGACGCGGGATCGGTCGCCACGGCAGTATTCTGTTTCCGGGCAACCTGGTTGATGAAAAGGTCATCGTCGCCGCTGGAGATCCGGTAATGGGACGTGAAGCCCTTCTCCCGGAAAAAAAGTGCCTTTTTATAGGCCAGGTTCCGCCCGATTCCCATATAGGGGATTCCTGCTAACGCAAAGGAAAGATACTGGATCGCAACCTGAACGGTATCAAAACGGATCAGCTTGTTCAGCGTCCCCTTTCTCCGTTCGTAAGGACCGTAACCCAGGACGATCTTCGTGCGATCTGTAAACGCCCTGCTCATCGAACGGATCCATTGATTCCCGGCCGGACGGCAGTCGGCATCGGTCAGCAACACGGTGTCGTACCGGGCCGAACGGATTCCGATAGAGAGCGGAAACTTCTTCCCGGTGAAGAAATTCAGGTCTTCCTTGATATCCACTACCTTCAGATGAGGATATTTGTCGGCTAAACCGGAAAGCAAAAAAGAGGTATCGTCATCCGATGCATGGTTCACAACAACGACTTCATATTCGGGATAGTCCTGTTCCAGAATCTGTGGCAGAACCTTTTGCAGATGATGCTGTTCGTTGTGTGCGCAGATGACGACGGAGACTCCCGGAGGGTGACTGGTGACTGGTGACTGGTGACTAGTGACTGGTGCCTTGGTGCCTAATCTAGAAAAGATTCCCCAATAAAACCCCATCTGCACGAGGAAACAGAAGCAGAAAACAAGAAAGAGGGTCAGGAGGAACGGATTCGGATCGATAAATGTTTCGGGCATTTAACAAGATTTAACAGGTGGCACCGGCAAATTTATTCATATTCCTAAAATAAAATCTACCTTTGTCGAAAAATTGGGATAACCTTTAATATCTGCATTTCCCGGGCATTCAATAAGCCGGATTTTCGCCCTTCATGACCTTCACCATCAGCCATACAGATCCCGGTTCTTACGCCCGGGCCGGACTGCTGGAAACCGGCCACGGTACCGTCGAATCCCCTTTTTTTATGCCGGTAGGCACAGCCGGAGCCGTGAAAGCGCTTCATATGCGGGAATTGCGGGAAGATGTACAGGCTCCGGTCATGCTGACCAACACCTATCACCTCTACCTTCGTCCGGGGGTGGATATCATTGCCAAAGCCGGCGGGATCCATCGGTTCAACGGATGGTCAAGACCCATCCTGACCGACAGCGGCGGATACCAGGTTTATTCTCTCTCCGGTATCCGGAAATTCAAGGAAGACGGTGTTGTGTTTCAATCGCACATCGACGGCTCAAGCCATACTTTTACCCCGGAGTCGGCCATCGATATCCAGCGGGCGCTGGGAGCCGACATCATCATGGCGTTTGATGAATGTACCCCATACCCCTGCGAATACGACTATGCCGCCAAATCGATGAAACGGACACACCGGTGGCTGAAACGATGCATCGCACGTTTTACCGAGACAACATGTCCTCACGGTTACCGGCAAAGCCTTTTCCCCATTGTACAAGGAAGCATTTACAAAGATCTGCGGATCAAATCGGCCGAATTTATCGCCGCCTGCGAAGCCCAGGGAAATGCCATCGGCGGATTGTCGGTTGGAGAACCGGCATCCATACTGTACGCCATGACGGAGGTGGTCACATCGGTCCTTCCAGCAAACAAACCCCGGTACCTGATGGGGGTAGGTACACCGGCCAACATCCTGGAGAGCATTGCCCTGGGAATCGACATGTTCGATTGCGTAATCCCTACGCGGAACGGCCGGAACGGAATGCTCTTCACCCGGCAGGGGATCCTCAACATCAAAAACGAAAAGTGGAAGGATGATTTCTCCCCCCTGGATCCCGAAGGAGGGGTTTTTACCGACCAACAATATTCGAGGGCTTTTCTCAGGCACCTCTTTGTGTCTAAAGAGATCCTGGCCGCCATGGTGGCAACAGCTCACAACCTGGGATTTTATACCTGGCTGATGAAAGAAGCACGCAGGCAGATTTTACAGGGGACCTTCCGGACCTGGAAAGAAAAAATGGTTGTACAGTTAATGCAACGGTTATAACATGGTGAAGACCATCGACATATATATCATCAAGAAATTCCTTGGAACCTTTTTCTTCACGCTTCTCCTGCTGATTTTCATCTCCATCGTGTTTGATATATCCGAGAAAATTGATGATTTCCTGAAGAATGATGCTCCACTAAACGCCATAATCTTTGATTATTACCTCAGTTTTATCCCCTATTTTATAAATCTATTCAGTTATCTCCTGACGTTCATCGCCGTCATTTTCTTTACTTCCCGGATGGCCTCCCGGAGTGAAATCATTGCCATCCTCAGCAGCGGGATCAGTTTCTGGCGGATGCTGGTTCCCTTTCTTTTTTCCGCGGTGATCCTGGGATTGCTTTCGTTCATCCTGGCCAATTTCATTATCCCGGTGACCAACCAGACCATGTTTGCCTTTGAAAACAAATACATCCGCGACCCCAAAGGCTTCAGCGACATGAATGTGCATAAACAGATCCGTCCGGGGACCTTCATATACATGGAAAATTTCAACCTGAAAAACAACATCGGGTGGAAATTTTCGCTCGAGGAGTTCGACGGTCAAACCCTGGTTTATAAACTAAAATCCGAGAAAGCAACCTATGATACCGCGAAGGGATGCTGGCGAATTGATAATTATTATACCCGAAGGATCGACAGCACGGAGGAAGTACTGGTCAAAGGTGTAAGGATGGATACCATTCTTCCGATCAAACCTGCCGATTTCGTGGAAGATGTTGAAGAGATTAAAGTGATGGGGTATCAGAAACTCCGCCAAACGATCCTCAATAAACTCCTTCGCGGAGATCCAGATGTAATTCACTACCAGGTAAAAAGGTACGAACGGATTGCCCACCCGTTTGCCACCATCATTCTTACCCTCATCGGGTTTGCCGTCTCCTCCCGCAAAGTCACGGGAGGGATCGGGTATCACCTCGGACTCGGTCTCTCGCTGACGTTCATCTACATCCTTTTCATGCAGATCTCGGCTGTATTCGGGATTTTCGGAAACATCCCCGCGATGCTTGCCGTGTGGATGCCGAACATCTTTTTTGCGGTGATCGCTGCTCTGCTATTGTGGAAGACGCCAAGATAGAATGGATGCGGGATAAGGGATACGAGATACGGGATACGGGATATGGGATGTGAGAGGTGTTGTCAATAAACTGGTAACTGCCAACTGCTAACTGAATATTCCGTACACCGCCGCCCCGCTGCCGCTCATGGCTGCGTAGATCGCTCCTTGCTGATACAGTTTTTCCTTGATCTCCGCGATTACCGGATGCCTCCTCATAACCGGTTCTTCGAAATCATTGGTGAGCAGATTTTTCCATTCCTCCACCGGCAGTTGAATGACCTCCCGGACCGATCGCTCCGGTTTCCGGGGAGTAATCATCGAATAGGCTTCCGCGGTGTCAACATGAACCGGCGGGATTTCGATGACGATCCGGTAGGCCGAAAGATCAAGCGTAAGCGGTTCAAACACCTCTCCTCTACCGGAAGCGAACACCGGTTTGTTTTCGATGAAGAAGGGGCAATCGCTCCCCAGCTTGCCGGCTAGTTCCTGCATTTCAGGAACAGAGAGCTTCAGGTTCCAGAGCGTATTCAATAGTTTGATTGTACAGGCACCATCGGAGGATCCGCCACCCAATCCGGCGCCTATGGGGATACACTTATGCAGATGGATGCGGGATCCGGCGACTACCCCTCCCCCAGCCCCTCCCCAGGAAGGGAGGGGGGAATCCGGCATCCGGTATCTGGCACCTGAAAACAGGTCAACAGCTTTCATGACAAGGTTCGATTCAGGATCACCGGGAATGGGGAAGCCGGAGGCCGTGAATTCGATGCCTGGGTTTTCGGAAGGGACGATTTCCAGGGCATCGCAAAGGGAAATGGGGTAAAAGACCGTTTCGATGTTGTGAAATCCGTCGGGCCGTTTTTCCACGACATGCAGACCGAGGTTTATTTTGGCGTTAGGGAACGAGATCATAGGGTCAATGCAGCGTTCAAATGTAGGGATTCTTTTTAAATCTTCCCCACCCGGGGGATTTCAGCCCCCTCCCGGCCTCCCCCACCCGGGGGAGAGGAGCGTAACGTAACTTATATGCTGTGGCTCTCAAACAACCAGGCTTTAAGATTCATCTTCCCGTTTAAATCCGATCCGTTTGCGTCTGGACTGGTTCTCTTGTTGTTGTTTGGACTGTTCCAGTTTTTTGATGTATTCGAAGATTAGCAGGATTTTGTTATCATGCCCTGATAGTGTTTGTTCTATTTTTTCCAGTTTCAATAAAATGTCTTTATGAGTGAGCAACATTTCCCGGACTTTAACAAAGACTTCTATTATCCTGATGCTCATTTTCATTGCCCGTTCGCTTCTCAGCACATTGGCAAGCATCAAAACGCCATGCTCGGTAAATACGTAAGGCAAATGGCCTCCAAGATGTTGTTTAGAAGGTATCGCATTTTGCGAGACCATAAAATCTGTTTCTTCTTCTGTTAACCTGAACATAAAGTTTTCAGGAAAACGTTCACTGTTTCTTTTGACCTGTTCGCGTAAACGAAAGGCTTTTACTTCGTATAGTTCTGCTAAATCCTTGTCAAGCATTATCTTTTTCCCTCTTACCAGGTAAATTTTGCTGATTATTGCTTCCGCGGGTACCATCCTTATTCTTTCCTTTCCCATTTTTAACAAATCAATTTTCCCTATTAATCGGAAAAAATTGAAAAAGTAATATGGTTCGAGGAAATAAATTTACGTTTCAGCCCCCTCCCGACCTCCCCCACCCGGGGGATGGGAGTTTCTATCTGTTTGGGAGGAGGGGAAAATGCGATTTTCAAATACTTTTGCCATATAAACAAATTCCCAATCAAAAATACAACTTCTTGCTTTTTTTCAAACATTTCAGTCCAGATGAACCATGTACTACCCCTCCCCCGGGTGGGGGAAGGGTTGGGATGGGGGCTGAATCCCCAGGAAGAGGAGGGAAGTCATCATAGATGTAACAAGCCAGAAATACAATCTATTTCAATCTTAACGATTTCCAATACTCGTGTTTTTTAATCAATTCTTGCATGTTAATTAGTCAATCAAATCAAGTTCATGTTTAAAAATCAGCTGTCCAACTAATTTTATTTCCGTATCTTTACCAATGTTGTAACTTTTTGAGTCAACAACTTAAAAGAAAAACATTGAGGGGAGCGGGGAACCCTCCGGTGTTTACCTCTTTTCTATAAGATCTAGTCGGTCAATAATGATAAATATGAAAAAAGACAGAATATTAATAATTGCCCTTGTTATAGGAACACTTCTATGTGTTTCTTTTCAAAGTGCAATTTTAGCTAATATCTCAAACGACTCTCATTCTGGGTGTAATGGAAGTTTAGTTATTTTGATTCGATGCGACACAGGATTACTCTTGGCTTCTGATTCAAGATTATATGATCCGTTAACAAAAAAAAGTCATGATGGTTATCAAAAGATATTTTATAATGATTCGTGGATCTGGTTTATTACAGGTATTGTAACATATCAAGCAGTAGATGCTTCCAATTTATCTGAAATATCATCATATGATTTTTCCAAAGCTATAAAAGAGAATATTACTCACTCACGTATAAATTCAATTGATGATTTAGCAGCTTACGTACTCAACATTCAATTAAATGAGATTACGTCATTTTATAAGAAAAATGAAATGGAATTTCCTGATCCCGGAACTGAATTATCTATTCTAGGATTACTCTTACAGGAAAACAAACTATTATTAGCAAGAATTTTTATCAATGATGAAAGAACGCTTACTGCACAACTTATTCCAGTTGATAAAATCCCACGTATTTGTGTGTTTGGAAATGATCGTGTCTATAGGGCTATCAAAACAAAAAGAGCAAGCTTTGAATCATATTATAATTTGCCTATTTTTCAACAAGTATTGACAAAATATGAAGATCCTTCAAAAGAAAAAGCAATTGAATTTGTTAAACAACTAATAAATATTACATCTGAACGAGACAGTGAGTTTGGCCCAACGGATGAAAAAGTGGGTGGGGAACCATGGTTTCTTTTCATATCAAAGAAAGGTTCGGAATGGATACAAACCCCGTAACTTGATATAGTTACCTCAAAAAATAGCATCACTGAACTGTAAAAACATATAGAATCAAGTACAACATATTGCTAAATTTATTTCTTTGATTCTATAAGTTTTAGTGCCATCTCAAATCCCTTAATAGTATCCTGAAAGTCTATCAGAAATACATCCAACAAAGATACTTTCCAGTTTTGAAGCTCATTCATTTTACTTTCATCTCTATTCCCTTCCATATATATCTGATGTATTTTGCTTTCAATACCCTGATAATGAACGACTGAGATTCGTTCATTATTTAATTCCTTATATCTAGCGTTCAAAAAATCTTCAAACCATCTGTAATACTCATCCTTCTCATTTTCAGGAAAATACTGTAAAACTGTATAAAAATAAATCTGATGTTCAGGCAAGTTTATTTCAAAAAACTTAGAAATCAGATCGCCAACTTTGTCCCAATAGTTATATAATGTCTGTAGAAAAAATGATGTTATAAAATAATATTGTTTATCATAAAATGTCACTAGCGTTGCGTATAAATTGTTAGAAGTTCTTTGAAAGTCTTGATATATCTTCGTTTGCTGAGTTTTTTATCAAGCAACGATTTGAAATCGGTTTTACCGTCCTTTGTCCTAAAAAATCAGGATGAACAAGGGAAAGATGGTCTTTGCACAATTGATGGAGTTTGCCTCCTTTCATATTTTCAAGTGTTGTGTCAAAAGGTACAATGGCGATTACAATAATAAGGGACTCACGTGCTGGAAGCAGTTTCTCTGTATGGCATTTGGCCAACTTACACACAGAGAAAGTCTTTCTGACACAGCTCTTTGTTTAAAACTCCAGAAGGATAAACTTTATCATCTGGGCATCGGCAGACCGTTTAATAAATCTACCTTGTCGAGGGCGAATGAAAGCCGTGACTGGCGTATTTTTCGTGATTTTGCTCTTAAGCTTATCGATCAGGCACGGGTATTATGCAAGGATGACAATCTGCTTGATTTAAAGCTGAAAGGCAAAGTTTATGCTCTGGATGCCACTACCATTGATCTGTGTCTGGAAGTATTTTGGTGGGCTAAATTTCGATCAACCAAAGCAGCTATCAAACTGCACACACTACTTGATCTGAAGACTGCAATACCAGAATATATATTTATCACCGATGGATCTGTTCACGAGGTTAATACACTGGACTATTTTTCACTTCCTGCTGGAAGTTACTTGGTAATGGATAAAGCATACATCGATTTTGCACGGTTGAGGCGGTTTTCACATGAAAGAACTAACTTCGTAGTAAGAGCAAAGAAAAACATGAAATACCGTGTTTTAGATCGAGGGGTAACAGCAAAAGAAAAAGGAGTGCTATGTGACCAAACCATTGTTCTTACTCATCCTACAACATTTAACCACTACCCCGAAAGTTTACGAAGAATCCGATATTTTGATGCAGAAACTGGGAACACATTAATTTTTCTTACAAATAATTTCAAATTATCCGCTCTCACAGTCGCTGCTTTATACAGGAATCGCTGGGGAATCGAGTTGTTTTTCAAATGGATAAAACAGCATTTGAAAATTCAAACATTCTGGGGGCATAGCGAAAACGCAGTAAGGACGCAGGTTTGGATCGCAATAGCAACGTATGTACTCGTAATAATTGCAAAAAAACAACTCAAATTAACACCGACATTGTATGAAATCCTGCAACTGATAAGCCTTTCAGCATTAGATCGAACATCAATAAAAAAGCTCTGTCTAAGTGAAGATTTTCAAGATGTCAAAGAACAAGATTTTAATCAACTGATATTGTGGCAACTATAACGCAACGCTAGTGATAAAATGTAGGGAAATAAGTAAACACATAATATTCTCCAAAATTTATTTTATCTTCGGTGAAATCACTAAGATTAGGTTTAAGAAGTATTAAATCAGCAAGCAAATATTTCAAATCTTGATTTGTATATATAATGTCTAGCCCTATATGAAAGTCGTCAAGGGGTTTAATGTTTTTTGATTTTCTACAAACTTCTATCATTTTTCCCAACGCATCTTTTCCAATATAGTCTGATTGATAATCATTTAAACTTTTTAGTTCATATTCCTCCGAAATCTTTTTTTTTAATTCTAGTATTTTCTTCAGTTGAAGCTTATGCGGATCAACTATTTCGAATGAAAATTCTTTTCGAGTTTTGTTAATATATCCAAAGCCTCCAAATTTGAATTTTGTAATATTTTCTTCATCTATAAGATCATTTATCTGGTACCTCCAAATAACATCGAATTCCTTATAATATTCATACTCAAATTGCGAATTACGTTCCTTTCTTTTTAATTCAAATCTTTGACTTGGAAATACATATGTATCCACAGTATGAGGATTCTTATTTCTGATTTCGACGTCAACGAGGAAACCATATTTTTGAAAGAATCCGTCTTTTATTTTCCAGACAATACTGGAATCAATTAACTTAAAATAGTCGTCTAATTCCATTGGTTCATGCTTGTTAAAAAGTGAAAGATAAATCCGATTAAGAGTTAATAATTTCCAAAACGATTCTTTCCTGTTCGGTTCATCGTCTGGTTCCCGACCTCAAGTTCCTCTTTTCTTTAAAATAAGTTTTAAAACTAACGTAGATGTATATAATGTCAACAGTAAAAAATAATAAGATTATTAACCCTCCTAAAGCAATATATGGCCAAAACCATTCAGCGATTGTTTTATTACCTGAGCCTTTAAGTCTATTTATATGGGGATTGCTTGGCAGATATTCTATTTCAATTGTATAAGGTTTGGTTAAAGATGAGTACTTAGGAAAAACTCTTCCAGTACCCTTGTGCTCTTTTATTTCTATTTCTTTTCCATTAGGTAATCTAAAACAAACAGTAAAGGATTGATAGAAAAATCTATGTGCAGTATCATCCTTAACCTCTTCCCTATTTAAAAAATCATACTCAACTACATTAGTAATATATCCTGTTGTAGTAATACCCTTCTTTATGAGCTTGACCTCATTCCATGGATTTCCTAAAAAGGCAAACAAAAAAAATATGGGTACCAATAACGCCACACCTCCCTCAATAAGGGATCTAATTAAGGAATGCAATAAAGCCTTTTCTGCTTTTTTGTATTTCATGCTTAAATTTAGCAAGTGTGCATCTTCAAAACAATGTTAACCAGTAAGGCGTAATTAATGTGCGTTATTAAATCAAAGATAAGATATATTTTGAATTTTCGATGCAACGACCTTTCATCTCCCCTCCCCCGGGTGGGGGAGGCCGGGAGGGGGCTGCATCCCCCGGGCGGTACAAACCTTATCAAGGTCAGTCAATACTGCGAATAAATCTGAGGAGAAGTTCTACCGGGGAAGATGCTCCGGGGGGCCGAAGGCAGGATTGGTCACAAACGAACTATCTGTGAGGGTCAGCAGAAACGCCTTCAGATCTGCTTTTTCATTCTGGGTCAACTGATTTCCGTGGGTGGTGATGTGGTGCATCAACGGGTTGATAGAGGGAGACCAAACCAATCCCGAACTATAAAAATTCAATACCTCATCGAGGGTCTTGAACCGGCCGTCGTGCATATAGGGAGCGGTGAAAATCAGGTTCCGTAGCGTAGGAGCTTTGTAGGCTCCGATATCGTTTGGATCTCCGGATACCTGATACCGGTCCCTCGGATCAGTAAATACAGAATCTTTTCCGTTGTTGTAAAACAGGTTCGTGGTAAAGAGGGGATTTCCGTCACCCCCGTGGCAATGGAAGCAATCCCCACCGTTTTCCGTCGTAAATAAAACGTAGCCGTGCAATTCAGACTGGGTAAGTTGTACCTCGCCCTTCAGGTAGCGGTCAAACTTTGAATTTGCGGAGATGAGGGTGCGAACGAACTGTGCCACTGCGCGCCCCATATTTTTAACAGTCACGGTTCGGGAACCAAAGGCTTTTTCAAATAGTTCAGGATAACCGGGGATTTGCTGAAGTAACGTTTTTGCCCGGTTGGTATCGCTGTACATTTCATGCGGAGCGACAATTGCCATCCATACGAGGTCTTCCAACTGCCGGATACCGGGTACCGGATTATCCGGATAAACTTTCCCATTCCATAAATATCCCGTGTTCGTCCATACCAGGTTAATCATCGGCATCATGAAGTGAGGCGTAGGGATGCCGGTTACACCATAAGGATGTCCGCCTGTATATTCCGGATGGTCTATGCCGCACTCAAATGACCGCGACTGAAGGTGGCAAGTGGCGCAGGTCATCATGGAATCGGGATTCGTGCTTCCGGATATGCGGCCGTCATAGAAAAGGGCCCGGCCCAGTTTAATTCCCTCCACCGTCATCGGATTATCGGCTGGAATGTTCAGTTGTGCCGGGAACCGGAACGGAACCTCGATCTGGTAAGGAGTGGGTTGAGGCTCCGGCGCAGGTTTTTCATCCTTCTTACAGGAAAAAACAATCCCAAGCAAAACTACCCATGGAAATATCTTTTTCACTATTCACTGTTCACTGTTCACTGGTTATTCTGTTTTCACCCAAAAAGCGTTTCTTCCATTCAGACAAACCGCATGCATCAAAGGTTGGTTCTGCATGATCCCTGCAGGCATCGAAGCCAGGTTCAGTGCGTTAGGCGGGCCGTCAAACCATTTGTCAATTTGCATGGTCAGGACCAGGGTTTTTGTTTTCCCCGGTTGGATCCCGAAGGATGAATTCAGCAGCTTTACAAAAAAGTAATTCTGGGCAAACCCGATGATGGAGTCGGGTTTGACGGGATCATAAATTTGTCCGATGCCCAGATGCATCATAAAGGGCCGGAGTTCCGGAATGGTATCGTTTTTCCAGCGGGTGTTCAGTTTCATGTAATGGTATCCGCCGCCCAGCACTTCCGGCCAGAACATGTCGCGTTCGGGAGGGTCGGGAAAGCGGTTGGAGTAATTTTTTATTGCGTTCAGGCCAAACGTGAACGAGACAGAATCATATTGCGTCGCGGGAATGCCGTCGACCGGGAACCATTGGTGTGATTCCGGGATCCGGGCATCCACGTAATGGATCCCATCCTGTGTGGCGATCTGGTAAGCGCCACCTCCGTGGAGATGTAACCGGATGTCGGAGATGAAATACTGAAGCTCATTGATCTCGATCTGATTTCCGAAGGCATCCGTGAAGAGGAGGGTATCAAGCGCCAGGGGAACGCTGTCGAACAGGTGTTTGAACTGTATGGCAATACGGCCCGTGGTAGGATCCGGATTTCCCTCGTCAGGATCATTTTTACAGCCGGTCAGCAGGATAAATCCAGCGAACAGCAGACCTGACAGTTTCTTCAATAGCGAGAGTACATTGGGTGACATTTTCTGAACTTTAAAAATAATTAATACGAAGATACGAATTTTACCACTTGATCTCCCCTTTCCCCATCTGTTTCAACAGGTTATTGACCTGCGAGAAATGACGGCATCCGAAAAAGCCTCTTGATGCGGACAATGGCGATGGATGGGGCGCGGTAAGAATGAAATGTTTGGAAGCATCGATCAGCTCCTTTTTGGCGATGGCAAAATTGCCCCACAACAAAAAAATCAATCCTTCCCGTTTGCCGGATAGGGCCCTGATGGCTGCATCTGTGAACTGCTCCCAGCCTTTCCCTTGATGAGAGCCTGCCTGGTTTTCGCGAACCGTAAGCGTGGCATTCAGCAGCAAAACACCCTGGTCGGCCCACCGGGTGAGGTTCCCGTGAGCAGGAGGAGGAAACCCCAGATCATCGTTTATCTCCTTGAAGATATTGAGTAACGAAGGAGGCTGAGGAACCCCGTCGGGCACTGAAAAACACAATCCATGTGCCTGTCCGTAACCATGGTAAGGGTCCTGGCCTAACAGAATTACCTTGACCTTATCGAATGGTGTATGGTTGAATGCATTGAAAATCAGCGATCCGGGCGGAAAGATACGGAACCTCTTCTTTTCTTCTACCAGAAACTGTTTCAGAGCAGAAAAATATGTTTTCGGAAATTCGTCTCCAAGTATTTCTTTCCAGCTTGCTTCAATAACAGGATTAATCTTATCCATAGGCAATTATAAACGAAGGCCGGTTAGTAACTTTACGCAATAACTATTGAAAAATCTTGTTAGTCTTTTATAAATGCGTAATTTTACTTCCAAATCAGTCGGTATGGCTTTATCCTTCAAAAATATGAAAAAAGTCGTTATCCTGTTCGCGACGGTCGCCATTATAAGTATCCTTGTTTCATCCTGCTCAACAGGAAAAAGATGCGCTGCTTACGGCGAGCGAGGCAGGTATCAGGTAGAACGGCATTGACACTATTTCAGGTATCTCATTCGTAAATGGGAAGCAATGCTTCCCATTTATTTTTTTCTTTCGTACCTTTGTAAGTCCGGTAATTTCCCGCATGTATGATAAGTAGAAGGGCATTCGGTTGTTTCATGGTCCTGCTGTTTCTGGGCACAACCTCTCAGGCCCAGTTCCAGTCAGAACCGGATACCCTTCCCGATAATGTCCTGTTGGAAAAACAATGGGGATTGGGCGCGTTGATCCATACCAACGGATGGGGGCTGAAATTTCGGATTGGAAAAAACAGAACCGCCCTCCGTTCATGGATGTGGGAAGCCGAATATTCGACCTATAAATCGGCCAAGGAGATACGGGTCCTGAATCCCTATTTTGCCGATGCCAAGAGCTATATCTATGGAAAACTGAATTCCGTTTCGTTTATCCGCGTCGGGACCGGGCAGCAACATATCCTGAACCGGAAACCTTACTGGGGAGGCGTTCAGCTCAGTGTCCTCTATTACGGAGGAGTTTCGGTGGGACTAGGCAAACCGGCTTATCTATACATCATCCATTTTAATTCGGGTTTTACCGATTACGAGATCTCCGAAGAAAAATACAACCCTGAATTACATTTCACCGACAACATTTACGGCCGGGCATCCTTTTTATCCGGCATCCTCGAACTGAATTTTTACCCGGGAATCTATGCGCGGGGCGGATTCGAGTTTGAATTCAGCAACAAGAATAAGCGGCCAAAAGCCTTGGAGATAGGCGGTTGCCTGGATTTCTCCCCCATCGGCATCCCCATCATGGCCTACAATCCGAAACAAAACTTCTTTTTAACGGTCTACCTGAGCTTTATGTTTGGAAAACGCTACAATTAAAGTCAGAAGCCAGAGGTACGAAGTCAGAAGCTAAGTTCGAAGTTAGAGGGACGAAGTTATTTCCTGACTTCCTGACTATAACCTATATTCTATTTCCCCATGGTTGTACTTCCGGATTCCTTCATCAGGAAGCTCTAAGAGCAATCTGCCGAATGCATCGACTCCCCGGATGATCCCTTCCAAGATCTCATTCCCGGTCCGGTATTTCCGGGGGATTCCGAAGCCATATAACGCATGTTGGTACCCGGTGTCGAGCTCCCGCAGAAAGGCTGTTTTTAACTGCTCATAGCGTATATCCAGAGAATGAAGCACTCTGCGCAAAGCCTCTTTCAACACCAGCTCCTGGTGCAGAACCTGGATCAGGGATGCCGGATTTGGCAACCGGTGGTCAAATTGCGTCTGGTTGATGTTGATCCCGATTCCGGCGATGGTGGTTTCGATCTGATCACCGCTAACCATATGCTGGATGAGGATTCCTCCAGCTTTTTTATCCCCAATGTAAATATCGTTCGGCCATTTGATCGAAACCTCATCGACAAAGTCGCTTAAAAAATCATACACCCCAAGCGAAATTGCTTTGTTAAGGAAGAACTGCTTATCGGGAGGCAGGAAAGAGGGATGAAGGACGACGGAGAATGTGAGGTTCCTGCCCGGTTCACTCTCCCAGGTATTCTCCCCCTGGCCTTTCCCGGCTGTTTGTTTACCGGCCGATACGACGGTACCTTCTTCCACCTGCCCATCGCGTGACAGGCGTTCGGTAAAGGAGTTCGTGGAGTCAACCTCCTCCAACTCAATAATGGTCGTTCCTATCTTACTCATGACAGCAGTTTTTTTTCATGGACATATAACCTTTTGCCCTCAAAGTGGATTAACGGGAAAAAAGATGAAAAAGTACCTTAGACAATTCCCGATCAGGCAGTGGGCTGAGGAGGACAGGCCTCGGGAGAAGCTTCTATTGAAGGGAAGGCATGCACTAAGCGACGCTGAACTACTGGGCATCCTGATCGGGTCGGGCACTGCGGAAGATTCGGCCGTAGGCATCGCTCAGAAAATACTGGCCGATATGCAGGAAAACCTCTCGGAACTGGGCCGGCTCGGTATCTCCGAATTGCAAAAGTACAAGGGAGTGGGACCGGCCAGGGCCGTGACGATCACCGCAGCCCTGGAGCTCGGAAAACGAAGGAATGAATCGGTTTCGATAGAGAAAGCCATGGTAAAGAAAAGCGAGGATGCATATCAGATCTTTAAAACCCTGATGGGCGATAAAGCGTACGAGGAGTTCTGGATCCTCCTGTTGAACCGCGGCAACCGGCTTCTCCGGCGATGCTGCATCAGCGAAGGAGGGATCTCAGGCACCGTGGTGGATCCGAAAAAGATCTTCAAGATCGCACTGGATCACCATGCATCGTCCATCATTCTGGGGCACAATCATCCTTCGGGGAATCCAAAACCCAGCGAATCGGACATCCGCATCACAACCAAAATCATGGACGCCGGGAAACTGCTGGAGGTAGCGGTTCTCGATCATATCGTCGTGGCGGATGACAGCTTTTTCAGTTTTGCGGATAATGGCATGCTATGAGAAAGGAAGAGGGAAGAGGGAAGAAGCACGTGAGACGTGAGACGTGACTTCCTGACTCCCTGCCTTCCTGACTAATGACTAATGACCTTAATGACCTCAATGACCTTAATGACCTTATTGACTTCCCAAACTTTTAAACCGATAC
>JAZDGR010000105.1:0-73815 GCA_043806735.1 bacterium | reverse complement strand
CCACATTACTGCGAACTATGCAAGACTCACTTCCGGCTGATGGTCAGTCTTTACCGTGTAGGATTGTTTACCTACTGGGTATCTACGATAGGTTTCAAAGAACATTTTTATCCCCCTATCATGGGTTTATCTTGGCGCAACGTACTTCGTACTTCTGACTTCTGGCTTCATAACGTTTTCCCGTAAGCATCATTTAATCCTTCTCTATTTTTCGTAGAATAGTTTCGATATCTCCTCTGATCTTTGGAATTTTATTTGTAACCACATCCCAAACAATAGTATAATCCACTCCAAAATAGTCATGGATCAAACGATCTCTCATGCCTGCCATTTGTTTCCATTCTACTTCTTTCCACTTTAATTTGAAATCAACAGGAATGTTTTTTGTGGCTTCCCCGATAATTTCAAGGCTTCTGATAATTGCCCGTTTCTTTTCTTCATCGGTATTGAAAAGAACAAAAGTCAAACCTGCCGGAATGGCAGATTTAATGAAATTTCACTCATCGAGAATATGTTTCAGATAGTCAAGCGGAGAGCGGGACATCTTCAACCTGTTTAAGGATTTTAGGACCTATGTAAGGGCTTAGGGAATTCGTCGTGACAACCTCAACTTTTGTACCTGAGAAAAGATCGTCTAACAGAAAACAAAGATTTATAAAATTGTCAAAACTATTTTTGCCTTCCTGAAATTCAACCAATATGTCAATATCGATCGTTTCCTTTTGCTGGTCCATCAGGTAAGAACCAAAGAGTCCGACCTTTTCAACGCCAAACTCCCTGATTTTTTCAGAATTACTGATCAACCGTGAGATAATAATAGTGCGATTCAGCATGTTCATATTCACCATTTCGCTACTTCGCTATTTAATTATGGAACGCGGATGACACAGATTACTTCGATCTAGCTGTTCATCGAAATCAAAAACTCCTCATTCGTATCCGTGAATTTCATCTTCTCTTTGAGAAATTCCATCGCTTCGAGCGGGTTCATATCTGCCAGGTGATTCCGGAGGATCCAGAGACGTCCCAGGACATCCTTTTCCAGCAGCAGGTCTTCACGACGGGTACTGGAAGCTACGATATCGACCGCCGGCCAGATCCGTTTATTGGAAAGTTTGCGATCGAGCTGCAATTCCATGTTGCCGGTTCCTTTAAACTCCTCAAAAATCACTTCGTCCATCTTGGATCCTGTATCAATCAATGCAGTAGCAATGATGGTCAGCGATCCTCCGTGTTCGATCTGGCGTGCCGCGCCAAAGAAACGTTTGGGCTTCTGCAAGGCATTTGCCTCAACGCCTCCGGATAAAACTTTCCCGGAAGCAGGAGCTACCGTATTATAGGCTCTTGCGAGACGGGTAATCGAATCGAGCAGGATCACGACATCATGCCCGCATTCCACCAGCCGCTTTGCCTTCTCCAGCACGATATTCGAAATCCTGGCATGACGTTCGGCGGGTTCATCAAAGGTCGAAGAGATGACCTCAGCCTTCACGCTGCGCTGCATATCTGTCACCTCCTCGGGCCGTTCATCGATCAGAAGGACGATCATGTAAACGTCAGGATGATTCGATGCGATGGCATTTGCGATCTCTTTCAGCAAAACAGTCTTTCCTGTTTTGGGCTGGGCCACAATCAGTCCGCGTTGCCCGAACCCAATCGGTGAAAACATATCAATGATTCGGGTAGAAAGGCTACACTCAGGATGTCCCGTCAACCTGAACTTCTTCATCGGGAACAGCGGAGTGAGAAAATCAAAGGGGATCCGGTCGCGTACCTCTTCGGGTTTTCGCCCGTTGATCAATTCTACTTTGATCAGCGGAAAATATTTTTCCCCTTCTTTCGGCGGACGGATCGTTCCCCGGACAGTATCCCCCGTCTTCAAGCCAAACAGCTTGATTTGTGACTGGGAAACGTATACGTCATCCGGGGAGTTAAGGTAATTGTAATCGGATGAACGGAGAAATCCGTATCCGTCACTCATAATTTCAAGAACACCTTCGGCCGTGATGATCCCTTCAAATTCGAAGTTATACTCTTCACGATGAGGACGTTCGGCAGGAAACTTCCGGTGAAAATCCCGGTGTCTTTTCTCGTCTGGCTGTGGAACGGGGGCGATTTCCGTCACCTCTTCAACCGGTTTACTTTCTTCAACAGCAACGATCTCTTCCGGTTCCTTGACGATTTCAATGACCTCAACTTCAGGTTCCAGGAAGGTTTTATCGATGGTACTGTCAAAATCATAAGATTTCAGATTGACAGGTTCTCTTTTTTCCGGTATGGGCATTTCACTGACCGGATGGGGTTTTGCCTGAGTGGGAGGAGGCAGTTCCCCCTTGACCTCCTCTTTGTGTGGGCGGCCGGCTTTTTTGGGGCGACCACGCCCTCTTTTAAAATCATGTTTTTCTTTTGCCAAAATATCTTCGGTCGGATTCAGCGCCTGATGATCAAGGATTTTATAGATCAGATCCTTCTTTTCCAGTTTATCCACCCGGGGAATGTTCATCGATTTTGCAATCTCACGAACCTGCGACAGATCTTTACTGTCGAGCGAAATAATGTCGTACATCGAAAATGATAAAAAAAATTTGTTGACTGATAATGTTTGAAAATGTAATTTCTAGAATTGTGTAAAAGAAAGTTGCAGGGAATCAAATTCGCTGCAAATATAAATAATATTACGCAATTGTCAAAAAAAATCGGTTTCTTTCCTATTTTCGCAATGCGATTCCCCTTATATAATTTGATCATTATGATACAACGAATTCAAACCCTCTTTGTCGCACTGGCTGCAGTTGCGGTCGTCTTGTTGTTTTATTTCCCCCTGGCCGAATATTATCATGAACTCAACGGGAACTATAAATTCTTTGTATACGGGCTCAAATCCATGGATCCGGATCCAAAACTGGAAGTCAGCATCTGGTTCACTTCCCCCCTCTGGTTTCTTTCAGGAATTTCAGTCCTGTTATCGGTGATGACAATATTCCTTTATAAAAACAGGACATCCCAGCTCAGGTTAGTGGCGTTTAACATCCTGTTAAATATTGTGCTGGTCGTGTTGATATTTCTCTTTTATACTTCCAAAATTGAAACCCTGACACAAATCACTCCGTCCTATCAGTTCGGGGTCTTCCTTCCGCTCATTTCCCTGGTTTTACTGGTGGCGGCAAACTATTTTATCCGCAGAGACGAAGCCCTGGTAAAGGCTGCCAACAGACTTCGATGAACGTGAGAAGTGAATATTTTGGTTACCTGGGTATATCCAACACCTCCAGATCGAGGAACCGGGCTCCTTCAACTTTTAGTCTGACCGCTGTTATGGATTTATGCAGCCCGAATTTTCCGGCAGCACCGGGATTGATATAAAGCAACTGGTTGGCGTGATCGTATAGTACTTTCAAAATATGGGAATGACCGCAGACAAACAGGTCGGGTTTTTTCTCACGGATTAATGGGAGTACGTTCCGGTTGTACTTCCCCGGAAAGCCTCCGATATGAGTCATCAACACCCTGGCCAGTTCAGCTGAAAAAAATTGTGTTTCGGGGCAATGGAGGCGAAGTTCCTGGCTGTCAATATTTCCATAAACCGCACGTATGGGTTTGAGCTCCTCCAGCCGTCGCAGGGTCGTTCTATCACCCAAGTCACCGGCATGCCAGATCTCATCGACCTCTCCAAAAAAGTCGGCTACCCGGGAGTGTAAAAATCCATGCGTGTCAGATAAAATGCCGATCTTCATCATCGGACAAAAATAAGCCAATTCTTATTGGCCCCTGTACTGTATTAATTTGTACTTTTACCGTACCGGAAACCACCGAAAAATCGAATGCTGGAAACCCTAATCGCTGTTTCAACTGTTATCTTCCTTGCCGGATTCGGGATCATTATCTGGAAATTAAACCGGAGATCAGATAGTCCGGATAAAAGCCAGATGGAAGAACTCACGCGGAAGAGCGAAGAACTTGCCTCCGGGAAACGGGTAGCTGAAGAAAAGATTGCCTGGCTGAATGACAGGATCAACGTCGTTTCTCAGGAAGCAAGGCAAAAAGATTCCGCCATCCTGGAACTGCACACCCAGATCTCACGGAAAGAGGCTGAGAACAACGCGATTGCCTCGAAACTTTCAGAACAAAAAGCTGAAATCGACAACCTTCAGGAGAAGTTCAGAATCGAATTCAAGAACCTGGCAAACGAAATTCTGGAAGAGAAGACCCAGAAGTTTACCGAACAAAATAAAACCCGGCTCGAAGAGATCCTGAAACCCCTCGGGGATAAAATCCGTGATTTTGAGAAAAAAGTGGAAGAGACCTACGACAAGGAATCAAAGCAACGGTTCTCTCTCGAAAAAGAGATCAAACAACTCGCGGAACTCAACCAGCAGATCAGCAAGGATGCCACTAACCTGACCAATGCTCTGAAAGCCGATGTCAAGAAACAGGGGAACTGGGGGGAACTGATCCTTGAACGAGTGCTCGAAAGCTCCGGGTTGGTCAAAGGCCTCGAATACAGCCGGGAAGTGGTTACCAAAGCGGAACAGGGTGACGTCTACAGGCCGGATGTGGTGGTGAATCTGCCCGACAATAAGCACATTATCATCGATGCAAAAGTTTCGCTGATTGCCTATAATGACTACGTCAACTGTGATGATCCCGAAGAAAAGGACCGCCTGATCAGGCAGCATCTGAACTCCATCCGGAACCACATAAAATACCTGAGTGAAAAGAACTATCAGAACCTGAAGGCATTCGACACCCCGGATTATGTTCTGCTGTTTATTCCGATTGAATCTTCCTTCAGCCTGGCTCTCCAGAATGACACGGAATTATTTCAGTTTGCATGGTTGAAACAAGTGGTAATTGTAAGTCCGACTACCCTGCTCGCAACCCTGCGAACCATTGCTTCGATATGGAAACATGAAAAGCAAACCCAGAATGTCCTGGAGATTGCCAGGCAGGGAGGTTTGCTATACGATAAATTTGTATCCTTCCTGGCCGACCTGGAGAAAATTGGCGTTCAGCTCGATTCGACCAAGAAGTCGTATGATGAAGCTCACAAAAAACTGGCTTCAGGCTCAGGAAATCTGATCGGAAGAGTTGAGAAACTCAAGGAACTGGGTGTCAAATCCAGCAAAGAGATCCCGCTGCATTTGAAACAAGAAATCGAATAAGAACAGCTCCGTGGCAGTAAACAATAAAGATAACTTCGTGTTTGGTATCCGCCCGGTCATTGAGGCAATCAAATCGGGAAAAGAACTGGACAGAATCCTGTTACAAAAGAACCTTCGTGGGGAGAACTTCCGGGAATTATTTTCTCTCATACGGAAGTTTGAAATCCCTTTTCAGTTCGTCCCGGTCGAAAAACTCAACCGCCTGTCGAAACAGAACCATCAGGGAGTAATCGGTTGGATTACCGAAATTTCCTACCAGAAAATTGAAGACATCCTGCCGGGAATTTTTGAAGAAGGCCGCCTCCCGTTAATTCTGATTCTGGATGGGATCACAGATGTCCGAAACCTGGGAGCTATCGCCCGTACTGCCGAATGTGCCGGCGTGGATGCATTGGTCCTTCCTGCCCAGGGTTCGGCACAGATCAATTCAGAAGCAATTAAAACCTCTGCGGGCGCCTTATACAAAATACCCGTGTGCAGGGTTCCAAACCTGAAAGCGACAATTCAGTTTCTGAAAAACAGCGGATTGCATGTCATCTCAGCAACAGGGGAAAGCCAGCAGGATTATACCGCCACTGACATGGTCAGGCCCCTTGCCTTAATTATGGGCTCAGAGGGGGAAGGAGTATCCGGCGAGATGCGAAAGATGACCGATGAACTGGTCAGGATTCCTTTGGCCGGAGAGATTGCTTCGCTGAATGTATCGGTAGCATCCGGAGTATTGCTGTTTGAGATTCTCCGGCAACGAAAACAATAATTACAGCGATGTACATTGTCAAAATCCAGGGTACCACAAAGATTCCGGATTTCATCCAGATCCGAGATGATGATTTTACCCTTGTTGCCTATTTCCGGATCAATAATCCCCGGCGGGCACTGATGCGGTGCAACCTGATTGACAAACAGGACCAGATCATTGAACTGGCCAGGGAACTTCCCTATGGAAAAATCCAAAGACTGGAACTATAAATAAACAACCATGCCAGGAGACCTCATCATATTCCTTGATAAAGTATCTGTCTTTCAGAATGAGAACCTGATCCTTGCCAATGTTTCCCTGACCGTCAGCCAGGGAGAATTCGTATACCTGATTGGCCGGACCGGCACCGGGAAGAGCAGCCTGTTAAAATTATTATACGCAGAATTACCCGTGCGGACAGGCATCGCGGGAGTGGCGGGGTTTGATTTGAGAAAAATCCGTAGGCATGAGGTTCCTTTCCTCCGCCGGAAACTGGGTATCGTTTTCCAGGATTTTCAGTTGCTGATGGATCGGTCCATTAGCGAGAATCTGCTCTTCATAATGCGGGCAACCGGCTGGAAAGATCCTGGATTGATGAACAAAAGGCTTCAGGAGGTCCTGGCTAAAGTGAACCTGCAGACCAAAGGGGCCAAAATGCCTCACCAGTTGTCCGGTGGCGAACAACAACGGGTGGCCATAGCGCGGGCTCTTGTGAACGATCCCGAAATCATTCTGGCAGATGAACCAACTGGCAACCTTGATCCCGAAAGTTCAGAAGGGATCATCAACCTCCTGATGGATATCTCAAAAACAGCCAGGGCCGTACTGATGGCCACCCATAATTACGCAATGTTTGAAAAGTTTCCGGCGCGCACATTGAAATGTGAGCAGGGCAAGGTCATTCCTGTAAATTAATCGCCCAGGGTGGCGACCATCACAGCCTTGATGGTGTGGAGCCGGTTCTCCGCTTCATCAAATACAATGGAAGCCGGCGATTCGAAAACTTCCTCAGTAACTTCCAATCCGTCCAATCCGTATTTCTTAAAGATCTCAAATCCCACTTCCGTATCCTTGTTGTGAAAGGAAGGAAGGCAGTGCATGAATTTTACCTTTGGATTCCCGGTCTTTTCCATCAAGGTTTTGTTTACCTGGAATGGCAGCATCTCTTTAATCCGTTCTTCCCATAACTCTTTTACCTCCCCCATAGATAACCAGACATCGGTATAAACAAAATCCACTCCGTTCACGGCTTCGTCAATTTTTTCCGTCAGGGTGATCCCGGCACTGGTTTCTTTGGCAATGGCAAGACACTGATCCACCAATTGCTGATCAGGCCAGTATTTTTTCGGTGCAAAAGCCCGGAAGTCCATGCCCATCTTGGCTGCCCCCACCATCAGCGAATTTCCCATATTGTTTCGTGCATCCCCGCAAAAGACAAAAGAAATGTGATGAAGGGGTTTGGCAGAATGTTCCATCATGGTGAGAAAATCAGCCAGAATCTGCGTGGGATGAAATTCGTTGGTGAGCCCGTTCCATACGGGAACTCCTGCGTACTTCCCAAGTTCTTCCACGATGACTTGGCCGAATCCCCTGTACTCGATCCCATCGTACATGCGCCCCAGCACACGGGCTGTATCCTTCATGGTCTCTTTCTTCCCGATATGCGATCCATCGGGCCCCAGGTATGTAACACATGCACCCTGATCAAACGCAGCTACCTCAAATGCACACCGGGTCCGGGTTGAGGCCTTCTCAAAAATCAAAGCGATGTTCTTACCCTTCAGCTTTGGCTGCTCGGTACCAGCATATTTAGCTTTCTTTAAATCCCATGACAGGTCCAGCAAATACTTGATCTCCCCGGGTGTAAAATCCAATAATTTCAGACAATTCCGGTTTCTTAAATTCAACGACATAGTATTAGTTTTCAGTTTGCGGTTTGCAGTTTTCAGTTTACAATTTGTCATTTCTCACGTCCCACGTCTTACATCTTACGTCTCACGTCTTACGTCTCACCATCTCTTGCAAAATTAGTGATTTATCGGAAAGCGCCAAACCGAATACCTGCAGTGAAAGTCAGTAACTGACGATTGTCTGACAGATTGCTGTTGAAGATATAATTTCCCTTATCAGCTGACAAGTAACTGTATTCAGCACGAATATAGGAGTACGGCACGGGATTAAACTCAATGCCAAACGTACCGCCATAGGTCAACAGACCTCTGAGTTTCCCATCATATGCATATAGCGTGCCGGTAAGCCCATCTGGATCATTCAAATACTCACCCCGGATGGATGCAGAAAACCATTTTGCAAACCGGTAAGTGACCTGAAGAAAACCGGATATCCCGGATGCATTATTTGAGGTATCCGGTGGTTTACTGGCATTGGTCTCGACTACATAATCAAATTCCCCAACCAACAGAAGATTTGTAACCGGGGTAACGGTAAGAACCGTGTTATTATACAGGTAAAAATGATTCCGATCTGATGTCGAAAGAGCGGCATTTCCGATCATGTTATTATAATTGATTGTAAAGAGGTTCTTATAAGAATAGAGAAACGTAACCCCTGCATACAATCGCTTATTCTTGCCGTATGCTAACGTATACGGATTTCCCACATACGCTCCTGCAAATATAGACGGGGTAATCTGCGAAGAGACCTTAATTCCGAGAAAATTTCCGGTTTCAAAATATCCTCCCGTGGTGACCGTACTAAGCTGATTCCGGATAGGGAAGGAGGATTCGTAACCAATTGGATTATAAAGATATCCTAGATCAACCCAAAGGGTTTTATATACCCTGAAACCGAAATCGACCTGTTTCATGTTCTTGATAAACTGGGCATTTGACTGCGCAAGTAGATTGGGCGCATCCCCCCATTGAAGTTCAAGTTTCCCGCGAACATTCTTCGAAGTATAATACAACCAGACACTCGCCACATTCAGTCGAAATTCTTTTGCAAAAGGGCAGTTGCTTGCAAACTCTATGATATTCGAGGTGTCTCCGCTTGGATTATCCAAAATGTTGTTATAATAAACATCCATGTATACAGAAACATCAAAATTATTCAGAAGTTCTTTGAACTTTTTCTTTGATTCCGGCGATAGTGTATCAGACTGAGAATAGGCTTTGATTCCAGATACAACTAACCAAAAAAGTATAAGCCAGGTTAGAAAAGCCCGAAGGAACCTGAAGAAAATGGCATTTGTTTTCATACGTTGTCAGATTTAATGAATAAACTGCTGGTGCGCTGGAAAGCCGCAAGGCCGAAATCGGGAAGCGTGGCAAAAATATGTTCAAACAAAGCAGATTGAAAATGTTCAAAATCACTCCAGTCAGGAGGACGGTAAAACGCATATACTTCGACCGGCAACCCGTTTTCTGTTGGCTGTAACTGCCTGATCATCAACGTAGCATCCTGATTGATGATCGATTGAGTCCGTAGATGATAAGCCAGATACTGTCGAAAAAGACCCAGGTTGGTTATCTTTTCATCTTGCTGAAGCCATAGTTCAACAGGCAATTCTTTCCCTTTCAGGTGGTCAATCAACGGTTGTTCGGCAAACCGGATAGTTCTTACATCCACCAAAAACGACCTTTTTAAACGGCGGCCTCCAGCATCGCCCATGCTTCGCCAATTCAAAAACGAATCGGTGATTAGAGTATACGTTGGGATCAGACTTACCGAATTATCAAAGTTCCGCACTTTCACAGTCACTAGAGAAATATCGAAAACCGTCCCATCCGTATTGTATTTTGGTGCTGTGATCCAATCGCCAATCTGGAGCGATCTGTTGCTAGATAGCTGGACTCCGGCTACAAAACCAAGGATACTGTCCTTGAAGATAAGCATCAACACGGCCGACATAGCACCGAGTCCGGCCAGCAAACTTAACGGAGACCTCCCCACCAGTATTGAGATTACCAAGATACCGCCAACGACGAAGGTTATGATTTTCCCGATCTGAATGTACCCTTTAATAGGCTTTGAGTCTGATACTTCAAATTCGCCGTAGATCTTGTAAACCGCATTCAGGAAGGAAACGATTACAAGTATGATGACAAAGGTGATGTAAAGGGTTAATCCCAAATGGAGGTACTTGAGAGCAACCGGGTGAGTGGTGACAACCGAATCAGCTGATATCTGCAAAATCAGGGCGGGGATCAGCAGCACTACCCTGGTAAATACCCTTTGCTCGTACAGATAATCATCCCATTTGCTTTTCGATCTCTGGATCAGTCGCTTTAAGATCCGGTTTATAATGAATTTCGTGATGTAGTAAACCAGGATGGAGATCAAAAATATAACGATAAGACCCGAGAAATCGACAATATAATTAAATGCGGTCTCATTCATGCCCCAGTGAAGCATTAAAACCCTGAGCTTTTCGCTGAGTGTGATAGCGGCTTTTTCGGTCATTTTCTGCGGGATTATGGAACGATAATATGCAAAGATAAAGGATGGATCAGAACGGTAAAGCTTTTCCCCTGCTGTACCGGATCTCCGTCAAGATGAATATACCTTCCCTTCTCACGCTCTACGGATATTTCCTTTGCCTGAATGATCTCAACATAAGGAGTTCTCTCAAACTTTTTAACAAATAACAATGGAGAAAGGATAATCACTTTCCAGAAAGGGAGCTTCTTGACAATACAAACATCTAGTAAGCCGTCATCTATTTTTGCCCGCCCGTCAATGGACGCGTTATTCCCAAACTGGCTGGAATTGGCAAAACTGATCATAAAAGCTTTTCTCTTGACGGGGGTACCGTCAACTATCAGTTTATACTTCTTCGGTTTGTATTTTTTATAAGATGAAGTCGCTATATGAAAATAGGTAAAAAATCCACGCCTTTGTGTCTGGTCAAATTTTCGCGCAATGTGAGCATCAAACCCGACGCCGGCTATGTTGAGAAATACCCGGCCATTGAGTGAACCGGTGTCTATGTTGCGAATCTTTCCCCGGTTTACTATTTCAAGGGATCTCCTGAAGCTCATCGGGATCCCAAGATGTCGTGCGAGACCATTTCCCGAGCCGGTAGGAATTATGGCCAAAGCCGACTCCGTTCCAACCAGGCTCCTCCCTACTTCATTGACGGTTCCATCGCCCCCAACTGCTACAACGATATCGGTATTCTCTTGCATAGCCTGCCTGGACAGTTCAATAGCGTGACCCGGATAGTCGGAAAAGGCAATTTTATATGTATACCTGGACTTATCCAGAAATTTATCTATCCTCTTTTCAAATCTCTTTTGCCTGCCTGTACCTGAGACCGGGTTGACAATGAATAAGATTTTTTTAGTTTGAATATCCATGGTTTCCATTACTCTGCAGTAAGCCTGTTTTCGATCACCCGGTTGTTGTATTGCTGGATATAGGCTTTGAGAAACTTCTCCATTCTTTCCTTTACCCCAGGTTTGGATCCGATCAGATTAGATTTCTGAAGGGAGTCTTTCTTCAGGTCGTATAAGGCGATACTCTGAACCCCGTCAAACTCCAGGTAATACCCGTCTTTGATCAGGGAATAGAGACCCATGGGATAATGCACTGAAAAATGAACTCCCAAAGGGTCCAGCATGTCAGACCCGAAGGCAATGAAATCTTTGTCAAATCCCAGGTAGTTCAACACCGTTGGCATGATATCGGTTTGCTGTGCGATTTCCAGGTAAATTCCCTTTTTCGCTTTATCCGGGAAAAGGAATAGGATGGGGATGGCATACTGTCCGGCAGGAGTTTGATAATAAGGATAAAAGCCCTCCGAGGTATGATCGGCAGTGATTACCAGAACGGTGTTTTTATACCAAGGCATTTTGCTGATTGATTTTAGGAACTGCCCCAGAGAATAGTCCGCATACATAATGCTCTGCTGGATAGGCAGCTTCCCCTTACGGAACATATGCTTGTACTTACCGGGAACATAATAAGGATGGTGCGAAGAGAGCGAAAACAGAACTGCGACAAAAGGTTGTTTCAACTCATCCAGGCGCTGTGCAGTAAACTGGAAAAATTCTTCATCCCGGATGCCCCATTTCCCGTCATAGTCTTTCTCATTGTTGTATTCCGACCTGCCATAATACTTATCAAACCCAACCAGCCTGGCATAGACATCAAATCCCATGGTCCCGTTTGTCCCCCCGTGAAAGAAAGCAGACGTATACCCCTTGGGTTTCAGCAAACCGGCAATACTGGTAAAGTTATCCCCGGAATAGGCTGATTGAATAAACGCATCATTCATCAGGCAGGGAATACCGGATAAAATTGCCGGGACAGCCATGATGGATGTTTTTTCATTGGCAAACCCCTCAAAATAAACGCCTTGCTGTATCAGGGAATCAAATACCGGTGTAAATCCGCGGTATTGCCCCTCTTCCAGATGCTTGTTGAGAAACCCAATATGTTCGCGGGAAAAACTCTCCATGATGATGATGAGTACATTGTATGCTTTGAAACCACTCTTTTTCCCTTTGTGGACCGGGTTATAAACCTGGCTCAACTCGGATTCGGATGAAAAATATTTTTTCGGTTCCAGGCTCGGATGGAAATAGGTCTTGAAAATACTGAACGGGCTGTTCAATAACAAAGGAACATTTCTGGCAATGGTATACTGTCCTGCAGTGACTACACTGACAGGTCTGAGCTGGAATCCTCCCCTGAAACCGATGACAAATAAAAAGCCTGTCAAAGCAAACGCCAGTGTATTGAGGGAATAATATGCGAAGTGTTTTCCTTTGGCGGGAGTCCCTTTCAAACGGATCTTCCGGCAGAGCAGGATCATGATAATGACAAATCCTATCCAGACCAATATGATATACCAAAAGTCATAGATGAACTGCGGAACCAACCGGTCAAAGTCCCCGCCCACTTTTAGGTACTTGAAGATATCTGCCGTCATCCGTTTCAGGGTAAACCGGAAATAAACCGTATCGACAAAGTTGGTCATCAGTCCGATGGGATTCATAAGGTAAAACCAGGCGTTTGCAAATCCCTGGATAACCTTCTTGTACCGGAATCGGAAAGGGATGGAGTTGAGAAGAATAAAGGGAAGGTTAAGCATCAGCACAGCAGAAATATCGAACCGGAATCCTGCCAGGAAAATACGGAATAACTCACCGGAAGAAACGGTACTGAAATAATGCAGGTTGAACAGGTAAAATACAATCCTCGAAATAAAAAAAAGGAGCAATACGACCAGCAATTTGAGGAACATGACTACGTAGATATTCCCTGAAAGTTTGTTTTTCCTGGATTTCTTGATCCCGCCGGTTATCTTTTTCGCTGGTCGCTTTACCATACTCTCCTTTATTGCTATGGACAAAATTAGTAATTTTGACAGTGAATTAATAAACAATAATCTTCAATCCATGGGGGAAATTGCTATCACTGGGAACAAAGGCAAAGGAGTTCGTTCCGACTGCCAGATAACCCTTGAACTTGCCGATACGGGAGGAATACAGCTTGAACTTGCTTCCAAAGTGGATGTAATGTACGGGGAGGATATTCGGAGACAGATCCACGAAATACTGGATTTTTTTGACATAAAACACGCAAAAGTACAGATTGTGGACTCTGGAGCGCTTCCGTTTGTCATTGCAGCGCGATTGGAAGCTGCTATAAAAAAACGGATCCGGTCGCAAAAAGAGTATTTGCTCCCTGTTCTACCCCC
Organism: bacterium; assembly: GCA_043806735.1. Lineage (GTDB taxonomy): Bacteria > Bacteroidota > Bacteroidia > Bacteroidales > FEN-979 > QYOJ01. The sequence goes on along the minus strand of JAZDGR010000105.1, from coordinate 60,248 downwards.
GAATCAGGCAGGTACCCCCAGAAACCGGAACCGGTTTTCGCGGCTCTACCTCCCGGGCAACACCCCTGCACTTATGATCAATGCCGGCATTCATCATCCCGATGGCGTGATTCTCGATTTGGAAGATGCCGTGGCTCCGGATAAAAAGGACGAAGCTCGCTTCCTGGTCAGAAATGCCTTGCGCGGAGTTGATTTCTATGGCGCCGAACGTATGGTACGGATAAACCAGGGAGAACGCGGCCTTGCCGACCTGGATTTCGTGATCCCACACACTGTCAATCTGATACTCCTCCCGAAATGCGAGGAAGCAGACGAGGTCCTCTCCATCAACCTTCGGATCCAGGAGCTCAGGAAGAAGCACAAGATACCTCATCCGGTCTGGATCATGTCCATCATCGAAAGTGCGAAAGGAGTCCTGAATGCTTATCCGATCGCAAGCTCATCCGAACATGTGGTAGCTATTGCGATCGGACTGGAGGATTATACGGCCGACCTTGGGACCAGGCGGACCTCCGAAGGGACTGAAAGTTTCTTTGCTCGCAGCATGGTGGTAAATGCTGCCCGGGCTGCCGGCATCCAGCCGATTGACTCGGTCTTTTCCGACATAGCCGATATGGAAGGACTCCGGGAAAACGTTCTTCGGTCCAAGGCGCTTGGATTTGACGGTATGGGCTGTATTCATCCCCGCCAGATCCGGGTAATCCACGAAACATTTACCCCTTCCCCGGAAGAGATTGAGAAAGCAAAAAAGATCGTGCTGGCTTTTGATGAAGCGGAAGCGAAAGGGCTGGGAGTAGTTGCGCTGGGTAGCAAAATGATTGATCTCCCCGTTGTCAAGCGCGCGCTGAACACGATCAAACTGGCAGTAAATATGAGCAAACTGGACGAAAACTGGAGAGCAAACCATGAGCAAATATGATAAACTTGTAACCAACGCGGCCGGCCGCATCGTTCCAACCGTGATCAACGGGAAACTTGCTGTGCCCTATATGGGGATCGGAAAGCACAAACCGTCGGGTACCAAAGCAGCCCCGCCTTTGGTAAGTTGCTCCGACTATCCCCCCGACGGGAACAAAGTCGTTGCTTCCCTGAAAGAAGCCCTGATCAAATGCGGCATCCGGGACGGGATGACCCTCTCAACCCACCACCATTTCCGCAACGGAGATCTGGTTGCCGTGCCCGTTTTTGACGCAGCCAAGAAGATCGGTGTGAAAAACCTGATGTGGTTCCCGTCAGCCTCCTTCCCCTGCCATGAACCGTTGATCAAATACCTTGAAGATGGAACAATAGACCACATTGAAGGAAGCATGAACGGCGCCCTGGGAAAATTTACTTCCCAAGGGAAAATGAAAGGTCTCGGCATACTTCGTTCCCATGGAGGTCGTTACCAGGCTATCCAGGATGGGGAAGTTCATATCGATATCGCGGTCATTGCGGCCCCTACAGCCGACCCCTTCGGCAATGCCAACGGGGTCAACGGTCCTGCCGCTTGCGGACTGTTGGGTTTCGCACTGGCTGACTCGCAGTATGCTGACAAAGTGATCGTTGTTACCGACAATCTCATCCCATTTCCATGCATCCCCTGGCAGATCCATGGAAATTACGTCGATTATGTAGTGGTGGTGGATAAAATCGGGATCCCCGAAAAGATCGTTTCCGGCACCACCGAAGTTACAAAGAGTTCCGACAGGCTTCTCCTGGCTGAGTGGAGCGCGCAGTTCTGCGATGAAGCCGGACTGATCCACGACGGATTTTCATTCCAGGCAGGGGCCGGGGGAACCGCCCTCTCCATTGGGATCTATTTTGCCGATATCCTCCGGGAACGTGGATGGAAAGCCCGCTTTGCACGAGGAGGAAGCAACAAATACCTGGTTAAAATGCTCGAAGAAGGCCTCACCGAATACATCCTCGACGGGCAGACCTTCGACCTTGACGGGGTAAGATCGATGCGGGACAATCCAAACCATGTGAACACTAGTCCATTTACAAGTTACAACTACCACGGAAAAGGAAATTTCTCTTCGATGGTGGATGTGGTGATCCTTGGCGCTACCGAAGTGGATGTAAATTTCAACGCCAACGTGGTCACCCACTCTGACGGATTACTGCTTCACGGCATCGGCGGATGGATGAATACCCTCTTTGGTAAGACAGTCATTTTGCCGGTCCCGCTTTTCCGCGACAGAATCCCCGTTATCCGGGATGAAGTGACCACCCTGTGTGGTCCGGGTGAATTGATCGATGTGATTGTCACGGAACGGGGGATCGCCATCAATCCGCTTCGGACCGACCTGATTGAAAAGATGGAAAAAACCTCTCTTCCGATCAGGACCATTCAGGAACTGAAAGAAGAAGCCGAACGCATTTGCGGGAAACCTGCAAAACCCCAATGTACCGACGAGATCGTCGCCGTGATCAAATGGGTGGACGGGACCGTACTCGATTCGGTTTACAAAATCGCTGAATAACGACTCTTGTGGAACTCCGGCAAATACTGTTGAAATACTGGGGTTACGCCTCTTTCCGTCCATTACAGGAAGAGATCATCGAATCTGTTCTCAACGGAAATGACACCCTGGCGCTGCTCCCTACGGGAGGCGGGAAATCGATCTGCTACCAGATCCCGGCCCTCGCCAGGGACGGCCTTTGCCTTGTGATCTCGCCGCTCATCGCTCTGATGAAAGACCAGGTCGACAACTTGAAGAAGCGGGGCATTGCTGCCGCAGCCCTCCATTCCGGGATGCACCGCGATGAAATTGACCTGGTGATCTCCAACGCCAAATTCGGAAACACAAAACTTCTCTATATCTCTCCCGAACGGCTGGAAACCATCTTCATGCGCGATACAATTGGAAAAATGAAGGTGAACCTGCTGGCTGTCGACGAAGCTCATTGCATCTCCCAATGGGGATACGATTTTCGTCCGCCTTACCTTAACATTGCCGATATCCGGCCGTTGATCCCCGGCATACCTGTGCTGGCACTGACCGCCACCGCTACCCCGAACGTGGTGAAAGATATCCAGCAAAAACTGCACTTCCGGAAAGAAAACCTGTTCCAGCAAAGTTTCGAGCGGAAAAATTTAATCTATTTTGTCATCAAAGAGGAAGATAAGCTCAACCGCCTTCTGCGGATTATCCGGAAAGTCAACGGCCCCGGAATCATTTATGTGCGGAACCGCAGGGAAACTAAAGAAATTTCCTCTTTCCTGGTAAAAAACAACATCTCTGCCGACTACTACCATGCCGGACTGGATCCGAAAACCCGGGACAAACGGCAACTGGCATGGATGAAAGAAGAGAAACGGGTGATCGTTGCCACCAATGCGTTCGGAATGGGAATTGATAAACCCAATGTCAGGTTCGTGGTACACCTTGATTTCCCCGATTGCATCGAAGCCTACTTCCAGGAAGCGGGCCGCGGTGGCCGCGATCAGAAACGTTCTTACGCAATCCTGCTATATGAAGAGGCAGATGTGCTCGATGCCAAACACAACCTGAAAACCGCCTACCCTGAACTGGATGCCATTAGACAGATCTACCAGGCGCTGGGCAACTATTTCCAGTTGCCGGTCGGCAACGGGTGTTACGAATCCTTTGAATTTGACATCACCCGCTTTTGTGAACAGTTTAAATTCCAGACAGTAATTGTATTTAGCGCATTGAAGTTCCTGGAAAAGGAAGGATATGTTGCACTGAATGAGGGGTTGAACAACCCGTCCCGGATCTTTATCAAAGCCCGGAAAGAAGCGTTGTACCGGTTCCAGGTCGCCAACGAAACCTATGACCATTTTCTGAAAACACTCCTTCGCTCCTACCCGGGCCTCTTTACCGATTTTGTGATTATCCATGAAGCCGAACTGGCCCGTCGTTTGGAGCTGACCACCGATCAGGTTATCAAAAACCTTAAATACCTGGATAAACAGGGTATCCTTGATTACATTCCCCAAACCACCAAACCGGCTATCGTATTCCTTCAGGAACGGATCGCTATGAGGGACCTCTATATTTCACCGGAGAATTACCGGCTCAGGCTACTTGAAGCCACCCGGCGGCTTGACGATTTGATCGGGTACGCAGCCTCAACCCACAGATGCCGGAGCCAGGCCCTGCTTGCCTATTTCGGCGAAACCAGGTCCCAGCGATGCGGCAAATGCGACGTGTGTCTCGAACGCAACAAACTCGGCCTGAACGAGCAGGAATTCGACGAGATCATTTCCCGGATCAAACCGTTTCTGAAACACCAGCCCGCCACAATCGAAGAGATAGTTAATGCAGCGTCCCCTGTCCACGAAGACAAAGTCCTCCTGGCGATTCGGTGGCTGTTGGATAACGGAAAGATTTTGCCCCACAAAGAATATTTATATAAATGGAAGTAACCTCCTTTGATGCCCACAAATGCCAGCACCAGTGTAAAATCTTCGGGGTTCAGTTCCATATGGATATCCGGATCTGTGGGATCTGTGTGGCAGTATGTCCGATAACAAGAAAGTATGGCCAGTAATTTTACCTACGACGAACTTCCCCTCTGGTCGGCTCCGTTCGGTCTGATGCTGCTTGATACGATCCGTCTTAAGCCGGGAATGCAGGTCCTGGATATAGGGAGTGGCAGCGGATTCCCCATGCTCGAAGTCGCGGAGCGGCTTGGATCTCCGGGAAAGGTCACGGGCATTGACCCTTCGGAAGATTCAATTTCAATGATCCGGGAAAAGATCCGCCTGAAAGTGATCCGGAATGCGGAGATTATACAGGGCGCTGCTGAAAATCTGCCTTTTGAAAACGATTGGTTTGACTTGATCATTTCAAACAACGGGTTGAACAATGTAGAAGACCAGCAGCGATCTTTCCGTGAATGCTTCCGGGTCGGGAAGCCCGGATCGCAAATGGTGATCACTATGAACTTGCCCCACACAATGATCGAGTTTTACGATCGTTTCGCGGAAACACTTCAGGAATTTGAGTTACCTGAGGAGATTACGAGGATGCATAACCATATCTCTGCCAAACGGAAACCGGTCGAGTACATGAAGGAACTGATTCAGCATAACGGATTCACGATCCGGACTATCCAGATCGACGGCTTTAAATACCGGTTTACAAGTGGAACCGCCTTCTTCCGGCACTATTTGATCCGGAACTACTTCCTGGGCTCATGGAAAGAAATTGTTCCCGGTAATCTGGTTCAGGATGTTTTTGCGGCGTTGGAGAACAAACTCAATGAAGAAGCACTGAAAAAAGGCGAACTCACTATGAGCATCCCATATGTCAGTTTTGACTGTAGAAAAAACATTCGTAATTGAACATGCTTCCCCGCTCCTTCTATCTTCGTCCCGACGTCGTGGAAATCGCCAGAGATCTTCTCGGAAAATTACTCGTGACCCGTTTCGATGGGAACCTGACTTCCGGATTCATCACAGAAACCGAAGCTTATACGGGAGTAACAGACAGGGCTTCCCACGCATTCGGAGGCCGAAGAACAGCCAGAACAGAAGTCATGTACCGGATTGGTGGCACTGCATACATCTATCTCTGTTACGGAGTTCATTCCCTTTTCAATGTAGTGACCAACCAGGCCAATATTCCTCATGCAATCCTTATCAGGGGGATCCAACCCGAGGATGGGTTCGGTTTGATGCAAAAACGTTTGGGAAAAACAGGGACGCAGAATACAATTATGGATGGCCCCGGGAAAGTTTCAAAAGCCCTCGGGATCCATTTCTCTCATACGGGGCTGGATCTGACCAGAAAACCTGGAAACAAAACGGAACCAGCCATCTGGATTGAAGAACCAGGCAAACAAATTCTCCCTCATGAGATCCTCGTTTCAACAAGGATAGGGGTAAATTATGCAGGAAAAGATGCCCTCCTGCCGTACCGGTTTCTGAAAAAATAAAAGGGCGACCGCATGGGTCGCCCTTTGTTCATCAAGATCAGGTTTCCTTACTTGACTTTCTTCGCTAATTCAGCGCCAGCTTTGAATTTCACAACTTTCTTGGCTGCGATCTTGATCTCTTTTCCATTTTGTGGATTGCGGCCTTTCCGAGCAGCTCTTTTGGAAACTGCGAAAGAACCAAAACCAACTAATGCAACTCTTTCACCCTTTGATAAAGCTTTGGTGGTTGCGCCAACAACGGCTTCCAGTGCCCTCTTGGCATCTGCTTTTGTCATTTTTGCTTCAGCTGCAATAGCTTCGATTAATTGAGCTTTGTTCATTTCGTTTCGTTTTTTAAGTGAATACTCATTTTTTAAAACCCTACAAATATACACTATTTAGAGGTTTTGTCAATGGTCGATCGTCCAAAACCATTATAAATGTTAATAAATCGGGATTTTTGTTAATAACTCCTGTCTGAAACCCTTATTTAGCAAGGGTTTCAGGGCAATAGCTTTCCGTGCCCATTTAAAAAATCACGGATATCCATCGGTTTTCCAGCTGAGGGCTGCAAGGTTACTATCCGGATAAATCCGTTCATGGAAAACACCTTGAGAAACCGCTTCCTGTCAGTGATTACCTTGCCTGGATAAAGATCAGCGCTTCCCTGGCAAGGCTCCGGAATGGCAGCCAAAATCCGGATCTTCAGGTGTGATCCGTCGGCTAAGGGAATTTCTGCGTAGGCCCCGGGATAAGGTGACAATCCCCGGATGCGGTTGTAAACATGGGCAACATCGTCATTCCACTCGATCCGGAAATCCAGTTTTTGAAGTTTTGGAGCCGGTTTGAGATTCAGATCGTTCGCAATCAGTATCTCCTGTGAGACAGGCATTGCTCCTCCTCCGGAAATCTGCCTGATCGTCCTGACCACTAGTTCAGCCCCAATATTCATCAAGCGGTCATGCAAATCGCCTGCTGTTTCATCCCTGCCGATAGAGACTTTCTCCTGCAGGAGGATCTCTCCGGTGTCAATCTGGTCGTTGATGAAAAAAGTAGTGACGCCCGTCTCTGATTCACCGTTTATGATCGCCCAGTTGATGGGGGCAGCTCCCCGGTATTGAGGCAACAGGGAAGCATGCAGATTAAAAGTTCCTAGCGATGGCATCCCCCAGATCTCACGTGGTAAAATCCGGAAAGCAACCACGACAAAAAGATCTGCATTCAGCGCTGCCAGATCCTTGATAAAATCCTGGCTCTTCAGATGAACCGGCTGGAGAACAGAAATATCCCGTGAAAGAGCGTATAGCTTGACCGGGGAAGGGGAAAGCTTCAGCCCTCTGCCCGCGGGTTTATCGGGAGCGGTCACCACTGCCGCTACTTCGAATCCCGCCTGAAGAATTGCCTGCAGTGACTCTACGGCAAACTCAGGAGTTCCAAAAAAAACAATCCGGGGAGAACCTTTCATCCCAACAAAGTAATCGAAAAACCTGAGAACATTGAATTATTCTCCCGTTTTCCCTTCCATGTAACTGATATATTTATCAATCTCGGTCGCTTCAAATGACCTGGGGTATTCTGCTTTGACCCTTTTGTACAGTTCCAGCGCCTTCTTGAAATTTCCCTGGATATCGTATGCCATGCCTGCCTTCATAAGAAACAAAGGTGCTGTAACTTCGTTATTGCTTTGATCTGCGGCATCAAGGTAATAACCAATGGCTTCATCAACCTGGTCAAGTTCCATATACGCATCTCCAATCGCCCCGGTTGCCATGGGTCCAGCTACTTTGTCATCTCCGTCAAATTTCTTTAGGTAGGTAATGGCATTCTCAAAATCACCAAGTTTCAGATAGCTGATCCCGGTATAATATTTTGCCAGATTTGCAGATTTTGTCAATCCGTATTGATCAATAATATCCAAAAAACCCAGGTAGTTTCCGTCTCCGTTCAGCGCTTTTGACAGTGAATCCTGCTCAAAGTACATCTCTGCCATAAACATCTGCTCCTGGGCTTCCTTTTCTTTCGGTTCCAGGTAATATTTCCGGAAACCAAAGTAACCCAGCACTCCGACAATAAGCACTCCGACCACAATTAGGATGATCTTCTGGTTCTTCTCAATAAACGCTTCAGTCTTACTTAAAGCCTCCTCAACGGAGTGAATGCGCTCTTCTGTCTTGGCAGTATCCACCTTTTTTGCGGTCATATTTGTTGTTTTTGCTTGAATTTTGGAAGTGCAAAATTAAATTTTTTCTTTTAAAGAATTTAACAGTTCTCATTTTTTTTACTTTTACCGCTCATAATGAAAAAGATAGCCATGTCCTTTCCCGAAAATCTTCCCCTTGCGGATAAGAGAAGACTGCTGGCTTACCTCCTCACTTTTGTATCTGAGAATAAACAGAAAAAGTTCCAGGAGATTCTCCCAAGCCGCACCCGATATATCACTGTTGTTCTGGAGGATATTTTCCAGCCCCATAATGCCAGCGCCGTTCTTCGCTCCTGCGATTGCTTCGGAATACAGGATGTGCATATCATTGAGAACCGGTACAGGTATGAGGTCAATCCCAATGTGGCCCTGGGATCGGTCAAATGGCTTAACCTGCTCAAATACGGGTCATCCGCCCACAATACGGCAACTTGCCTGACTCACCTGAAAGAAAACGAGTATTGCATCGTAGCTACCAGTCCTCACAAAGATGATTTTACTCCCGCGACGTTCCCGCTTGATCAGAAGTTCGCACTCCTGTTTGGGACCGAAAAGGAAGGGTTGACGGAAGAAGCGCTCGGAATGGCTGACAGGTTCATAAAAATCCCGATGTTTGGCTTCACGGAGAGTCTGAACATCAGTGTCTCTGCTGCAATCTTCCTGCATGCCCTCACAAACCGGCTTCACCGGTCTGATCTCCACTGGCAACTAAGTGAAGAAGAGCAAACTGAAGTTCTGCTGAGATGGGCATCTGCGACGGTAAAGAAGTCGGGTCTTCTTATCAGCTACTTTCTTAGCAAACAATAAATTTTTATTACTTTTGCCCCAAATAATTCTTTACACAATACCATCAAATACTTTACTATGGGAAAAGGAGATAAAAAGACACGGCGAGGGAAAATTATTATGAAAAGCTATGGGGTGACCCGCCCGAGAAAGAATAAGAAGGCTGTTCCAGTCATTGTTGAGAAACCTAAGATAGAAGTGAAACCGGAAAAGAAGAAAGTTGAAGAGATAGTTGAAACGACGCTTCCCGTGGTTGAAACAAAAACCACGGAAAAGAAAGTGGAAAAAGCTGTAAAAAAAGCGCCTGCAAAAAAAGCGCCTGCAAAAAAACCTGCTGCAAAAAAAACAACGGCCTCGGAAGCAAAACCCAAAACGCCAAAAACCAAAAAGAAAGAAGAAAAATCTGAATAATACTTCTTCACCGACCTCCGTCATCCAGCACTATTTTCCGGAACTCTCAGTCAAGCAGTTGGAACAATACTCTGCTATGGGCGAACTTTACCGCTCATGGAATGAAAAGATCAATGTAATTTCACGGAAAGACATTGATCAAATCTATACCCATCACATACTGCATTCCCTTTCCATTGCAAAGTTCGTTCGGTTCCGGCCAAATACCCGGATCCTGGATGCCGGAACGGGAGGTGGTTTCCCGGGAATGCCTCTGGCTCTGTTCTTTCCGGATGTCCAATTTTCACTTGTTGATTCTATCGCAAAAAAGATCCGGGTGGTTTCTGAAATAGCAAACTCCCTGAAATTGAATAATGTAGAACCAATTTGTGCACGGGTTGAGTCGCTCAACAGATCCTTTGACTTTGTAACCGGACGGGCGGTGTCTGATCCCGGGAAGTTCTTTGCATTGGTAAAAAACAAACTGAGAGCTCCCGGATTCAATGAAGTCTCCAACGGAATCTTATACCTGAGTGGAGGAGATCTGAGTATCCCTTTGCAAAAAGTTGACACCGCCTTTTCAATCGTTGAACTGTCTCACTTTTTTACGCAACCCTATTTCTCTACAAAAAAACTGATTCACATAAGAAAATCCTGAAGAAGAACAGCCGAATGAGTTACTATTTTTCGTTATTTAGCCGTACATTATCATTGGATCAACAACTAAAAATCAAACACTATGTCCGAGCCAAAAAAGTTTGTTCCATTCATCTCCCCTGAAACAAAGATGAGCGAATTCACCATTCGCGCTCTGATCATTGGGATTTTCTTCGCCGTGATCCTGGGGGCAGCCAATGCTTACCTGGGCCTGAAAGCCGGTATGACCATCGCAGCTACCTATCCGGCTGCTGTGCTTGGGATGGCAATTTTAAGAATCCTCCGGGGAACCATCCTCGAAGAAAACTTTACAAGAACCGTGGGTTCCATTGGAGAATCGGTCGCGGCCGGTGCAATATTTACCCTACCGGCATTCTTTATTGCCGGGATCTGGCCCGATTTCTTCACAACCGGCCACTACATCACCTCCTCCCTGATCCTAATTGCGGGGGGCATCCTGGGGATCATGTTTGTGGCTTTACTGCGCAGGGTAATGGTGGAAGATGCCGATCTTCCGTTTCCCGAATCCTTGGCTGCCGCTGAGATTCACAAAGCCGGACAAGTGGGTTCAGGGGGATCCAGGTTTCTTTTTTGGGCCATGGGGTTGGGAGGATTGATCAAAATTCTTGGCGAAGTAAGGCTTTTCCAGTACCTCTGGGAAAAATTTGTGACATTCAGTCAGCAGACCATTGCCGGAAGTACGTTTACAGGTAAAGGCGGGATGCTCCTGAGCTCTCCCGGAGTCAGCCCTGCCTATATGGGTGTAGGGTATATCATTGGCCCTAAACTGGGCGCTCTAAACTTTAGTGGAGGATTGCTTGCCTGGGGGTTGATGGCGCCTATGATCCTTTATTTTATTCTTCCCAGTCTTGATCTGCATGCCTGGGCCGTTTCCCTGATGACCAATGACCTTACACTTTCTATGGATACAGCGATGGAAAGGGTGTCAAATCCCTCTTTTCAGATTACATCCGTGTGGAGATTTATTGTGAAACCGATTGCCATCGGAGGCATGCTGGTTAGTGCAGGATATACCCTTTTCCGGATGAGAAAAAGTCTCATTACAGGCATCGGACGTTCCGTGTCTGATGTAAAAAAGGCCGCTGCCGGCATTGAATCCGGAGCCATCCGTACGGAAAAAGACCTGAGTTTCGGTATCGTCCTGACCGGGATCGCTGTCGTCGCAATCCTCACATTTGCCATAACTTATTTCATCTTCCAGACAAACATCCTGATCGCCGTAGTTGCCGCCACCCTTATGATCATCCTGGCATTCTTTTTTTCAGCTGTGTCAGGCTACCTCGTGGGAATTATGGGATCCAGCAATAATCCGATCAGCGGCTTGACCCTGACTGCCCTTGTCGTCACAGCCCTGATCCTGGTCGGACTGGGAGTCCAGGGAGAGGCCGGTGTGGCTGCAGTTTTGGGTGTGGCAGCAATCGTTTGTGTAGCCGCCGCAGTGGCCGGAGAGATGCTTCAGGACCTGAAAGCCGGGCATATCCTGGGAGGGACTCCCTGGAGGATGCAGATCGGCGATATCATCGGGGTGATCTTTGCCGGCGCCGTTATGTTTGTCGTTCTGGCATATCTCCACGAGGGAGATATCTCCAGCGGGAATAATCTGGGTTACCAGGGCGGATTCGGCAGTAAAAACCTCTCTGCTCCGCAGGCCAGTCTGATGGCAATCCTCTCCCGTGGAATTGTTGAAGGGGCAATGGCCTGGCCATTGATCATTGCCGGAATGTTAATGGGCGTGGCCTTTATCCTGATGCAGGTAAAAAGCCCCATGCTGGTCTCTGTCGGGATGTACCTTCCCATCGAAACCACCTTTGCCATCTTCGTGGGAGGCATTTTTAAAGGCATTGTTGATTGGTTTACCGAGAAGAGAAAATACAATGCGCTACAAAAAATAAGAGTTGAAAATACAGGAGTTCTGATTGCATCCGGGTTGATTGCCGGAGAAGCGCTGATGGGGCTGGTAATTGCGATCCTGGCAGTTTTTGAGATATTTATTTACGATTACTTTTCCTTCTTCAAGAGCCCTGGATTCTATATCAGTTTCGTAATCATAGCGATCATCGCATTCGTGATGATCCAGGTCCCGCTGAAAAATGCCGGCAAACCTGATCAACCTGCACCACCGGCATCCGGGATGTAAGATGGAAGTCAGCTTCTTTAAACGAAGGAAAATTCTAAAGAAAACCAGTGCACTTGAACTCATTCCTGTGCGTTTGATGGAATGTGAACCTAGGGAAGAAGGGAAGGTGGATATCCTTCTTCCCCGGTTTAAAAACAGATGGTTGGTACGTGCAATGGAACCGCTGAACCGGAAACAGTTTATCCGGATCAAACTGGATGCATTCGGGTCAGCAACCTGGTTACTGATCGATGGAAAACGCAATGTGGCAGGAATCAGCGCTCATCTGAATGAAGACTCCCGTGAAAAGCTTACTTCCGCGGAAGAAACCCTGGAACGGGTAAATCAATTCATGACTATGCTTTATCAGCAACGATTTATCACCTTCCAGCAGATTCAAAAACATGACAAACAACTGAATTCCTGAAAAATTTCTACCTTTATCCCTGCAAGTAATTTAACCCATTAAATAACTTTCCTATGAGTAACGAAATCACAAACCTGCAACCAAAGGAAGTCTGGAAAAATTTTTACGAACTTACCCAAATCTCACGCCCCTCTAAACATGAAGGGAAAGTCAGGGAGTTCATCGTTGCCTTTGGCAATAAACTCGGGCTGGATACAACGGTGGATGAAATTGGCAACGTAATTATTCGCAAAAAAGCCACATCCGGCATGGAAAACCGGCACGGTGTAATCCTGCAAGCCCATCTTGACATGGTCCCTCAGAAAAACGAGGATACCGTTCACGACTTTGAAAAAGATCCCCTTGAACCTTATGTCGACGGCGAGTGGATAAAAGCAAAAGGGACGACGCTCGGAGCCGATAACGGAATCGGAGTTGCCGCGGCAATGGCGGTTCTTGAATTAGATACGATCCGGCACGGTCCTGTTGAGGCGCTATTTACCATCGACGAAGAGACAGGAATGACCGGCGCTTTTGGCCTGAAAGCCGGGTTGCTTATTGGGGATATTCTGCTCAACATGGATTCGGAGGACGAAGGAGAACTGTACATCGGATGCGCGGGCGGCACCAATGCAAACGCCCTATTCAACTACCAGGAAATACCGGTTCCGGCAGGGATGAACGCATTCAAACTGACGGTCAAAGGATTGAAAGGTGGCCATAGCGGGTTGGATATTCCACTCGGTCGCGGAAATTCCAACAAAATCCTGAACAGACTTATGTGGGTTTCGGAAAGGTTATATGGTTTGCGCCTTGCAAACATTGACGGAGGAAGCCTCCGGAACGCCATCCCAAGAGAATCCTTCGCTCTTGTTGTAGTCCCTGAAAAAAACAAACAGGTTTTCTTAAAAGGACTGGAAGAATTCACCCACATAGTTCGCAAAGAATTATTATCAGTAGAACCTGATGTAAAAATTCTGGCCGATCCCGCTGATATGCCTTCATCCCTGATCGATGAGAAAACGCAGCACACCCTTTTCAATGCGATCTATGCCTGTCCGAACGGAGTCATTCGGATGAGCAACGAAATGCCCGGACTGGTTGAAACCTCTACTAACCTTGCCATCGTAAAATCTGCAAACGGGGAAATCAATGTCAAATCCCTGCTCAGAAGCTCCGTAGACTCAGCCAAATCTGACCTGGAACAAATGATCCGGTCGGTGTTCGAACTGGCTGGAGCTAGCATTACTTTCGATGGACAATACCAGGGATGGAAACCCAACCCGGAATCTCGGATTCTGAAAGCCATGCAGGATGTTTATAAAAAGAAGTTTGGCAGAGTACCGGAAATAAAAGCGATCCATGCAGGCCTTGAATGCGGGATCCTCGGAGGCGTTTACCCGGACTGGGACATGATCTCCTTTGGGCCTACTATCCGTTTCCCTCACTCACCGGATGAGAAAGTCAATATCCCATCCGTTTCAAAATTCTGGGACTTCCTGGTGGAAACTCTGAAAGATATCCCCACAAAATAATTGATGCGCTTAGTTTGAATTTCAAATTTCTCTTTGTACCTTTGCAGGCCTAAAATTTGATGCTATGGCACAACCTACATTTCAGCCCTCAAAAAGGAAAAGAAAAAACAAACATGGCTTCCGTGAGCGCATGTCAAGCGCAAACGGACGCAAGATATTGGCAACAAGAAGGGCAAAAGGAAGAAAGAAATTGTCGGTTTCAGACGAAAAAATGGATAAAGATTGATTTTTTTTACCCAATTTTGTAGAAAAAGAAGATTTGAAATATGATCTTCTTTTTTTGTTTTCACCAAACCGATTAATCACCGTACCATGAAAAAAATAGACTTCAAGAAACTCCTTCCGTATCTGGCAGCTCTGCTTGTTTTTCTTCTCATCACCGTCATCTATTTCAGCCCATTGCTGGAGGGAAAGCGAATCCAGCAATCAGATATCATGCAGTTCAAAGGTATGTCAAAAGAAATCGTCGACTACCGTAAAGCCACAGGGAAGGAACCACTTTGGACAAACTCCATGTTTGGCGGTATGCCTGCTTACCAGATTTCAGTTATCTACAAAGGAAATATTTTCGGATACCTGGATACCATCCTTGGCCTCGGCCTTCCCCACCCTGCAAACCTGGTCTTTCTCTATTTCCTGGGTTTCTTTATCCTTCTGCTGGTGATGAAAGTGGATCCCTGGCTCTCCATTGCCGGTGCGATTGCATTTGCCTTTTCCTCCTATTTCTTTGTCATCATCGATGCCGGCCATAACTCCAAAGCCCATGCAATTGCCTACATGGCACCCGTAATCGCCGGGATCATCCTGACCCTCCGGAAAAAATACATCTGGGGCGGTATTCTTACCGCCATCTTTCTGACCCTGGAAATCAAAGCAAACCATCCTCAGATTACCTATTATCTGGTGATCCTTGTTCTGATCCTCGGACTCTTTGAACTGATCGCGTCAATTTATCAAAAGCGTTTTGTTTCCTTCCTTGGATCTGTAGGTGTATTGGTGATCGTAGCACTTTTTGCTATATTCACCAACATAACTTCTCTATGGGCAACCTATGAATATGGAAAATATACCATCCGGGGAAAATCAGAACTCACCCACGATAAGGAAAACAAAACATCCGGATTGGATAAAGACTATGCAACCCAATGGAGTTATGGCGTTGGGGAAACCATGACTCTTTTGATCCCCAATTTTTATGGAGGATCCTCTGCCGCAAAACTCAGCGAAAATTCCGAAGTTGTCAAAGCATTGAAAAACAATAATATTTCACAGAATCAAATCAAACAGTTCATAAGTTATCCACTCCCCTTTTTATATTGGGGCGATCAACCGAGTACCGCTGGCCCCGTCTATATCGGGGCCATAGTTTTCTTCCTGTTTATCCTAGGATTGATTATAGTCAAAGGGCCGATCAAATGGTGGTTGCTGACAGCAACAATACTGTCAATTATGCTTTCATGGGGCCACAATTTCATGACGCTCACCGAATTTTTCATGGAATATATCCCGGGATACAACAAATTCAGGGCGGTTTCAATGACACTGGTCATCGCTGAATTTACAATGCCTTTGCTGGGGATGCTAGCGCTGAAAGAGCTTTTCGACAATCGGCAGGACAAGAAAAAACTATTTACAGCAATACAGATTGCATTGGGAATCTCAGGCGGATTGGCATTGTTATTCGTGCTCTTCTCCGGGATGTTTCTTTCCTTTACGGGTCCAAAAGATACCTTGATTGAGGAGAGCTATAAATTCCCTGACTGGTTGATGCAGGCTATCCGGGATGAACGGGCAAGGCTGGTCCGAATGGATGCATTGCGTTCCCTCATTTTCATTGTCCTGTCCGCAGGTCTGCTTTGGGCGTTGCTCTATAGTAAGCTGAGAAAAACGTACGTTTATATTATCCTCAGCGCATTGATCCTTATAGACATGTTCGTAATAAACAAAAGATACCTCAACAATGAAAATTTTACCACAAAGTCGAAAGTCGAAAAACCGTTCGTTGCCTCACCGGCTGATGAGGAAATATTGAAAGATCCTGATCCCGATTTCCGCGTATTGAATTTATCCGTCGATGCCTTTAACGACGCAAGTACCTCGTGGTTCCACAAAAGTATCGGAGGATACCATGGAGCAAAACTCCGCAGGTACCAGGAATTGATTGAGTACCAGATCAGCAAGAACAACATGGATGTATGGAATATGCTGAACACCAAATATGTCATCATTTCAGGCGAAGACAGGGTTCCCGTCGCCCAACGCAATCAGGACGCCCTTGGGCATGCCTGGTTTGTAGAAGCCGTAAAACTTGTCGATAATGCCGATCAGGAAATGGAGGCTATCACCCGTTTCAAACCTGCAGATACCGCCATCGTGGATAAACAGTTTGAAAATTACCTCACCACTTTCTCAGCCGGACCCGACTCAGGTTCATTTATTGAATTAAAATCATATACTCTGAATCGCCTGGAGTATCAATATGAGGCGGGGAAAAACGGGCTGGCCCTTTTCTCCGAGATCTACTATCCGAAAGGCTGGAACGCTTATGTAGACAGTACTCTCACACCTCATTTCCGGGCCGATTACGTGCTTCGTGCTATGGTGTTACCGGCAGGAAAACATACCGTTGTTTTTGCGTTTGAACCCAACGTCTACTATCTGGGCGAAAAAATCTCTCTGATCAGTTCCATCACCCTCCTGGTCGTGATCCTCTTCCTGGTTTTCCTTGAAACTCGCAAGGCATGGAAGGCAACCGCATGAAAAGAGCCCTGATCATCACTTACTATTGGCCTCCGAGTGGAGGAGCTGGCGTACAGCGCTGGTTGAAATTCGTCAAATACTTTCGGGACTTCGGCTGGGAACCAGTCCTTTACATTCCCGAAAAACCGGAATACCCCGAAACAGACCTCTCGCTTCAGAAGGATATCCCGCAAAACCTCACCATCCTGAAACAACCTATATGGGAACCCTATACTGTTTACAAACGGTTCATTGGCCGGAAAAAAGAGGAAAAGATCAATGCGGCCTTCCTCTCGGAAAAGAAGCAAAACCCGATCCTTGAAAATATCGCTGTTTGGATTCGCGGTAATTTCTTTATCCCGGATGCCCGGAAATTCTGGATCAACCCCTCTGTGAAATACCTGAACCGGTACCTCATGGAACACCCGGTGGATGTTCTAATTTCGACAGGTCCCCCTCATTCGCTCCACCTGATAGCGTTACGGGTATCCCGGCGTCAGCACGTTCCCTGGCTTGCCGATTTTCGGGATCCCTGGACAAACATTGACTTTTACAAAGACCTGAAACTGACCAGAAAATCCGACCAAAAACACAGACAACTGGAACAAGCTGTTCTTCGTTCTGCTTCGGCAGTTACCGTAATCAGCGACACAATGGCTTCTGATTTCAACCTGATCTTCCCTCGCAAGTATGATGTGATTACAAACGGTTTTGATACAGAAGATATCCCTGCGGGACCACCACCCGAACCCGACCGGAAGTTCTCCATTGCGCATATCGGTACCCTGGTCAGCACGCGCAATCCGGTTTCTCTTTGGAGTGCGCTCAGTACCCTGGTGAAAACCACGCCAGGCTTCCGGGAGGATCTCGAGATTAAACTGGTTGGCAAAATCGATCATACGGTATCAGAATCCTTGGAGACATCCGGCCTGACAGGATTTCTAAACCGGATCCCGTATCTGCCTCACGATCAGGTCATCACCTGTCAACGGCAATCCCAGGTTCTTTTGCTAATTATTAACGACACTCCGAATGCAAAGATGATCCTGACCGGGAAGTTCTTTGAATATTTGGCTGCCCAAAGGCCTATTTTGAGCCTAGGGCCTCCCGATGGGGATGCCGCAAAGATTCTGCAGGAAACCGGCGCGGGATTCATCGCCGGACACGGCGATCAGGCGACTCTTCAGGAGCATATTCTCACCTATTACAACCGTTTCAAAAAAGGAACCCTTCAGGCCGAAAGCAGGAATATCGGGAGTTATTCCAGAAAAGAACTCACACAAAAACTGGTTGATGTCTTGAACCGGATTTCCGCTTAGGTTATTCTTTTCCCTTCAGCATCAAATTTTACTACTGCTTTCCGTTTCCACTGGCCTGCCAAATAATAGAGACCTGCAAGGACCACCCCGGCAAACCATCCGATCGGGATAGACCAGAAAACGCCATACAGTGCTATCGAAGGAACTTTGGAAAGAAGAAATGCGACCGGTACCCTGACAACCCAAAGTGACAGAAGGGTGATGATCATCGGGATAAAAGTATCCCCGGCACCACGCAACATCCCATGTAAGATAAACATCGAAGAGAAAAGAATATAAAAAGCCCCGATAATGATCAGGTAAGCCTTCCCGATTTCAATCACCTCCGGATCATTGGTGAACATCATCATGAGATAACGCCCGAAAAAAACAGTGATCAGGGAAATTATCAGGGAGATCCCTCCGGTCATCAGGAGCGTCGAAGTCAGCCCTTTTTTCACACGGTCAAGTCGATTGGCGCCCAGATTTTGCCCTACAAAGGCGCTCAAAGCAGCACTGAAACTCATTGCCGGCATAGCCGCAAAACTGTCGATCCTTCCCGCTGCGCTGTATGCGGCATTGGCAGTTACCCCGAACTGGTTTACGATCCAGTAAAGAGCCAGCATCCCGGCTGCGACGAATCCTTGCTGGAACCCTGTCGGAAGTCCGATTCGGATCCCCTGATTGAAAATCGCTCTGTCAAAACGCAATTCCCGAAACGAAAACCTTAAAAAAGTATGGTATCTGTTGAGGTAGAGGATCTGTGCAATAAATGCCGCAGCTTGTGAAATTACGGTGGCAATAGCCACACCGGCAATTCCCCAGCCAAATACGAGTACAAAAACCAGGTCAAGAACGATGTTCAGCATGACCGATCCGATCAGAAAATAGAGCGGTGTTTTGGAATCCCCGAGACCGCGTAGGATGGCGCTGGTTCCGTTATATCCGAAAAGAAAGATCATCCCCGGAGAAATAAATGATCAGAAAAAGCTTGGCCTGGGGAATGATTTGGACAGGCAGGTCAATCAGACGAAAAATGGATTCACTTAACAGGCTCCCTGCTATACTAACTAACACGGAAGAAACAAAGATAAAAAGGTACAGCGTGTTGATCGCCTTAGTCACCTTGTCCATCTCTTTGGCTCCGAAATATTGGGAGATGATGACCGTAAAACCCATGGTGATCCCAATAATGAAAGAGATCAGCATAAAAATGATTGGGAAGGAGGTTCCGACAGCAGCCAGTGCCTCGTTCCCTATGAATTTACCCACGATGATGGCATCCACGACATTATAGAGCTGCTGGAAAACGTTTCCAAGCAACATCGGGATAGCAAATCGGAAGATGAGCTTTCCTTCGTTCCCGTAACTCAAATCCTTCATTCCAATCCGGTAAAAGGGTGCAAAGGTAGAGAAATGTCAGCTATCTTTGCTATCTTTGCACACCAGCAGTTCGGACTGTCGTCCCGATGGTTTTTACCAATCGGGAAGGAAAGTCGGGACAACATAGAGCACCATGCTTCTTAACGGGAAGGGTCCCGATTTGATCGGGACACAGCTAGTGCCACAGAAAATAACCGCCTGTAAGGGCGACCCGGCGGGTCACCTTTAGAGACAAGGGTGAAAACGCGGTGTAAGAGACCACGTTCCGGCCGGGCAACCGGTCGGAAGGGTAAACCTCATGGGTTGAAAGACCACGTATATCCCGATGGTGTAAACCACCTGGTGGCTCGCCAGGATCTTCGGATTTCGGGAGGGGTAGGTCGCTCCAGCCGGCCGGTGACGTCCGGTGCAGATAAATGACAGAACCCTGGTATGGGCGACCCAGCGGGTCGCCCATACCAGGAGGACAGAATCCCGCTTACAGAACTGCTGGTTTACTTTTAATGAGATCCACATGAAGATCGTTTCTGTGATCGGGGCCCGTCCCCAGTTCGTCAAAGCAGCAACCGTTTCTCGTGTCATCCTGACGTATCCCGGCATCCGGGAGATCATCCTCCATACCGGTCAGCACTACGACGAAAATATGTCCAAAGTCTTCTTTGAAGAACTCCATATCCCGGAACCGGATTATAACCTTGGTGTTGGGTCAGGAAGTCATGCCTGGCAAACCGGCATGATGCTGAAAGGAATTGAAGAGGTGTTGCTGAAAGAGAAACCCGATTGGACCTTGCTCTACGGAGACACAAACTCAACGGTAGCCGGTGCCCTGGCAGCTACAAAACTGCACATTCCCGTTGCTCATGTGGAAGCAGGTCTTCGCAGTTTCAATCGCGTCATGCCCGAAGAAATCAACCGGATCGTGACAGACCGGATATCAGATTTGCTCTTTGCCCCTACTCAAACCGCGATTGATAACCTGAAGAAAGAAGGGCTGGAATCATCGACGAAGTTTACAGGGGACGTGATGTATGATTCGCTTCTTTACTTCCGGGAGATGGTTCTGAACAACCTGGATCAATACAGGATAAAAAATCTCCCTGAAAAGTACTTCCTGGCAACCATCCATAGAGCTGAAAATACGGATCATTCTGAACACATGACCAACATTCTGAAAGCCTTCGGAGCACTTCCCTTTCAGGTCATCCTGCCCATCCATCCACGCACCCGGAAAATCATTTCTAGTTTCTCCGCTCCGGCAAACCTCCGGTTGATAGATCCTGTGAGTTATCTTCAAATGATTGCCCTGACAATGAAAGCTGAAAAGGTGCTGACCGACTCGGGAGGGCTCCAGAAAGAAGCCTATTTTCTTGGGATCCCTTGCATCACGTTGCGCACTGAAACAGAATGGCTGGAAACCCTGCTCGACGGCTGGAATAAAGTCGCCGGCACCGATCCTGATGTCATCGTAAAAGCTGTCAATTCTCCACCTCTTTCCGCTCCCAGATCGGAGGCATTTGGAGATGGTCACGCAGCAGATTTGATCCTCAACTTTCTCAAATATTCCTGAGGTATTTAGTTCGCCTGCATTATTCACTGGAAATTGTTAATAAAATCCTTGATTTTACTGGTATTTCTCAAGATTTTGTGTTTCTTTTTTTTGTAGATTTGTACAGATATATAAATTTATTTAACTGACTGATTATGACTGACATAGAAAAAGATCTGGCGAGCCGGAATTACACAGCAGATAACATTCAGGTTCTGGAGGGTCTCGAAGCCGTGAGAAAACGACCTGCCATGTACATAGGAGATGTCAATGTCAAAGGGCTGCACCACCTTGTTTACGAAGTGGTAGACAATTCCATTGACGAAGCCCTGGCCGGTTATTGCACCTACATTGAAGTCATCATTCATAAGGATAATTCCATCACTGTAACAGATAACGGCAGGGGAATCCCGGTCGATTTTCATGAAAAAGAAAAGAAATCAGCGCTGGAAGTGGTGATGACCGTCCTGCATGCCGGAGGGAAATTTGATAAAAATACCTACAAGGTATCCGGTGGTCTCCATGGGGTTGGAGTTTCAGTGGTAAATGCCCTCTCTTCTCACCTGAAAGTTACCGTGCACCGTTCGGGGAAGATCTATCAGCAGGAATACTCCTGCGGGAAACCCGTTTACGACATCAAAATTATCGGGGATACAAGCCGGAACGGGACCGAGACTACCTTCAAACCTGATACATCTATCTTTATCGTCGAACAGTATGATTATGAAATTCTTGCCTCCCAGCTGAGGGCATTGGCTTACCTCAATAAAGGACTTACCCTGAAAATCATTGACGAACGTGAAATAAATAAGGATGGAAGCTCCCTCTCTGAAACGTTCTTTTCTTCTTACGGATTGATCGATTTTATCAATTACCTCGACGCCACCAGGGAAAAACTAATTCCGGAACCCATCTCAATTGAAGGGGAACGTAACGGAATTCCCATGGAGATCGCCATGCAGTACAACACTTCTTTTTCCGAGAATATCCACAGTTACGTGAATAATATCAATACACATGAAGGGGGGACACATCTTGCCGGATTCCGCCGGGCATTGACCAGAACACTGAAAAACTATGCCGAAAAATCTGGGATGCTTTCCAAACTCAAATTTGATATAAGTGGGGATGACTTCCGGGAAGGCCTGACCGCTATAATCTCAGTGAAAGTCCAGGAACCTCAGTTTGAGGGGCAAACCAAAACCAAACTGGGAAATAATGAAGTGATGGGCGTGGTGGATCAACTGGTGAGCGAACTTCTTTCCTATTACTTGGAAGAGCACCCGAAAGAGGCCAAAACCATCGTGAACAAAGTTATTCTCGCTGCCACCGCCCGTCATGCCGCACGAAAAGCCAGGGAACTTGTCCAGCGGAAGAATGTCCTTTCCGGTTCTGGTCTGCCGGGGAAACTAGCTGATTGTTCCGAAACCGACCCTGTTCAGTGTGAGATATACCTGGTCGAAGGGGATTCCGCCGGTGGAACTGCCAAACAGGGAAGAGACCGCCGTTACCAGGCTATCCTTCCCCTTCGCGGGAAGATCCTCAACGTAGAGAAAGCCATGCAATATAAGATCTTTGAAAGTGAAGAGATCAAAAACATCTTTATTGCTTTAGGCGTGACTATCGGGACCGAAGAAGACAGCAAAGCCCTTAATTTGGAAAAACTCAGATATCACAAAATCATTATTATGACCGATGCCGATGTGGACGGAAGCCATATCGCTACCCTGATTCTGACCTTTTTCTTCCGGTATATGAAAGAGTTGATCGAAAACGGACATGTCTATATCGCCACTCCCCCTCTCTACCTGATTAAAAAAGGAAACTTTGAGAAATACTGTTGGACCGATGAAGAAAGAGCCAATATTGTTTCCGAATTCACGGCGCAGGGAAAGGAGTCAGGTATTCATATTCAGCGCTATAAAGGCCTCGGGGAAATGAATGCGGAACAACTTTGGTTCACAACTATGAACCCCGAAAACCGCACCCTCCGGTTGATCACCATTGAAAATGGAACCGAGGCCGACCGTATTTTCTCCATGCTCATGGGCGATGATGTCCCGCCCCGAAGGGAGTTCATCGAAAAAAATGCCAGGTACGCCAATATTGATGCCTGATCTATCGTTTTCACTTGGTCTTTTCATAACGAGCGCATATCTTTGTGTGTTTAACACATCTTTTCTATGACAGCAAAAAGGTACCTCTATATTTTTGCCGGGTTTATACTTTTGGCAATCATTCTGTTTTTCATTTTCTCAAAACCGGATAAAACCCAGGAAGTCTCTGTTGCGGTGAAATACGGAAGCTTCCCTATCGAAGTTACCACTACCGGCGAGTTGATTGCGAAAAGTTCCGAAAAAATCTATGGCCCGCAAGGATTGCGCCAGGTTCAGATATGGCAGGTAAAAATCCAGGATATCATTCCCGACGGAACGGTGGTCGACTCCGGGCAATACGTTGCATCACTTGATCGGACCGAAATATCTAACCGCATCAAAGACGAAGAGACCAATCTTGAAAAATATGAATCCCAGCTCATTAAAACCAAACTCGATACATCCCTGGAACTACGCAACGCCCGCGATGAACTGATTAACCTCCAGTATAACCTGGAAGAGAAGAAAATCGCACTCGACCAATCGAAATATGAACCCCCGGCTACGATCCGCCAGGTTCAGATAGATCTTGAAAAAGGAGAACGAGCCTTCGACCAAGCTGAAAAGAATTACGAATTACGGCTCCAGAAAGCAGTCGCCAACATGCAGGAAGTGACCGCATCCTATAACCAGGCGCAACGTAAACTTGAGCAAATGCAAGAAGTCCTCCAGGCGTTTACCGTCATAGCACCCAAATCGGGAATGGTTATATACAGAAGAAACTGGGATGGGAATAAAATGGGAGTCGGGGCAACAGTCAGCGCATGGGATAATATCGTGGCAGAACTACCCGACCTCTCCGAAATGATCTCAAAAACCTATGTAAATGAGATTGACATCAGCAAGGTGAAGGTAGGCCAATCCGTAAAAATCGGCATCGATGCCTTCCCTGAGAAAAAATTTACCGGCAAAGTAACTGAAGTTGCCAATATCGGGGAACAACTCCAAGGTTCAAATGCAAAAGTATTTGAGGTTAAAATTCTTGTCAATGAATTTGACTCCATCCTCCGCCCGGCTATGACAACAAAAAATACCATTCTTACAGCAACTATCGACAGCGTCCGTTTCATTTCCCTCGAAGCAGTATTTAATAACGACACTGCTACTTTCGTTTACAAACAAGACGGATCGCGGGTTATTCGGCAACAGATCGTGGTCGGACTCAGCAACGATAATGAGATCATCGTCAAAGAAGGACTGACTGAAGAAGATGAAGTTCTTCTGATCGCCCCGGAAGATAGAGCAGATTTGAAATTGATCATGCTGCCCCCCGACATCTTAGAAAAATACAAAGTAAAAGAGACAACTCCCGGGAAAACAGATTCAATGGTTCCTAAACAGGTTTCCGACAGTAACATGCATAAAAATGCCGGCAACAAGAAAATGAAGTTCAATGTTCTCCGTCAAACGAATTAACAGCTCTTACAAACGAATCCCCGGATCGTGTTCGAAAGGTACATCTATATTCTGAATATCGCACTGGAAGCTGTCTTCCTGAATAAATTCCGGTCCATGCTTACCGCGCTGGGGATCATATTTGGCGTTGCTGCAGTCATCGCTATGATGGCTATCGGAGCCGGAGCCAAACAGGAGATTCTGGACCAGATGAAACTGGTCGGCGTAAATAACATCATCATTACGCCCAAGACAGAAAAAACCAAAGGGAAAAACCAGAATGACGACCAATCCGCTGAGCAGGATGTCGGCACCCGGAAAGGACGTGAAAAATACTCGCCGGGGCTTTCCATGAAAGATGCGGAAAGTATCCGGGATATTCTGCCTACCGTCGAACGGATCAGTCCGGAAGTCATTTACGAAACAGATGTGATGAAAGACGGGAGGAGAATCTCCACCAAACTTACCGGTATCACCCCCGATTTCTTTGCGGTCTTTGGGCTCGAACTTCAGGATGGAGAAATGTTCAATCAGGAACAGCTCAGGGAAGGAAAACCGGTCTGCATCATTGGCCCATCCATCAAATCGCGGTTTTTTCCGAAAGAAAACCCCATCGGCAAGGAGATCAAATGCGGTCATATCTGGCTTCGCGTTGTGGGTGTATTGAAAAAACAGGTAATTAAAGAAACGGCTATAGACAACCTGGGAATTTCTGATTATAATAACACGATCTACGCCCCTATTCAAACCATCTTCAGAAGATACAAAGACAGAGCTTTGGTAACTGAATCGTCCCTCCGTGGCGGGAGTGGGATGTTTTTTGGGGGAGATTTCGCCATTTCATTTGGAGGGTCCCAGGAAGGGGTTGAAAAGAACCAGATCGACAAAATTGTTGTTCAGGTGAAAGAGAGCTCCATGATCGGACCGACAACTGAAATCCTGCAAAGAATGATGGCCCGACGACACCTCGGGGTGGAAGATATAGAAATAAAAGTTCCCGAACTTCTGCTTCGCCAGGAACAGCGTACAAAAGATATCTTTAATATTGTTCTCGGAGCGATCGCCAGCATTTCACTGCTCGTCGGCGGCATCGGGATCATGAACATCATGCTGGCCTCGGTGATGGAGAGAATAAAAGAGATCGGAATCCGGCAGGCAATTGGTGCAACCAAACGGGATATCACCCTCCAGTTTCTTTCCGAAGCTACATTGCTAAGCATTACCGGTGGCCTTATCGGGATCATCTTGGGCCTTGCCTTTTCGAAAATTATCATGGAAGTCACAGGAATCCTTACGATCATATCCCCTCTTTCCATTCTGGTCTCGTTTGGCGTTTCCGTCTCTGTTGGGATCATCTTCGGCTACATGCCGGCAAAACGGGCGGCCAGACAGGACCCGGTTGAATCCCTCAGGTATGAATAACTGGCAATCACGTAAACCATGAAAAGGTTCATCATTCTATCTCTCCTTATTCTACTGGCAAATGCCTGGCATGTTTCCTCTCCCGCCCAGGTAAATGCAAGAAGACTGACACTTCAGGATGCAATTGGAATTGCCAAAGACCAATCGCCCGACGCCTTGAATTCCAAGCAAAGTTTCCGCGCCAGCTTCTGGGAATATAAATCGTTCAGGGCATCCAACCTCCCTCTGTTGCAACTGGATGCGAATATCCCTCAACTTCAGAGAGCAATCACCCCGGTCACCGATCCAATAAGCGGAGAACAACTATTTGTCCCACAGCAATACGTAAGTTCTGACGCAACATTGTCCCTGACACAAAAGGTTGGATTTACAGGAGGTTCCATATTCATTCGGTCAGGATTGGAAGCCATGTACAATATTACCGACTCAAGTACAATCTCCTCTTTCCTTTCAACTCCTGTAAACATTGGGTTGGTTCAACCCATTTTTCAATTCAATCCCTACCGGTGGGATAAAAAAATCCAACCGATGAAATACTCCCAGGCTAAACAACGATACCTGGAAGACGTGCAACAAATCAGCATCACAGCTACAAATTATTTCTTTAACCTGTTGAACGCCCAGATTGAGCTGAAAATCGCAAAGACCAACCTCTCAAACTATGATACGTTGTTCAGAATTGCGCAAGGAAGATACCAACTCGGGAAGATAGCAGAGAACGATTTGCTCTTGCTGGAACTGAACTATTTAAAGGCACAAGCTGCCGTGGAAAACGCAAACCTTGAGCTTGGGAATGCCCTTTATAGATTCAAATCCTACCTCCGGATAAAAGATACAATTCCCATTATTTTAATCCCTCCTGCAAAGATTGATTTTTTTACTGTAAATCCGGATCAGGCGTTTAACCTGTCAAAATCAAATTCATCAACTTACATTGACTTTCAGAAGCGACTCATGGAAGCTGCAAGGGATGTTCACCAGGCTCGCCTTGAAGGCCGGTTTGATGCGGAACTCACAGCAGTAGTCGGTTTGACAAAAAATGCAGGAACTCTATCCGGGGCCTACCAGAATCCATTGGATCAGCAACAGGTCGCGCTGGGTATCAACATCCCTATTTATGATTGGGGTGTTGCCAGGGGAAGGATCAAAATCGCAGAATCGCAGGAAGAAATAGTAAAAAATTCGGTAGAACAGGAAATCCTTGATTTCCAGCAGAACGTATATCTGAAAGTGGTTCAGTTTAATATGCAAAAGAACCAGGTGACAATTGCAGCAAAATCCGATACGGTTGCCCGTAAAAATTATGAAGTAACTAAAGGTCGTTACATGATCGGAAAAATGAACAGCATCCTGGACCTGAACAATGCGCAAATTGAAACGGATAACTCCGAGAAGGCTTACTACCAGGCATTACAAACTTTTTGGCGAAGCTATTTCGAATTGCGTAAATTGACCCTCTTTGACTTCCAATCAAACAGGCCGATTCAATTCAGCTTTGAGGATATAAAACTTTAAATGGGAAATGCAATCTTATTAATATTCTTTCTAAATAATTTGTATCTTTGCAAAAACTAAATTTTAAAAATATATACCATGGCAGTATTAGTAGGAAAAAAAGCTCCTTTATTCGAAGCGGATGCGGTAACAAATGGGGGTGAGTTCGTTGAAAAATTTTCCCTGGAACAATACATCGGGAAGAAATATGTCATTTTTTTCTTCTACCCGCTGGATTTTACTTTTGTATGCCCCACTGAATTGCTTGCATTTCAGAAAAAGCTGGGAGAATTTGAAAAGATGAACGTCGCCGTAGTGGGGTGTTCCGTTGACTCCAAATTTTCTCATTGGGCCTGGTTGAATACACCTAAAAATAAAGGAGGGATCCAGGGTGTGAAGTATCCTTTAGTTTCCGATCTTTCCAAAACCATATCGGCAAACTATGATGTGTTAGCAGGTGAATACTACTCATCGGAAGAGGGGGCTCTCGAATTTGAGGGGGGAGCCGTTGCTTTCAGGGGCCTTTTCCTGATTGACAAACAAGGAATTGTAAGACATCAGATTGTCAACGACCTTCCCCTTGGACGCAATATCGATGAGGCGATTCGCATGGTAGATGCCCTTCAATTCTTTGAAGAAAACGGGGAAGTTTGCCCGGCAAACTGGCAAAAAGGGGAAGAAGGCATGAAGGCAACTTCCGATGGTGTTGCTGATTACCTGAGCAAACACTAGAATTGATATACCAGCGAAATGCCTGCTCCTGTGGGAGAAACAGGGATTACTTTGAGCCGGCTCTCATTGTGAACCACGAGTTGACCTATCCCAAATCCGATCACTGAACCTGCCAGGACATCGGATGCCCAATGATCATTATCGTAAATCCTCGATAAAGCTGTTCCTGTCGCAAGTGTATAACAGAGAATTGGCACCCATATTGTTTCCTGGTAAGATGTTGCAACCACTGCGGCAATGGCAAAAGCGGTTGCTGAATGACCTGAGGGGAAGGAAGTATTTGTAAACCCATGAAAAGGGCCATCCCACATGAAAGGATCCGGAGGATCGTCCTGATACGGTCTGTGCCGGTGGGTTAACTGCTTGATGATTTGAGAAGTAATTCCCGACAGAATAAATGCTTCCACTCCTTTCAGGGCGGTGATCTTCGCCCTGTCGTCTTTCGAAATTAATCCGCAGCCATATAAAATTCCCATCGCTGAGAGGCTGTACAAACCACTGCCGATAGGTTCAAACAGATATTTACTTAGCTGGTCAAGTGCCGGAGTTCTATTGCTTTGTGCCCATCCCTGGATATGCCCGTCAACAGAGAATAAAAAAACTGTAGTTCCTGCCATGATCGTTGCTCCAACCCATTGGCCTGTAGTCCACCGCACCGGAAACTTAACCACATCAAATCCGTCAACGAGGTAGGATTTAAAATAGGCCTTATCGATATATAATTTTTGATGTGCTGATGGAACCGTATCCCTCTGCCCGTTCGTTCGCATAGGTAAAAAAAAAGATAAACAAAATAACAGGCAGAGAGAATATTTCATGATTCCCGTTCAAGTTTTTTCGCTTCATTCCAAAATGCATCCATCTCCTGTAAGGTCATTTGCTGGAGTGGCTTATGCGCCTTCTTCGCCTGATCTTCTATATATTGAAACCGCTTAATAAACTTTTTATTGGTTCGTTCCAAAGCATCTTCAGGGTTCACATCGATAAAACGGGCATAATTTATAATGGCAAAGAGAAGATCGCCAATCTCATGCTCTATAATAGTATGGTTGGCTCCTTCATGAACAGCATCCTTTAACTCGGTCAACTCCTCCAGAACTTTCATCCAGACCTGATCGGCATGATCCCAGTCAAACCCAACCCCACTAGCCTTCTCCTGAATCCTGTATGCTTTGACAACCGCTGGCAAAGATCCGGGAACCCCGGATAACACGGATTGATTTCCTTTTTCTTTAAGTTTGATTTTTTCCCAGTTATCCCGTACTTCTTTAGCACTCTTGACTTTCACATCTCCAAAAATATGCGGATGCCTATGGATCAGCTTATCGATGATGGTTTTAAGTACATCACAGATGTCAAAAGCCTGCTGTTCAGATGCAATCTTGGCATAAAAAACCAGGTGCAACATCAAATCCCCCAACTCCTTTTTGATCCCATCCATATTTTTCTCGAGAATGGCGTCAGATAATTCATAGGTCTCTTCAATCGTGAGGTATCTCAGGCTTTCAAGGGTCTGCTTTTTATCCCAGGGACAGTTTGCCCTCAGTGTATCCATGATTTCGATCAGTTTCCCGAACGCGGCAACTTTTTCTTCCATTGTAATCTTCATTTCAGCAAAAATACTTATTTATACCGTTTCAGCGTTTCTGCTAGTGGAAGTTGGCGATTCCTGGTAAATTTGCCGGAAACTTTTACCTTGATTAGGAATCCTGCATTAAACAATGAACAATAATACCCCGTGCTGGATTTTTCTTTGTTGCCTGTTCCTGGGTTGGCCATTGAGTTCCTTTACGCAATCTTTTCATAGACAATATACCTCCAACCTGTATGTGGAAGGGAAGGTTTACTATGGT
Organism: bacterium; assembly: GCA_043806735.1. Taxonomy (GTDB): domain Bacteria; phylum Bacteroidota; class Bacteroidia; order Bacteroidales; family FEN-979; genus QYOJ01. The sequence continues at coordinate 30,248 of JAZDGR010000105.1, read as the reverse complement.
TTTCTGTATGCACATCACCTTGAACTTGAACTGTTTAATGCCCATTTTCCCGCCTTTGAAATCAGCATTCAGCTACAGACATACGGAAAACATAAATGGGAAAGAAATTTTGGGTATCCTATCATAGGCTTGGCCTTTTGGTACTCGAACCTGGGAAATTCCCCTTACCTGGGACAGGCTATCGGAGTAATGCCATTCATCAATTTCCCCTTATACCAGCATGAAAATTTCTTTTTTGGATTCCGCTTTGCGCTTGGGGCGGGATATTTGACGAAAAAATTTGACCGGCTCGAGAATTATAAGAATACAGCGATAGGAACGCATCTGAATGCAGCCATCAACATGATGTTCGAGGCCAGATATCGAATTAACACCTGGCTAACGGCCTCGGCTGGAGTCTGCCTGCAGCATTTCTCAAACGGATCCCTGAAAATGCCTAATTACGGGCTCAATGCTCCGATGATAAATGTCGGTATTGCATTCTGGCCGGTGCGAAAGAATAAACAGATCGGGGACCGCTTTTATCCTCCGACAGAACCTTTTTCGGCCATTCTCCATCGGTATATCGAATTTAACCTTGGAGTTGCCCTGGGTTATAAGAATATGGAAGCCGTTCTGGGTGAAAATTACATTGTTCTGCACCTGTATGAAAATACCTTTTACCAGATATCAAAGAAAAGTAAAGTCGGAATCGGATTGGATTTATCCTATGATCCTTCACATATAAAAATTCTCGAATTACAGGGAGACACGATCCTAAACACGTTGCAAATTCTACGACCCGGGGTGAACGCAGCTTACCAGTTGGTACTGTCCAAACTGGGATTTATTTTTAATATCGGGTATTATCTAGGCGGGGCTGAAAAAAGCAATGGTCCGCTATATGAGAAACTCTCAATTCAATATAATTTTTCAAAGAATTTCTTTGCGACCATCATGCTGAAAGTTCATTTTGGTCGCGCGGATTACGTGGGATTTGGGGTCGGATATCAATTTGATATTCCATTTGGAAAAAAAATCATAAAAGGATGAAGAACATGAAGGGGGCATTGGCGGTCAGTTTCCTTTCCATACTGTTGTGCTGGTGCGGATGCGGGAAAACCGGATTTGATTGTCTCAACAGTACCGGAGAGATCACTACCGAAGAACGAACCATTTCCCCATTCGATTCAATAGAGATAAATGATTATGTCAATGTATTCATCTCTCATGATAGTGTTACAAAAGTTACGGTCCAGGCAGGAAAAAACATACTCCCAGGAATCAGTACTGAAGTAAAGAACCGGCAACTGGTCATTCATAACAATAATACCTGCAACTGGATCCGGAGTTATAACAATCCCATCAATGTCTATATATCCACCCCGGACCTTTGGAAGATCTATTACAATTCTTCGGGAAATCTTACCAGTCTAAACAAACTCTCCTATGATTCCCTCATGCTGGAGGTTTGGGGAGGATGCGGAACAATCGATCTGGACGTCGACATTTTCCAGGGGTATTTTTATCTTCAGCTTGGAACCGCTGACCTGCACCTGAGAGGAGCTTGTGATATAGCCTCTTTGTCGAGTGGTGATTTCGGACTTCTGGATGCAAGGAATCTTCATGCAAGGTTCCTTTTTATTTCCAGCCGCTCCTCAAATAATTGCTATGTATATGCCGACCAGGAACTCACCGCCACAATTGAATCGATTGGCGATATCTATTATACCGGAAATCCAAAGAAAATCACCACAATACTTAACGGGACAGGGAAAGTTATTCCCTTCTGATTAGTAGGCCCTTGCAAAAAGAACCCTTTCAGAGGAGGGTTTCCCGGAAAAGATACATTTACCTGCTTCTTGTGGATTATTAAATGGAATGACCCGGACGGTCGCCTTGGTTGCTTCTTTTATTTTCTCTTCCGTTTCAGGAGTTCCATCCCAATGGGCATAAACAAATCCACCTTTATTCTCTATGATATCTACAAATTCATCCCAGGTATCAACCCGGTACGTATTTTCCTCCCGGAAGTCAAAACTCCTGGCAAAAAGATTTTTCTGGATTTCATCGAGCATTCCGGGAACCGTTTCTTTAATCATATGGATAGGAACAACCGATTTTGTCAGTGTATCTCTCCTTGCAATCTCAATGGTCCCCTGATCCAGATCCCTGGGTCCGAGTGTCAACCGTAAAGGCACTCCTTTAAATTCGTACTCTGAAAATTTCCAGCCTGGTTTATGTGTCTCTCGGTCATCGTATTTCACGGTAATACCATTCGACTCCAATTCCTTTTTAATAGGAACAATGACACTTGAGATCTTTGCCAATTGTTCGGAAGTCTTGAAAACCGGGACTATTGCTACCTGGATCGGTGCAAGTTTCGGAGGAAGAACCAGGCCATGATCATCTGAATGAGCCATGATCAATGCTCCTATCAGCCGCGTAGAAACTCCCCATGAGGTTGCCCATACATAATCCAGTTGATTTTCTTTATTTAAAAATTTGACATCAAACGCTTTGGCAAAATTCTGGCCTAAAAAATGAGAAGTTCCTGATTGCAATGCTTTCCCGTCTTGCATCAAACCTTCAATAGCATAGGTATCAATTGCTCCGGCGAACCGCTCTGCTTCGGTTTTTACTCCTTTGATAACCGGAAGGGCCATCCAGTTTTCCGCGAAATCAGAATAAAGATCCAAGATCGTTTCTGCTTCCCGCAGGGCTTCTTCTTTAGTCGCATGAGCAGTATGACCCTCCTGCCAGAGAAATTCAGTAGTCCGTAAAAAAAGCCGGGTCCGCATTTCCCATCTAACCACATTTGCCCACTGGTTAATCAGAATAGGGAGATCGCGGTAGGAGTGGATCCAGTTTTTGTATGTATCCCAAATAATTGTTTCGGAAGTGGGGCGTATAATCAACTCTTCTTCCAATTTTGCATCTTCGTCCACGATAACCCCTCGGCCATCAGGTGAATTCTTTAACCTGTAATGCGTAACAACGGCACACTCTTTGGCAAATCCTTCAACGTGGCTGGCTTCTTTACTAAAAAATGACTTTGGAATAAAAATGGGAAAATAGGCGTTTGAATGTCCGGTATCTTTAAACATTTTATCCAGGGCGGACTGCATCTTCTCCCAGATCGCAAAACCATAAGGTTTAATCACCATACAACCCCTTACTGCGGAGTTCTCCGCAAGATCGGCTTTGATGACAAGGTCGTTATACCATTGAGCATAATTTTCTGCCCGGGTTGGAAAATCTTTAGCCATTTTTTAATTATGGTATGATGTTTGCTGTGTCTCTTATTTGAACTTGCGCACAAAAGTAATAAAAAATGAGGGATCGAATAAAGTTAACGACCCGTAAATCCTAAAGGAGGTAATATCATGAAAAAAGCAGCATTCATCATCTTAATCCTGGGCTTTATCCTCAGTGGTTCTTTTGCCCAGCAAAACAAAAACCAAGATGCTGTTAATAGTGATGATGTGTACTATTCAGCATCTACAAAAAACAAAAAGAACAAGAAAGACCAGCAACCCGAAAGTGCGCCCGGAACACAACAGGCCTCCACTTCAATCGATTCTTCTCTCACCTATATTACAAATCCGGACAGTGTTTCTGCAACTCTCCCAAAGTCTGCTACTTCGTATGACGATTACAATGATTATTCCTATTCCGCCAGAGTGAAAAGGTTTCATAATCCCAATACGGATGCATCATATTTTGATGAAACTTATACGGATCCTTCCAATTATGATACCACCATTTCCGGGGGAGCCTCTTCTCCGGATGTCTCGGTGTATGTTGGGGCCGGTGTCGGATCCTTTTGGGGGCCCTCTTCCTCATTTGGTATCGGCTGGGGATGCGATCCCTGGTATTGGGATTACGGATGGGGATATCCTTATTATCCCAGCTGGTACTGGAATTATTCCTGGTGGTACAATCCGTTTCCTTTCTGGGCCTATTCACCTTACTGGAGTCCATACTCCTATGGATACTGGAATGGATACTGGAATGGGTACTGGGACGGATATTACGGCTATCCTTATGGTTGGAATTCATGGGAATATCCTTATGTCGATACTTATTATGGCCGGCGTCGTCCTATTACTTCCCCCGGGGGAACTGGCATCAATCAAAGAACCATAACGGAACAATCATTGACAAATCCTGACCGGAATCCACGGACGATCACTCCGGAAAAGAATGAACGTTCAGTCCCTGTCAGTTCAAGGTCTAATACACAGCTTACCACCGCTGAACGTGGTTCTATCAACAGGACAGTTCCCTCCTCAACACAACAAAGGTACCAGTATACCAGGTCATCCGATGAAGCAAAACCTGCTCCACAAAGAACCTCTTCTGAGGTTGCCCAGAGACAGCAAACACAGCCTCCAAAATACTCAAAACCAGGGGTTCACAGGTCTAATCAGCCTCCAAGCAAGACACAAAACTATTCTTCTCCCGCCTACCGGCAGCCTAAATCAAGCCAGGAATACTTGAGTCCCAGAACTCAGTCCGCTCCACAGAATGTTCAGCAACAGAATAGATCCGGACAGCCAACTCAAACCCGGCAGCAGGTGCAACATCCTCAGAGACAATCCGTTGATCAACCAAGGTCAACACCAACCAGGCAATATTCTGTCCCAAATCGGACCAATACAAACTCGAAAAGCTACAGCACTCCGAGTCGGAATAATAGTCAACCTCAGTCACCCCCGTCAAGATCGAATTCATCCTCATCTCCTTCCAGATCAGGTGGAAGTTCATATTCTACTCCTTCAAAATCGTCAGGGAATGCCGGATCGGGTGGAGGAGGCTCTGGCGGAAGAAGGAAATAATCAGGTTATCATGGAATTCAATCACGTATAAGCAGATTTGAAATGAAAAGACTCACATTAATCTACCTCATACTCCTGCTGTCATTGTCACCAGCCCATGCCCAAACTGCACTGGATGCCTTGAGATATTCCCGGATTTTCTATAATGGAACTGCACGCTTTATGGGCACGGGAGGAGCTTTTGGAGCGGTTGGAGCTGATTTCTCGACTGCTGCTACAAATCCCGCCGGAATTGCCTTGTACAGAAGCTCAGAGATCACCTTATCCCCTTCTTTCATTGTTGAATATAATACCTCTGAATACAACGGGACTTCAGGTAGGGATTCCGAAGTAAATTTTGCCATGTCAAATTTCGGATTCATCTATACTTTATTTACAGGGAAAGCTAACCGGACCGGGGGATTACGGTCCATTAATATCGGGTTTGGCATGAACCGGCAAAATGATTTTAACGAGAGGGTGTTCATCCAGGGCCCCAATCATACGAGTTCAATCCTGAATTACTTTACGGATATCTTAAATACCCCTCCCGTAACTAAACCCAACATGGTCAGGTACGATTATCCATTTGATATTGGATTGGCTTATGATTGCGGCCTGATCTTTTATGACAGCATCCAGAAAAAGTATTTCTTTGATATGCCCGATGGCGGAGTTTACCAGGAGAAGGTAATCAGGACGTGGGGCTCAATCAATGAATTTGACATTTCATTTGGGGGCAATATTGCGGATAAACTTTACGTGGGCCTGACTGTTGGAATACCAAGCATCAGGTACTTTTCAGAAAGCAACTACCGGGAAGAGGACACCGGGGATTCGATCCCCTACTTTCAATCCCTGTCCTACTCCTATAATTATCAGACAAACGGCACAGGTGTGAACTTTAAGCTAGGCCTGATATACCGGCCCGCAAACTGGATCCGGCTTGGAGCCGCAATTCATACTCCGACCTGGTATCCGAATGTATACGATTATTACAACTCCTATATGTCCGCTACCTTCGATAGTGTCTTGAACTACCCCACACAAGTATCTCCGGAGGGCTTTTATAATTACCAGATGATGACCCCATTCCGGGCTATCGGAAGCCTCGCTTTGTTTGTTGGTAAATATGGATTTATCAGCGGCGAATATGAATATGTCGCTTATAACCAAGCCCGTTACAGAGCCCCCGGAGATGATTTTGAAGATGTTAATACAGTGATAATCAACGACTATAATTCACCTATTACTTTCCGTGTCGGGACAGAATGGCGAATTTTAATGTTGCGCATCAGGGGTGGATTCGGATATTATGGGTCTCCTGATAAACTTGGTGATATTGGCCCAAGATATGTCATTAGCGGTGGGTTTGGCATACATTTGAAACGCTTTTTTGCAAATGTAGCTTATCAATGGGCGAGATCGGACGGCAAATACTATTTATATGATCCTGCGATGGTCAATCCAGCCGACCTTACCCTTCACGCACATTCAATAACCACCACTTTCGGGATTAAATTTTAACGACGGGAATGCTTGATCCTTCTAAGTCCGGCCTTCGCCTTCTGGCGAAGGCTGTTTTCATATTCATCATATTTCAGAGAGGCACAAATTTGGTAATTCGTATCTGCAGTTAAGTAATTTCCCTGCCTTTCATAAATATTTCCCAGTTTTAATGCAGCATTCGCAGCATAGTAATACGGGAGGCTTTTCCCATTGGTGATGGCTTCTGTATAGTAAAATATTGCTTTGGGAATATTTCCCATTTCATGATAGATCCTTCCCAAACGGTAGGTGTACTCTGTAAGATCCTTTTTACCTCTGACATAACTCTCCAGTGAAGTATTCAACAGAATATTCAGCGCTTGCTGGTTATAACCTCCATCGAAAAGAAGCCGGGCTTTCAACAAGGGAATAGCGGGACGGATCCAAACATTGTATTCGGAATAAGCCTGTTTATCTTCGTCGACCACGGCATATCCCTTTTTACCGGCATTGGTTATCTCTTGTGTGTATCGTACCGTATCTCCCTGAAGCAGATAACACCAGGCTAATTTCTGATAGGCTGATTTGATATAATTGATTCCATGGAACTCCTTCAGGAATTTTCTCAGATATTTCGCCGCAGATAGATCTAAGTGGTTCAGTCTTGACAAGCCTTCCATGTAATCCAGAAAAACAATAGGATAGACTCCCACGGGAGGCTGATATCCCTCAAGAAGGAGGATGACCTCATCATTCTTTCCATTTTTCATATAGGTACTAGCCCGGACATAGACCAATAACGGACTCTGGTTGTATTTTAGAAAGTTGTTATCCTGATCAACCTTTCTGACCAGCTCAAGAGCATCCTGTTTATTCAATCCCAGGTTTGCATTGACGAAGGCAAGGTAAAAACAGGATTCCGGTTTAAAAACAGTAAAAACCGGGTCATTCCCCTGGTAAAGCAAAACTGAATTCAACTCTTGGACCCCCTGCTCAATCGAGCCTTCGAGGCCCGCAATGTTTGCCAACCACCGATAGTCATCCGGGATCAGCCCCACGAGAATATGCAAAATTCCCAACCCGACATTATTGGGAAGAAACTGCGGAAAAAGTTCCTGGTTTTCTGTCAGCAGATGGTATGCCCGCTTTATTTCAAATGCCGCCGTGGTGTATTCTCCAAACTTAAGCCGGGTTAAAGCCCATTGAAGATTCACTCCTGCCAGGCAAAACCGGTAATAAGGAGAATCTTCATCCCCATTCTCCAACAGATCCAACCGCGCTGATTTGTGTTGTTTGATCTGCTCGAATTCTACCCGGTTCTCTTTGGTAAACAGGATAAAGAAGTCGATATAATTTTCCAGATAATAAGGGATTAAGTTGGCTGGATTCTCCAGTTTCTCTTTCTGAAGAACTCGCTCAGCAGCCAAAAACCGGAAATTCAGTATATCGATGTAAGCTTCCTGGCACCGGGTGTTGAAATAGTACTGGGAATGTAGCGATCCGGGAACAAAGAATAATGCGCTGACCAGGAGAAATGATTTCCTGAACAGCGCTCCAGACTTTAAGCCCGACAAAAACATTATTTCATGTGGTTGACGATTCCGTCATCAACAAGGATCCTTCCGCAGTACTCACATACAATGATCTTTTTATGCATCCGGATATCCAGTTGATGCTGAGGGGGGATTTTGTTGAAACATCCACCGCAGGCATCCCGCTCAATCTGCACAACAGCCAATCCGTTTCTGGCATTCTTGCGGATCCGTGAATATGCGGTCAGGAGCCGTTCCTCGATAAATTTCTGGTTCTCCTCAGAACTTCTGATCAGGTCGTTCTCTTCCTTTTCCGTCTCAGCAATGATATCGTCAAGTTCATTTTTCTTTATTTCCAGGTCATTATGTCTTTCCTGAAGGATGGCTTGAAGACGCTCGATCTCCTGCTTTTTGACTTCCAGGGAGCCCTGAAACTCTTTTATCCGTTTTTCAGAAAGCTGGATCTCCAGGTTCTGAAATTCGATCTCTTTCGATAAGGAGTCGTATTCCCTGTTGTTCCTCACATTCATTTGCTGTTCTTCATACCGCTTAATCAACGTATTGCTTTCCTTGATGGCGTTTTTCTTCTCCAGCATCGATTTTTCCAGTACTACAGTGTCCTGGATGTAGTTATCGACCCGTGTTTCCAGTCCGGCAATCTCATCTTCCAGGTCCTGTACCTCAAGTGGCAGTTCCCCCCGGATAATTCGAATTTTATCCACCTGAGAATCAATCTGTTGAAGATTAAATAAGGCAATTAATTTTTGTTCAATAGTGAACTCCAGCTTTTCATCTATTTCGTGAGGGCTAGACTTCTCAACTGTCTTTGGCTGACTTGGAACGACAATTTCTTCAGATTCTTTCGATTTCTTGCTAGCCTTTTTAGGCTCACTTTTAATTTTGACAGGTGCTTTCTTTTTCAGTTTTGAAGGTTCGGAAGTCGCAATGGGTTTGCTCGCTGTTTTTGCCATAATTTAGCTATTAAAATATTTTACCGGATTCGTCTCACTCTCAGAAATGAGGATGGCAAAGTTAGGAAATTTTTCGATTAGAAGGCCACTTATCAACTCTTTCATAAAGTGTTCACTCTCATAATGACCTATGTCGATTAGTAAAAGCATCCCTTCGACTTCCTGAAATGAATGATACTTAAGATCAGCTGTAAGGAAAGTATCCGCTCCTTTTCGAATTGCATCATGAATCAGAAACGCACCTGCTCCGGTTGAAATAGCTACTTTCCTGATTTTCTTTCCCAAAGTTGCTGAATGGCGAAGGGTCTCCATACGGAAAAGCGGTTTAATTAATTGTATAAACCGAGTCTCATCCATTGGTTCCGGAAGATGCCCGATAACACCGGCTCCAATCCCGTGGATTTTATTGGTTAGAGGATACAAGTCATAAGCTACCTCTTCATACGGATGGTTTTTAAGCAAAGCCTCAACAAGGTTATGTTCAATGAAGGAAGGGAATATAACCTCAATCCGGATTTCATCTTCGAAATGGATCACATTTTTTGCTCCTACAAAGGGATTCGACTTCTCGGAAGCTCTGAAAGTACCTTGTCCGGAAACATTGTAGCTACAGCAGTCATAATCTCCGATATGCCCGGCACCAGCTTCAAACAAAGCATTTCTGACCTTCTCCGCGTGATCCGTAGGGCAAAAAACAACCAGCTTTTTTAGATACCCTGATTTGTGGGTTAGGAGTGCCACCTTTTGCAAACCAATTTTTTTTGCCAGAAAACTGTTCAACCCTTCCAGCAAGTTATCCAAGCTGGTATGCATAGCATACACTGCAATATCATTCTGAACCACGCGGCGAATCAGCGGATAGCAGGGCAAGGCGGGCGTGATCTTCTTTAATCCGTGAAAGATCAAGGGGTGATGAGAGACAATCAGGTTACAGTGATTCCGGATTGCTTCATCCAGCACTTCCGGAGTGGTATCCAGACTAACCATAATGCCCGTGATCTCCTGGGCCGGACTTCCAATAATGAGCCCCGAATTGTCCCATTCTTCCTGGTATTGCAATGGCGCAAAGGTTTCCAGTACCAAAATAATATTTTTTAAAATCATGCCCGTTTATTCTGCAGGATCAAAGGTACGGGATTAAGGAGATTTATCCAACTGATTTAAAATGATGGTAAGTTGTTCAAAAGGTTGTTAATAAAAAGTATGCAGGACCATTCCAATTCATTAAAAAAAATCAAACCTTTGATCCATGAAACCAATGGTCATTTTTATTGTCGATAAAAATCCCATTCACAGCAGTCTTCTGAAATATCACCTGACCATTCAGCGGTTTTTTCATGTTCAATTATATCACTCTGCCGAAGAGTGCTTGTACCGCCTCAGGAAACATGTAACTCCTGATTTTCTTGTCACCGAATATGATCTTGCGGATCACAACGGATTTGATTTTTTAAGGATGGCCAAGCAACTTTCTCCCTCTACAGAGGTTATTTTCTTTTCCGGCTTCGACGATCCCATCCTGGCCATGCGTTTGATTGATTCAGGCGCAACCGATTACATTATGAAGACAGCAAAACTGGATCAGGGGATTCATGATCTGATTCAAAATATCCAGTTTCTTCAAAAAGAAAAAGTTCATTCCTAAACCTTTCCTGCCAAAAATTTATTGTTAGGGTGATTTTCCTAACACATTATTGGATTATTTACTTTTTTCTTCGTACCTTTCGCCACTTCCCGAGCGAAAATGAGGTTTTACAAGTTTATACTTTACCCGTTTGCACTGGTTTACGGGATTGCGATGATGGTGCGCAACTGGTTGTTCGATTGTGGTTGCCTGCCATCCCGACAATTTGATACGCCCATTATTTCGGTCGGGAACCTCTCCTATGGGGGAACCGGGAAGACCCCCCATATTGAATATCTGATCCGGTTGCTTAAATCCCGTTTTTTAGTTGCGACTTTAAGCAGGGGATATGGCCGGTCGAGCAAAGGATTTATGCTCGCCTCCAGGAGGTCGGCATTTAAATATATTGGAGATGAACCCCTGCAGTTTGCCAAAAAGTTTGAAGATATCAAGGTCGCCGTTGACGAGAACCGCATAGAAGGGATTGAAGAACTTCAGCGAAGATTTCCGAATCTTGATGTAATTCTTTTGGATGACGCGTTTCAACACCGTTACGTAAAGCCCGGCCTGTCTATTCTTTTAACGGATTTTCATAATCTATATGCCGATGACTATGTACTTCCGTCGGGAACCCTTAGGGAATTCTCTTGCGGAGCTAAACGTGCAGATGTATTGATTGTCACCAAAACTCCAAAGGTTTTCTCTCCTATAACACGAAGACGGATCATGGAAGAGTTAAAACCCCGGCCTCATCAGCAGATTTTTTTCTCTTTTATCCAGTACGGGGAGCCCGAAGCCGTGAATCCCGAGCATCGCAGCTCTTGTCCTTTCAAGAGTTCTATGATTCTGCTTTTTTCAGGTATTGCCAATGATTATCCGCTCCGGGAGCATCTTGAAAGGCATTGCCGGACTCTGGAAACAATCAAATTTCCTGACCATCACCCCTATTCCCTCGAAGATCTTCATATGATTAAATCCAGGTTTGATACTATACCAACCCGCAACAAATTAGTATTTACCACGGAAAAAGACCTGATGCGGTTAAAAACACCGGAATTGGTTCATTTTCTTAAAAGATTGCCCTTGTTTTACCTTCCTATTGAGATAGATTTTCATGGAGAATCCAAAGAGCAGTTTAATCAAATCATCCTGGATTATCTTCTGAATTTTAAAAGGAATAATCAAGTACTTTGAGTTTCCATTTATTTCCGATGTGGTATTTTCGTTTTGCCAGGGAGTACCATAGGAGCCCCAGAGAGGAAATCGCTACCCCTACTGACAGAAAAACCGGGTCAATAACCGGTTGGTTGTTAAGCCTATGGTTGAATGAGCTAATTCCAATGGACAAACCTCCCGCAATGATCAGCAACCGTCCATTCGCCTTCCGGTTTTTATATACTTTATCCACGTAAAGAATATCTGCCAGGGAAATCCGTGAGTACCCTCCCAAAATAATTGAAGAATCAGTTATCCGGGTGATCTGGTCTGAAAAATGGAATTTGTCCTTTTTCGTCTCCAGTCTGATATTGTCACCTTCTTTATATGAAAACCACCTTCCTCTCCCAATCTTTTCCACCACCAAGATTTTCTGTGCATAGCTGGTGACAGTCAGGACTAATATCAAACCCGTAATAAAGGATTTCATCATACCGTATTCACAAGCTAATATACGCAAATTATCAGCAACCTAATTATCAGGGAATACGTACATTTGCAAGTAGATTATGAATCGGTTGGTTATCATCAGTATGATCTTCCTTGTGGGAGCAGGATGTACTTCCCGCGAACCCGTCAAACGACGCCAGTTTGCCACCCAGGATAAAAAAACAGTCACTCGGTCATCGAAAGGATCCGTTCATCCCCTATCCTTCAGATCGAGGCCGGGCACAATCCGGGAAGCCTCTTTGATATCGTTGAAACCAGCTACATCTGATTCCAGGATTCCGTCGATTATTCCGGGGAAGAGGGCTCCTGAAGATACAGACTTTTCCTGCAGGCTGGAAGCTCTCCGAACCTTGGATCTGGATCTTCGTGAGCCGGTAAACAAAAAGTTCCTTTTATCTTATATCGAAAACGGTCCTTATACTTCCATGATTACGCTCAGTCATGAAAAATATCTAACCATCCAGTTTGATAATGATATTTTCGATTACACTGACAGATTCTTTACCAGTGGACTTAGGGTAGAATTTATCGGACCGGGATTCCGGAACAACCCTTTGAATTATCTAATGATCCCTTACTGGAGGCAATGTATCAACTATTACGGGATCAACGTCGTTCAGAATATTTACACTCCCTCGACGACGTTAAAAGGTGGTATTCTTAAGGGGGATCGGCCGTACGCTGGGATCCTTTACTTTGGCACCTTTAAGATCAGCAATGATGCCGAGAAAAAACTGAGGCAATCCAGTGAACTTCAGCTTGGGATTCTCGGGCCTTCTTCCCTTGGTGGAGCATTACAGGTTTCGTTTCATAACAGCACTCCTCAAAATAACGAACCGTTGGGTTGGGAATACCAGATCCAGAATGATTTGTTACTGAATTATTCCGCGTCCCTAGAGAAAGGGATTTTGACGAGCCGGAATTGTGAGATCAATTTGCATTCGTCAGGAATCCTGGGTACTGTCTTTACCAATATTTCAGGCGGTGTCTATCTGAGGGCCGGTTTGTTTAATCCTTATTTTGATCAGCTTTTCTTTTCCAAACGAGCCCTTAACCTGCAACGAAAAACCAGGAATTTCCAATGTTACTTATTTTTTGACTTTAAGGGACGATTTGTTGCTTACGATGCGACACTTCAAGGCGGGTTATTCAACCGCTCCAGCTCTTATACCATTCCTTCAGCTGACCTCAACAGGTTGATTCTGGAAGGATCGGCTGGATTGATAGTCAGTTATGGCGGCATTCAGATCAAAGGAGAACAATTCCTGCTGAGTCCGGAATTTCAGAATGGATGGTGGCACAAGTGGCTGAGTATTCAGCTCGCCTTCAGTTTCTGATTGTTAATAAATAAAATCTATCCTTTTGGAAGATTCCTTTCCCGGAAAGATTATTTTTGGATCATGGAAGAAATGAGACCTGAAGGACCTGATCCGCTGGGTCAGGATAAAAAGCAGCTGCATGATGCCCAGCGAGTAGGCAGAAAGAGAACGAGAAAAAACCTTGTTTCGGAATTGTTTATTGATCACGGGAAAGTTCCCCCTCAGGCAATCGATCTTGAGGAGGCTGTCCTCGGTGCCATGATGCTTGAAAAAGATCCTCTTACGGAAGTAATTGAGATCCTGAAACCGGAGATCTTTTACAAAGAGGCCCATCAGATCATATTCTCAGCTATTCGGAAATTATTTGCCAGTACGGAACCTGTCGATATTCTTACTGTGACTGAAGCTCTCCGTAAGAGCGGAGAGCTGGACCTTGTCGGAGGTCCGTATTACATAACGATGCTGACAAACCGGGTTGCCTCTGCTGCAAATATCGAGTATCATGCGCATATTTTACTACAGAAATATATCCAGCGGGAACTGATCCGTATTTCATCCGACATCATCAAAGATGCCTATGAAGACACGACTGATGTATTTGATCTTCTTGATAAAGCAGAAAATAATCTGTTTTACATCAGTGAAAACAGCCTGAGAAGAACCTATCGTTCCATGCAAACCCTGGTCAAAGAAGCAATCCAGGAGATTGCTGCCGGACGGAAACACGATGGCCAGCTTCGCGGGGTCGGTTCGGGATTTACGGAACTTGACCGTATTACCGGAGGCTGGCAAAAAGCAGACCTGGCAATTCTGGCGTCCCGTCCCGGCATGGGGAAAACTGCACTCGCTCTTACCATGGCACGGAATGCAGCTGTCGTGTTCAATAAGCCAGTGGCTGTCTTTTCCCTGGAAATGTCGGCTGTGTCGCTTGTCACCCGGCTAATTGCCAGTGAAACCGGGATTCCTGCCGAAAAGCTGAAAAAAGGGACTCTCGGCAATGACGAGTGGAACCTGCTGAACAGCAAAGTCTCTCATTTGATCGATGCCCCTTTGTTCATTGATGATACTCCTGCCCTGTCCATTTTTGAATTACGTGCGAAAAGCAGGCGGTTAAAACAGCAGCACGCCATCGAGATGATCGTTCTCGATTACCTGCAACTGATGCAGGGAGGCGCCGAACACAAAGGCAACCGGGAACAGGAGATCAGCAGTATTTCCAGATCCCTCAAAGCACTGGCGAAAGAGCTTAACGTACCCATCATTGCATTATCCCAGCTAAGCCGTGAAGTAGAGAAACGAGGGGGTACAAAAAAACCGATCCTTTCCGACCTGCGGGAATCCGGTTCCATCGAGCAGGATGCCGATATGGTCTTGTTTATTTACCGACCAGAATATTACAAGATTGACGTGGATGAGAAAGGGGAATCCACGGCAGGACTTGCGGAAATCAGTATTGCAAAGAACCGGACCGGGGCAATCAAAGATATCAAACTGCGATTTGTTGCCAGGTATGCCAAATTCATTGACTACCAGGAAGAATATGCCTATGCGGATAATATCCATTCCGGAACATCGTTTGATGGTGCAGTGAGGACTCGCAATGTAATGTCGAGAATGGATGAGATAGAACATGATGAGAGTGACCCGAATGGCATCCCGTTTTAGAATTCCACTGACAGTCTTTCTTTTTTGCCTATTTACTTTGCCTTTTTTTTCCCGCGGAGCCTACCTGGTTATCCCTATGGATAACAGGCAGAAGGACCACCTGAAAGCCTATGGGGTAGCCTACTGGGTTTTGCAACAGAACTTTGAGGTCAGCTGGTTGCTGAATTACCGGGGTGGCAGTTTTCTGATTCCCTATAACACACAGATCGAGCAAGAATGTCAGATAAGGGGAGTATCCTCCCAGGTTATCAGTGATGGACAGGCAAGTGCAATCCTTCTTGAAATTGCGGATCCACAGGTTAACATGGAAACGGTCAAACTACACAAAGCTCCGAGGATTGCAGTTTATTCCCCTAAAAACAAACAACCCTGGGATGACGCGGTGACCCTTGTGCTTACCTATGCTGAGATTCCATACGATGTTGTCTATGATGAAGAGATTCACGCCGGCGTGCTTCCCCTTTATGACTGGCTACATCTGCATCACGAAGATTTTACCGGACAATACGGAAAGTTCTGGGCTGCATACAAAGGCTATGCCTGGTATCAGGAGGATGTACGAATCAATGAAGAACTGGCACGGAAACTCGGATATCAAAAAGTGTCGCAGATGAAGCTTGAGACAGCGAAGAAAATCAGGAATTTTGTTGCCGGTGGAGGATACCTGTTTTCCATGTGCTCGGCCCCGGATAGTTACGATGTTGCGCTGGCGGCTGAGGGGGTGGACCTTTGCGATATTGTATTTGACGGCGATCCGCCCGATCCGGATGCCCAGAACAAGCTGGATTATTCCAAATGTTTTGCGTTTCAAGACTTCACCATCAGCATGAATCCTTATGAGTATGAGATTTCGTCCATTGATGTGACGGAAACCAGACCACGTACGATGACCCAGAAAAATGACCTATTTTCTCTTTTTGAATTTTCGGCAAAATGGGATCCGGTTCCGACCATGCTATGTCAGGATCACGAAACCATTATCACGGGATTTATGGGGCAGACCACAGCCTTCAATAAACAGGTTCTGAAGCCATCGGTCCTGATCATGGGCGAGAATAGATCGCTGAATGAAGTACGGTATATCCATGGGGATTTTGGCAAGGGGACCTGGACATTCCTGGGCGGACACGATCCGGAGGATTACCAGCACCTGGTTGGAGATCCGCCAACCGACCTCAATCTTCATCCGAATTCCCCCGGATACAGGTTGATATTAAATAACATCCTGTTCCCGGCGGCAAGGAAAGAGAAACGTAAGACGTGAGACGTAAGACGTGGGATGCGAGGGGGTAAAGAAGATTCCGGATGGGATAGTAGGGTTCAGGGTCGGAGGCGATCGAATATGTAATATGTATAGCCGAAATCGTTGTGTTCATCGGGAGGATAATCATCCCGAGAGATTCTCTCCCATTCAAGCAAATTCAGTTCCGGGAAGAAGACATCCCCTTTAAATATTTTGTACACTTTTGTCAGGTAAAGCCGGTCGCAGAGGGGAAAAAATTGCAGGTAGATGGAGGCTCCACCGATTACAAAATTTTCATCCTCCGGGTCTATCAGGTTTAATGCAGTTTCAATGGAGGTAGCACTTTCAGCGCCCGGAAACACATCCTCAGGGTTGTCGGTAATTACAATATTCCTCCGGTTTGGGAGCGGGTGAACAGGAAGCGATTCCCAGGTACGTTTCCCCATCAACACGGTGTGGCCAGATGTGATTCTTTTAAACCGCTTTAAATCTTCGGGAATGTGCCAGAGAAGGTCGTTGTTTTTCCCAATGGCATTATTTTCGGCAACAGCTACAATAATAGAGATCATGTCAACAGATTAAACCGAGATTTCGCCTTTGATATGGGGATGTGACTGGTAATTGAGCAGCTCGAAATCCTCAAACTTGAAATCCAGGATGTGTTTCACATCGGGGTTGATTTTCATTACGGGTAACGGATAGGGTTTCCGGGTCAGCTGAAGTTTTACCTGCTCAATGTGATTCAGGTATATGTGAGCATCACCCAGAGTATGAACAAAATCCCCGGGAGTCAATCCAGTCACCTGGGCCATCATCATAGTCAGCAAGGCATATGAGGCAATATTAAAAGGAACTCCCAGAAAAATATCACAGCTTCGCTGGTACATCTGACAGGAAAGTTTCCCGTCGGCTACATAAAACTGAAACATAAGGTGGCAGGGAGGCAATGCCATCTGATCAATCTCCCCTACATTCCAGGCAGACACGATATGCCTGCGTGAATCCGGGATATTTTTAATAGATTCCACTACACGGGATATCTGGTCGACATGGGTGTGATCAGCTTTCGGCCAGGACCTCCACTGGTATCCGTAGATATGACCGAGTTCACCCTGTTCATCGGCCCATTCATCCCAGATAGTCACTTTGTTCTCGTGAAGATACCGGATATTGGTTTCGCCTTTTAAGAACCACAAAAGCTCATGAATGATGGAGCGCAAATGGAGTTTTTTCGTGGTCATAACCGGGAATCCTTCCTGCAGGTCAAATCGCATCTGATAGCCAAAAACACTGATGGTTCCTGTTCCCGTGCGGTCGGATTTGGTGGCACCGGATTTCAGAACAAACTCAAGAAGGTCGAGGTATTGTTTCATGGTTGGTACCGGAGGTCATCTAGGTTTCCCTTTTCCGTTTGTTGATCTCATCGCGGATGGCGGAAGCTTTTTCATACTCCTCATTTTCCACAGCTTTTTTCAGTAACTGCTTTAATTCGGAAAGGGTGTTGACGGCAAAATCTTTTTCGGGCGTGTCAGGGGCATCCTTTTGCGATTCAGATGGTTTGGCTTCCGGGGATTCCTCTTCCATAATAATTCCCGCAGCTAACATAATATGTTCGTAGGTGTAAACCGGGCAATTGAAACGCAAGGCCAGGGCAATGGCATCGGACGTGCGGGAGTCAACCTCATGTTCAGTTTCTCCGTCTGAACAAATAAGCACGGCAAAAAAAACTCCTTCGCTGAACTTGTTTATGATGACTTCGGTAATTCCGATGTTGAATGTTTCGGCAAACGATTTGAAAAGATCATGCGTAAGTGGCCTTGGGGTTTTAATTTTTTCAAGCTCTATGGCGATGGCCTGCGCCTCGAAACCACCGATGATGATCGGAAGCCTTCGTTTCCCTTCCCGTTCTCCCAGAATGATCGCGTAGGCACCACTTTGCGATTGGCTATAAGACATCCCGATAATATCCAACCTTATTTTCCCTATTTCAGCCATCCGGTTTCCTTTTCACAAACCTACGTGATTTTTATCAAACGGGCAAACAACTGTGGAAAAAATCCTCACGATTTTGAAAAATGTTTTATTTTTGCTGAAATAAATTACAGCAAGTTAAATACATGCATATGAAGCGATTTTCGACATTTTTGGCGGCCATTCTGTTGCCTTTTATCTCTACAGCCGGAGAGGCGGATCTGGTGATTCCCGAGCTGACCACAACCCAGAACAACCTGTTGTATTTTGGATTCCTGGTTTGCGTACTGGGTCTGTTATTCGGATGGTATCAATATGCCCGGGTAAAGAAACTGAAAGCCCATCAATCGATGCTGGACGTTGCAAAAGTGATCTTTGAGACCTGCAAAACTTACCTGATCCAGCAAGGGAAATTTCTGGTAATCCTATTTGTGATCATTGGGTTGTGCATTGCATTTTACTTTGGGTACCTGCAGCACAATTCTTTTGGAGGGGTGCTCCTCATCCTGAGCTGGACGGTTATCGGCATCCTGGGGTCATACGGGGTTGCCTGGTTTGGCATCCGCATGAATACGCTTGCCAACAGCCGGATGGCATTCGCTTCGCTGGAGCGAAAGCCTTTGAAACTCCTGAACATTCCGTTGGATGCAGGGATGAGCATCGGGGTTGCTTTGATTTGTGTGGAGCTGATCATGATGCTGATCATTCTTCTTTTTGTGCCCAGAGATTATGCCGGCGCCAGTTTCATTGGCTTTGCGATCGGAGAATCACTGGCTGCATCAGCCTTGCGTATCGCCGGAGGGATTTTCACGAAAATTGCGGACATCGGATCTGACCTGATGAAAGTGGTCTTCGGCATCAAGGAGGACGACCCGCGAAATCCGGGAGTCATTGCTGACTGTACGGGCGATAACGCCGGCGACAGTGTGGGCCCGACGGCCGACGGTTTTGAAACGTATGGCGTAACCGGAGTTGCGCTAATTTCCTTCATTGTGCTGGCCGTAACAACCAAAGAGTACCAGCAGCAACTGCTGACCTGGATTTTCATCATGCGTGTGCTGATGGTGATCACCTCCATCGGTTCCTTTTATATCAACCGATTGATCAGCCAGGCGAGATACAACAAAAAGGAGGATCTGGATTTTGAACGACCCCTTACTAACCTGGTCTGGATCACGTCGATTTTCTCCATCGTGGTGACCTTCCTGGCCAGCTACTGGCAACTGGGAGCCCTGCCAAACAATTTATGGCTGACCCTATCCATCATCATCAGCTGCGGTACCCTTGGTGCAGCGCTGATTCCCGAATTCACCAAACTATTTACCAGTCCGAAATCAAAACATGTCCAGGAAGTGGTGACCGCTTCGAGCGAAGGAGGAGCTTCCCTGAATATTTTGTCCGGTCTCGTTGCTGGGAACTTCAGCGCTTTCTGGCAAGGTATGGTCTTCCTTGCCCTGATGTATATTGCTTTCGTGACCAGTCAGTCGGGATTGGATGCCATGATGATTTACCCCTCTATTTTTGCTTTTGGGCTGGTGGCTTTTGGCTTTTTGGGGATGGGGCCGGTGACTATTGCCGTAGACAGTTACGGTCCTGTAACGGACAATGCCCAATCGATCTATGAACTTTCGCTGATTGAGGAGAATAAGCACGAGGTTTCCCCCGAGATTGAGAAAGAGTTTGGGTTCAAGCCTGATTTCGAGAACGCCAAGCATCTTCTGGAAGCCAATGACGGAGCCGGAAATACCTTTAAAGCCACCGCAAAACCCGTACTGATCGGGACCGCCGTGGTAGGCGCCACGACTATGATCTTCTCCCTGATCCTGATCATTAAAAAACACTTCGGGATTGAACCCGAGCAGATCCTCAATGTACTAAATCCGTATACAATCCTTGGATTCCTGACCGGTGGTGCTGTGATCTACTGGTTCACCGGAGCCTCTATCCAGGCGGTTACAACCGGGGCATATCGCGCGGTTGAGTACATTAAAAAGAACATCCGTCTGGATGAAAATGCAGAAAAAAAGGCCTCTATGGAGACTTCAAAAGAGGTCGTCAAGATCTGTACGCAGTATGCGCAAACCGGAATGTTCAACATTTTTGTGGCGATCTTCTCATTTGCACTGGCTATTGCATTCTTTTCGGGATACCGCGACATGGATGCGACTACGGCAACCGGAACCTTTGCAGCTGCCTCTTTCTTTGTAGCTTACCTTCTCTCCATCGCGTTCTTTGGATTGTTCCAGGCCATTTTCATGGCCAATGCCGGGGGCGCCTGGGACAATGCCAAAAAAGTTGTGGAAGTGGACATGAAAGAGAAAGGGACAGCCCTTCATGCGGCCACGGTGGTTGGGGATACTGTCGGCGATCCGTTTAAAGATACTTCGTCGGTCGCCCTGAATCCCATTATCAAATTCACCACCCTTTTCGGGCTTCTTGCCATGGAAATTGCGATCTCGGAAGACTTCTTCCGGATGGCTCCTTATATCGGCATTGTATTTGGCGTGATTGCGCTATACTTTGTGTACCGGTCGTTTTATAAGATGAGAATCAGAAAATAGGTCGGTCGTTTGCGCCTCCCGCATTATTAACCACGAAGGCACAAAGGCACGGTTTTTCGATGTCGATGTGCCTTTGATCTTTTCGGGAGGCAACTTTTTCGTATATTGGGGTTTATATAGAGTGTTGTAAGGCATGGAAAGCGAAGAGATTACCCTGGAGGAAGTCAAACGAAACAAAGTGGTTGTGAATGAAACGCTGTACGATCGCTATGCTCCTGTTTTGTTAAGCCTGTGCCTGCGATACTGCGGGAATCAGGAGGATGCGGAAGATGTGCTTCACGACGGGTTCATCAAAATCATCAAACATATCCATACCTTCAAAAGAAGAACAAATGGCTCCTTTGAAGGGTGGATGAAACGGATCATTGTCAACACCGCATTAAATTACATTCGGGACCGATCAAAAGAGACCCAGTATGTTGCCATGGAATCTATTCAGGAACCAACCGACGATGAGGGAAACTCAGGTATGCCACTGGATCTGCCTGGAGGGCAACTAAGTCAGGAGGAGATCCTTCAGATGGTTCTTGATCTGCCTCCCGGATACAGGATAGTGTTCAACCTGTATGTATTTGAAGATTATTCTCACCGGGAGATTGCAGATCTTCTGCATATGAGCGAAAACACTTCCAAGTCACAGCTCTCAAAAGCCAGGGCACTGCTTCGGAAACAAATTCTTGAACGTATCAAAAAACCAACTTTTGCATAGATGAAAAAGGATAAACATCCGGTTGATGACTTCTTTAAAGAGGGGTTGCGGGGACATCAGGTGGTTCCATCTGATGCGGGCAGGCAGCGATTCCTCCGTGAAGCCATATCCGTTGAAGTCAAAGGGAAAAGAACCCGGAGGCGCTGGATTCTTTTACTGGCTGCTTTTGGAATCATCAGCACAGCTGCCTTGCTGGTATTTTTTCATACACCCGACCCGCAGAAAAAAGGAGAAAAGTTGATTTCCGCAGAATCCCCGGTTGCCCGGACCCAGGAGCCACAGAACACTCCTGAAACACCGATCACTTCTGAAAGGCAGCAACAAACCAACTATTCCCTTCCTCCTGCTCAATCTGAGATAAACTCCAATCCGCAAGGAGTCGTTTCTCAAATAATTGAAAATCCAGCCGGCTCAGTGCAAACCCCTTCTCAATCCACTGATGCGAAAGCGCAAACGCAAACGTCTGTACCCATAACGGTTGATTCATCCGCTCAGGCTCTTCAACCCGAAATCAGCTCCGTTCCTGATACCCTCCCTTCAGACGAATCACTATCCGAAAGCAGAAAACCTGAAAAGATCCGGCAGATTCGTGACTGGGGTTTTACCACGTCGATTTATTATTCCCCCGAATGGATGTTCAACACCCTGGAGGGGGAGAAATATGTCAATAATTTTGGCCTCGAGGGAAGTTTCCGCTATGGCCGTTATTCGGTACGCACAGGGGTGGGATTGTCGATCACCAAAGGGACCAATGAACTGCTGGTGGAGTACAACGACTATCTGGGTTCATACAAGCAACTGGATTCCATTACGTTTAGCTGGGATTCCCGTCATTACTACCTGATCCCGACCTATTACACCTCGAACCAGGATGTTTGGGACAGTTTGATGAAACTGGATTATCCTAAGGTAGTCAAACGGTACACCTATTTGCAAATCCCTCTGATCCTGGGATATGATCTTCTGCAAAAGAAGCGGTTCAGCCTGGGGTTCAGGGCCGGACCGGTCCTATCCATCCTGCTTGAATCCAAACAGTTGTCGGGGGATTATAATCCCGGCATGGACCGGATCATCCGGATAAACCAGATTACGCCCGACCGTATCCAGACCAACTGGCAGGTGGTTGGCGCAGTGAATTTTTCCTTGTTCGTTTCGAAGCGAATCTCGGTTGAATTTGAACCCGGTATCAAGTACTATTTCAACTCGGTATATGAACAGTCGGATGTCACGAAGAAGCCGTGGTCAGTGGGTTTCAGGGCGGCATTCACCATCGGATTATAAATTGCTTAACAAAAGACAGGCAACTATATCGCCCATTTGTGTTTTAGAGATATACATTTAAACCATTAAATTCCATCGTTATGAAAAAGTTGATTTTCCTTCTACTCATGTTTCTCGCGCAGGGAAGCAATGTAACAGCGCAGGGGTTCTGCTGGGTTTCGGGTACCGTAACCGAATTGACTTCCGGAGCCCCCATTCCTAACCATCCCGTAACCATTGTTTCTGATTCGACTAATTCGGGATTTATCTATTATCAAACTGTCTATACGAATTCTAACGGGTTCTATGTGGATACCATCCCATACACCACCGGTACCAGCGGAGTTCTGTACGTTTACACCTATGATTGCAACAATGTACAGCAACTGGCAACTTTGTATTATAGTCCGACCAACCTGACCTTCACGCAGAATTTTCAGATCTGCTATAACAACTCTCCGTGTCAGGCAGATTTTACCTATGGATATTCGGCTCCTCTGACCCTTCAGTTTACCGATCAGTCGACCGGAACAACCGGCCCCTGGAACTGGCAGTTTGGAGACGGCGCCTGGTCTAATCTGCAGAATCCGTCTCATACCTTTCCACAGACAGGGTATTATTATGTGACTTTATCGATTGGCGACAGCAGCGCCGGTTGCTGGGATTTCACAACCCAGACAGTCTATGTGGGAGATTCAACCGGCGGTAACTGCCTAGCTCATTTCACCTATAGTCAGGATCCCAACGGTGGCAGCAATACCGTTCAGTTTACCGATCAATCCACGGGGAATATCAGTTCCTGGTCGTGGGATTTCGGGGACGGGCAGTATTCCACCCTGCAAAACCCGGTTCATACCTATGCACAGGGTGGGGCTTACAATGTATGCCTTACCATTCAGGGGGTTGACAGCTTATGCTACGACACCTATTGCGAAGTGATCCAGGTAGGAAACTCTACCGGCGGCTGCCAGGCACAATTTACCTATTATCCTGATTCAGCCTGGACAACCAATATTATCCACTTCATGGATCTCTCCACCGGCAATATCACGAGTTGGTTCTGGAATTTTGGAGACAGCGCCTTTTCAACTGAGCAGAATCCGTCGCATGAGTTCCCGCGCCCCGGCATCTATTATGTATGCCTTACCATTCAGGGATTCTATTCAGGAGGTCTGTGTGAGAGCACCTGGTGTGAAGAGGTTGTCGTTGGTAACGGATCCGATTGTATCAGTTATTTCACCTATCTGAACAACGGCCTTTCGGTTACCTTTTCGGGGTATATGGTGAACGGACAACAGGCTGCTTACTACTGGGATTTCGGCGACGGAGCGACCAGCCAGGGACAGACCGTGGTGCACCAGTATCCGGTTACGGGTATTTACTATGTCACGCTCACTACCGCTACTCAGGATTCCATTAGTTGCACATACTCATCCGGTCAATCTATTACGGTGGGTGACAGCACGCAATGGAACCAGATATACGGTCAGGTTTTTGCCGGAAATTTCCCGCTGGAAACAGGGATGGTGATGATCTTCTCGCTGGACACAAACTTAAACTATCTCCCATTCATTGACATCAGCCTAGTGGATTCTTCAGGAATCTATTATTTCCGGATGGTTCCGCAGGGGAATTACCTGATCTACGCGATTCCTTTCCTGCCGACAGGATATCTGCCAACCTATTACGGGGATGTGATTTTCTGGGAAGATGCGACAATAGTCACCCTGGGGCAAGCGAATAATCCATACAACATCAACCTGGTGACTGCCAATTACTTCATACCCGGAATCGGGTCGATTAACGGACAGATCAATACCGGCGGGCTCAAAACGATCCTGGTCGACAAAATCACCATGCTTCTAATGGACGAGCAGGGCCAGGCGATCTCATACAACCAGGTGAATGAGGAAGGCCAGTTTGATTTCTCAGGTCTCGATTACGGAATCTACTATCTGCATGCAGAACTGGCCGGCTGCAACAGTGATTACATCAAAGTTGAAATAACCCCCGGAAATCCGGTTGTCGAAGTTGTTCTGACTTTCAGCGGCAACAACATCCTGGGTATCGGAGATCCAAAACCGGTGCTGGAAGCCGGAGTGGTTTATCCCAACCCGGTATCGAACCAGGCTCAGATCTCCGTAACGCTGCCGGAAGCAGCCCTGGTCACCATCGAACTGTTCAACCTGACAGGACAGGCGGCCTGGAGGAATATCCAGCATCTCGAAGCAGGGACTTCGACCTTACAGATAGCAGTAAGCCAGATCCCGGAAGGGATGTACACCCTGAGGATTTCTACCGATAGCGGACTTACCCTTACCCGGAAGCTCCTTAAATCCAGATAACTTCCTCTCTCTTTCGTCTGCAAAAAGGCTGCCTTTAGACCCGGGCAGCCTTTTTTTGTGCTGCTGCAACGAATTTTTACCCCTCCCCCGGCCCCTCCCCAACAAGGGAGGGGAGAATCAGTTGCCCCGGGATTTATCCCAGAAGGGTGAGGGGGCGAAACGATAAGCCCTCCCCACTATAGCGTGGGTTTGAGCATGGCGGAATTAAGTAAAGTTGAGAGGTGATTTTTGGTAGTTGCAGTGTCATTTCCAATGGAAGTTATCGTATCTTTATAGTTTAGAAATATCATTTAACAACTTCATTATGAATTCGAAAATCTTCTGGCTCCGTGTCACAGGCACTATCTTTGGGATTGTCGCCTTGATTCATTTGTTACGGATTGTCACCTGCTTGCCCGTATTGATCGGTGGCTGGTCACTACCCATATGGGTCAATTGGATGGGGTTGGTGGCAACATGTTTCCTTTGCTTCTGGCTGTGGAGGTTGTCAAGTCGATAATTCCCTAAATCGCCACGTTAAGTTAGGATTTCACCCCTTTACTTAACGGACAAACCTTCCGACATTCCTTACATGTGTAAATATCCCACCCCCTTGCATGCTGAAAAAAGGAAATTTCCCTGCATAGTTTCTGAATCACCGTAAAACCATCTAATGCCTGAACCGGACAGGCATCGAGGCAGAGGCT
Source organism: bacterium (assembly GCA_043806735.1). GTDB lineage: Bacteria > Bacteroidota > Bacteroidia > Bacteroidales > FEN-979 > QYOJ01. Next base: position 4,410 of record JAZDGR010000105.1, on the reverse strand, counting down.
GCAATTTGGCGGACAGGAAAAATCATTCACAACAGGATCAGGTCCGACTTCGGCATCAATCAATACCGCACCTATATAAACCATATTCCCGCATTCACGGTTGATCAGCAGGGTATTTCTACCCAGAATTCCCAGTCCAGCGTTGAAAGCAGCATGTCGAAGGGAGATGATTCCCATCCCATGTTTATTCTCGGCATCCCAGTGAAGGTATGGGACATCGGTAACAACCGGAATCCCGTAAATGTTTCTCTTTTCGAGTTCGGAGCAAAGGTTCAAACCGATCTGATCGAGTGCTGAGTAAAGTAAGTCTGCAGTATGGGAATAGGGTAATGGGTTTTCTGCCAGGATCACTTCAGAAGGCATTCTCTTCAGGAAAACGGCAACAGACTTGCATTTGGAATAGACATCCGTCGGGCGGAATCCAATTGGAGCAAAAGAAAACCTGTCTGCGCTGGCTATTCCACATTTGTCGGCACCGAGATGAAGGGCTAGAGATTTTATTTCTTCTGAAGAATGCATCACATGAGGTTAAGGCATGACCGTTCAGGGCAAGTAACTTTTTCAAAGTGGGTCATTTATTCACTTTTATATCAGACTAAATTACGGATTTTTTTGTGTATAAGAATTTCTTTTCAGCGGATTTCCCCGCCCCAGATAAAATCCGTAAAGCCATGTACTTTATATCGGCCTATTAAACTCCGCTGACAGACACCCGGTTTTTGTGAGAGCCTGTGGCGATAAAACCAGGTTATACGAATCACCCTTCTTGTGGTTTGATGATGATCTTAAGCGCTCCGGCTCCCTCCAGGAGCATTTTAAATCCTTTATCTGTATCTTTTAACGGCAGCCTGTGGGTAATGAGGTCATCAACTTTAATGTCTCCCTTCGCTATCAGGTCAAGGGCTTCTTCAATATCAGGAGGTCCGCAATAATAGGAGGTGAGTATGCGTATCTCCTTCCTCCATAAATCATTGACCGGAACAACCACATCCTTATCGGGTCCGGGTACGGCAAATAAAACAACAACTCCGCCCAGTTCGACAGTTTCCCAGGCCTGCTTAAAAGCTGACATGGCAGAGGTGGTGACAATAACCGCATCAGCTTTCCTGCCGTTAGCGTGTATCAACTGTTCCAACACATCAGAGGCCGCGTATGCGACATGGTCCGCGCCAAACCTCTTTGCCAGTTCAAGCCTTCTTTTATTGATGTCAGTCGCCATTACCCAACATTTTTTAAACCTGGCAAGTTTACTATGCAAAAGCCCCGAAATACCGGAGCCGAGTATGAGAACCGACTGTCCCTCCTCAATGGAAGCAAGTCTCTGTGCCCTGACAACACAGGCCAACGGTTCGATAAATGTCGCTTGGTCATAGCTAACATTGTCAGGCAGCAGGTAGGAGCCGTTTTTAACCAGTTCCTTAGGGACCAGGATGTATTCGGCAAATCCTCCGGGCAGCCTGTCCTTAACTGCATTGCATTGAGGGTAATGTCCCTTTACGCAATAACTGCATGTAAGGCAGGGTACCTTGGGCGCGATAAAAAGCCTGTCTCCTTTTTTATATTTGCTCACTCCCTCACCAATTTCCACCACCTCCACCCCTACCTCATGGCCTTGAACAAGAGGGGCTCTGGGCAAACGGTACCACTCTACGATGTCGCTGCCGCAAATCCCACAGGAAATAACCTTTACCAACAGTTCACCCTCTCCGGGTGATGGGGTTGGTACTTCTTCGACCCTGATGTCGCTATTATTATACCACATGGAGACTTTCATAGTTTGCAGAGCGCTTTGTTTTCCACAACCTTTTACCCCAACCCTATAGGGAGAATTTGCTGAAAATCAGGCTCCCTTCAGGGATGGGGTAAAACTGATTTTCAGCATGAAATATGTCATGGGGTGGACTCATTCTTTAACGTTGTATAAAGATCAAAAGCCTTTTCCGGGGTTTCATTATCGTGGACAACCGCTCTTACCGCCCGGATCATAGCGATGGGCGAATCGGCCTGGAAAATGTTCCTGCCCATGTCCACACCGGCGGCGCCTTCCTGGATAGACCGGTAGGCCATTTTAAGCGCGTCAAGTTCGGGTATCTTTTTCCCTCCGGCTATTACAATCGGTACGGGACATGAGGCTGTGACAGTCTCAAAGCCTTCGGAAACATAATAGGTCTTGATATAATGGGCTCCCAGTTCGGCGCAGATACGGGTAGCCAGCCTGAAATATTTTGCGTCACGCACCATATCTTTCCCGACAGCCGTAACAGCCAGTGTCGGTATACCGTAGCGTGTACCCATATCCACCATTTTTGTCATGTTGATGATTGATTCCCGTTCGTGTTCGCCACCGATGAAAACCTGTACCGCCATGGCTGAGACATTTAGACGTATGGCGTCCTCGATATCCACTGCCAGGGCCTCATTGGAAAGTTCCTTAAGGATACTGGTCCCGCCCGAGACTCTGAGGACAATGGACTTTTGAGTATCGGGAGGAATCATACTCCGTAAGATACCACGGGTAAGCATAAGGGTATCGGCATATGGTTCCAGGGGAAGGATGTTTACATCGATTCGTTCCAGTCCGGTGGTCGGACCCTGAAAATAACCATGGTCAATAGCCAGCATGACTGTCTTGCCGCTGACCGGGTTAAAGATCCTGCCCAGCCGGTTTTTCATACCCCAGTCCAGGGAGTTTGACCCTTTTAAAAAATAACTTGCTGATGTCTGCGGTACATCAGTATAATATTGTTTTGCTTCGTTGGTTCCGTCAATGTCCGGCATAGTGGATCTCCTTATGTTTGTTAATCAAGAATAGCTATTATCCAGTGTATAAAAATAAATAAAATTACCATCTTCAGTATAATTTGATGCAAACTTGGTACTTTTGCCTTCCGTTTTACGCTCTACTGTTTATTAATTCACAATTCTTATGATTACAAACAATTTCGTTTGCCGCCACAACGGTCCGAATGTTTCGGAAATACAGCTCATGCTGGAGAAAATCGGTGTAAACTCCCTCGATCAACTCATTGATGAGACGGTGCCTGCTAGTATCCGGATGAAATCTCCGATACACCTTCCAAAAGGGATGAATGAGGTTCAATTCCTGACTCACCTAAAGGAGGTTGCCGGGAAAAACAAAGCCTTTAAAACCTTCATCGGGATGGGGTATTACAATACCATCACCCCCGGAGTCATTCTCCGGAATATTCTCGAAAATCCGGGTTGGTACACGGCTTATACCCCATACCAGGCAGAGATCTCGCAGGGACGGCTGGAAGCCTTGCTGAACTTCCAGACGATGGTAATCAGCCTGACCGGTTTACCCATCGCCAATGCTTCCCTGCTGGATGAAGGAACGGCCGCGGCCGAAGCCATGATCATGCTCTATAACTCCCGTTCCAGGGATGCCGTGAAGAGAGGAGCCAACGTGTTCCTCGTTTCCCAGAATATGTTCCCGCAAACCCTGGATGTGATGAAAACCCGGGCGATTCCTTTCGGGATCGAAGTACTCGTTGGGAAATGCAGCGAGTTTACCTTCCATGACAAAGTATTTGGAGTAGCGGTTCAGTATCCGAATCAGTTCGGAAGTGTCAACGATTACCGGGGGCTCGTTGAGAAAGCGCACGCTGCTGGTGCCGCCGTTGCGGTCGCAGCGGACATCCTGAGCCTCGTCCTGCTCACTCCTCCAGGTGAGTGGGGCGCCGATGTCGTAATTGGTTCCACACAGCGGTTCGGGATTCCGATGGGGTATGGCGGTCCGCATGCAGCCTACTTTGCCACAAAAGAAGACTTTAAACGCCAGATGCCGGGCAGGATCATCGGTGTATCGGTCGACGCCAACGGAAACCGGGCGTTGCGTATGGCGTTGCAAACCCGCGAGCAGCACATCAAGCGGGAACGGGCAACATCCAACATCTGTACTTCCCAGGTGCTTCTGGCTGTAATGGCAGGGATGTATGCAACGTACCACGGTGCGCTTGGCTTGAAAAACATCGCACGTCACATCAATATCCTCGCCGGTGTGTTTTCCCTGGAAGTCCAAAAGTATGGGTATGACCAACTGAATAAGCATTTCTTTGATACCCTTTACATCCGGACTCCGGAAGGCATTTCTACCGGGAAGATCCGGGAGCTTGCCCTGGAGAACAAGGTCAACCTGCGGTACTTTGATGATCGCCACATCGGCATCAGCGTGGATGAAACAACGGAACTTGCTGACGTTAACCTGATCCTTTGCCTCCTGGCAAAAGCCGCCGGGAAACTATGTTCTGAATTCATCTGCCACCCGAAAGAATGTGACAAAATCACTACCCTGCCGAAAGAGCTAACACGGAAATCGGAAATCCTGGAAAAAAAGGTCTTCAGCAGCTATCATTCCGAAACCGAGATGATGCGGTACATCAAGAAGCT